>JAPLTU010000056.1 GCA_026397965.1 Verrucomicrobiota bacterium | reverse complement strand
TTCGAGTGATTCCGTGCTCTCGAGTTCGGTGGGCGTAAGCTGCGCGTAGCTCGCTAAGGTCTTACGGTCGTAACCATAGACTCCGATGTGGACCCAATAATCGCGGCGCGCGACCCATTCGGCGGGATCGATTCCGCGCAGATGTGGAATCGGGCTGCGGGAAAAATATATCGCGGCGCCGTTTTCCGCCCGAACCACCTTGACTACGCTTGCAGCCAGTAAGCGCTCGGTGGATTGGATTTTGGCGACCGCCGTGACCAAAGGGCATTTCGTCTCTTTCCAGCGCGAAATCAATCCATCCAACAACGCGGGCTGAATAAAAGGCTCATCGCCCTGGACATTCAGAAAGAATTCGCCGGGTACTTTTTCGATGACGCTCGCCATCCGCGCCGTGCCCGAGGGGCAGTCGGGCGAAGTCATCACGACCTCCGCGCCAAAGCCACGGGCGACGGTGGCGACCTCTTCAGAGTCGGTGAGAAGAATGACGCGATTCGCCTGCTTAACTTGTTTGGCGCGCTCCCAGACATGTTGCACCACGGGCTTGCCGCCCAGATCCAGCAAGACCTTACGCGGTAGGCGCGTGGAGGCGATGCGAGCAGGAATGCAGAGGGTGATCATGGAAAGAAGAGGCTCAGAACCGAAGAAGAATTGATTAGTTGGCCGGTTGGCCAGTTGGCCGGAGAGGTAAATTAGCTGGCAGGTTGACAAGTGGACCGGTGGGCAAGGGAGGCTGAAGGCCGATTAACAAGTTGACCCGTTGATTAGTTGGCCGGTTGGCCGGTTGGCCGGTTGGCCAGAGAGACAAATTAGCTGGTCGGTTGACCTGTTGACCCGTGGGCAAGGGAAGACAGCGAGCTGACTCAAAGGGAAACTGGAGACTGGATGATTTGCTGGGGTGTCTTGAGGTAGGGCGGGCTCTCCGAGCCCGCCGATTGGACGGTTCGGAGAACCGTCCCTACCCATTACCCGAACGGATGCGATGTCATCGCACCCCTACCCGTTGCATCCCTTGTCAACGTGTCAACTAGTCAACCTGTCAACTAACGTTGTATCGCTTTTGCCAACTGGCCAGCGGGTTAACGGGTCAACTAACGCTGTATCGATCTGGCCAACTGGCCAACTATTCAACCCATCAACTAACTTTCTTCTTAAACTGGCCCACTAGTCAACGGGTCAACTAACTTTGCGGCTTACCGCCGTGCTTCGGCGGAATACGCGAGATACCATTCGTAAACACCGCGGATGCCCGTGCTCAAAGAAATCGAAGGCGACCAACCCAGCGCGCGGATGCCTGAGACGTCCATCAATTTACGCGGGGTGCCATCGGGCATCGAGGGGTCGAATTCGATTCGGCCTTTGAACCCGACGACTTCGGCGATCATGGCGGATAATTGACGGATGCTTAACTCTTCACCGGAGCCGATATTGATATGGCCCGGCGACGAATATTTGCGCAATAAAAGCAGGCAAGCCTGGGCAAGATCGTCGGCGTGCAGGAACTCACGCAAGGGTTGACCGGTACCCCAAAGTTTTAAAATAGCATCGCCGCGACATTTCGCCTCATGCATCTTCCGGATTAGCGCGGGAAGCACGTGCGAATTTTCGAGCGAAAAATTATCTCCGTAGCCGTAGAGATTGCAGGGCATCGCGCTGATGAAATCGCAGTCGTATTGCGCGCGGGCGTGCGTGCAGAGCTTGATGCCGGCGATTTTGGCGATCGCATACGCCTCATTAGTCGGCTCGAGCGGACCCGTGAGCAGAGCTTCCTCCTTGATCGGTTGCGCGGCCAGCTTCGGATAGATGCAACTGGAACCGAGGTAGAGCAGTTTACGGACGGAATGTTGGCGGGCGGCCTCGATGACGTTCGCCGACATGATGAGATTGTCGTAAAGGAAATCGTAAGGAGCGGTAGAGTTATGATGAATGCCGCCCACGCGGGCCGCGGCCATGATCACATACGTCGGTTTTTCATGGGCAAAAAAGGCCGTC
>JAPLTU010000005.1 GCA_026397965.1 Verrucomicrobiota bacterium | reverse complement strand
TCACCTTGCGCGGCTGGCCTTAGGTTGCCCGCGGATAGGTCTGGATGCGTCGCGCCTGCAATTAGGGGCCAAGGCGGAAGTGGCCCGCTGGCAACCCGTCGTCCGACAGCTACTCGCCCGCGAAAAATTAACCGACGCCATCCTTCGCCTCATCGTCGCCCCGCGCGCCGATGCGCTCCCGACAGAATGGCTCACGGCGCGTGCGTTGCCGGCGACACCATCGACGATTGACCTATTCCAATTAAGGACCGAGCGCGATCAACCCGAATGGCTACCTCGCCCGAAGAGCGGGCCGTGGCGTAATTCATCGGAGGCCTGGCGGGAATTAAAAAGCCGGACACCGCGCCTCGACGTGGAGGGTTTGCAGTTCGACGTGCTTGGGCGATTAGCCGAAGCGACGCGTAGCTCTTTGGCTTGGTGGGACGGGCAAGTCTGGAGTTTTCCCGCCGCCGCCACCGGCCGGTTACTGGGTACGGCCGCCGCTCAGTTTCGTGGGGTGTTAACCCAGGCCGGCTGCTCGGTCCAAGATGTGGCCGAAGGTTTTCCGCAGCACGCCCAAGCCCTGGTGGTGTTACGTTCGACTTTTTCGGGAGGTGCGGTGCTGGCCCAAAAATATGTCGGGCTCGACGGAACGACGCTTTGGCAGGCGAGCACTAATCAAGATGAACCGCGCCGACACTTGCTGGCCTTGACGCAATGGCGCACTCAGCGCGCCATTATTTTGGCGTAAAGAGGCATGCTTGTGGCCAGGATGAGCATCGCTAAAAAAACGACGCTGATCAAAGCCGAAAAACAGGCGGCGGTTAGCAAGGTCGCCATTTGCACAATCGGTTCACCGTCTTTCTTCAGATAACTTTGTAATGAAATGAAGGTCGCAAAGGCGGCCAGGACGAAGAGCGTCAGGAGCGCTCCGGTGAAGTGATTGAAATAGTAACCCGTTAACCCAGGCAGCTTGCCAGGCTCTCCCGTGATCAGGGTCGTCAAGATAGGCTGGGCTCGGAAGGCGATGGCTCCGGCGGCGGCTGGCAGGCCGACCGTCAGGAAGACGGCGAGACCAGATATGATTTTAAGCTCACGTGCGTTCATGGGCTCAGTCTTCCGGTCAATTCGTCGCCGGTCAACGCCGGGATTCTCCCTCGCCTATCGGCCTGATTCCCCCTAAGAAACAGGGACATGGACGTCTGGTTACTTTGGCCAATTTTTGTTTTCCTCAACGGGAGCGCCGCCGCGATTTCCCTCGTGGCGGGCGTGGTCTCCGCGCTTTCCCATACGGAGTTAGAGGATTTGCGCCGACTCGACGCCCAGGCCGCCGTTTCCATCGAGCGTTCACGAGGCGATCAAGGGAACACCCTTGCGGCCTTCGAGGTTTTGACCGCAGCTTTTGTCGGCATGAGCGCGCTCTTGGGTGGGGCACTCGTCGGCGACAAGGTCATCACCAGCCTCCCAGCCTCTTGGACGTTTATCGTGGGGTCGATTTTCGCCGTCATCGGCATCTCTTTCTTCATGGCCTGGTTGACGGTGATGCTCCCCCGAAAACTTGGGATGCATTTTCGTAAGTTACTGGCTCGCCGCATCGCGCCGGTGCTGAAATTAGTCCGCGCCGCCGCTTCGATTCTCCGCAGTTTGGGTAAATTACACGAT
>JAPLTU010000023.1 GCA_026397965.1 Verrucomicrobiota bacterium | reverse complement strand
GTGATTTTGAAAGATATCTACGAACTCCTCGAACGCGCGATCGACCACTGTCGCGATGCCGGCAAGGTCGTCTTCCAGATTGCCCTGAAGTACGCCTAAGTCCGCGCTTTGCCCGTAAATGGACCCTTTCGTCTTGATGCTGGTGGTGATCTTGGTCGCCGTTGTCTTTGAATATATCAACGGCTTCCACGATGCGGCCAACGCCATCGCGACGGTAGTTTCGACACGGGTCCTGACGCCCCGCCAAGCGATCATGCTGGCGGCTTGCACCAATCTTATCGGAGCTTTCTGGGGCACCGCCGTCGCTGCGACGATCGCCAAAGGCTTCGTCCACGACCCGGCCGGAGTCACCCAGATGGCCATCGCGTGCGGCCTCATGGGAGGCATCGTGTGGAATCTCATCACCTGGTGGTTCGGCATCCCCTCCAGTTCGTCGCATGCGCTCATCGGTGGCCTTTGCGGCGGCGTCCTTGGCCAAACCCATCTGCTCTGGGGCCGGTTGATCTGGCATGAAGTCCCAAAGCTGGCCGACGGCACGCTCGATCACGCCCATGCGACCGGACTGTGGCCCAAGCTCATCAAGCCCATGGTACTCTCGCCGCTCATCGGCTTCACGCTCGGCGTCCTTTTCATGGGCCTGCTGACGGCGATTATCGTCCGGTTCGCGATGCGTCCAAGCAAGGTGCAACGCTGGTTCGGCAAACTGCAACTGATCTCCGCGGGGATGATGGGCTTCTCGCACGGGATGAATGACTCGCAGAAGACCGTCGGCATCATCATGCTCGCCCTCACGGCCGGCGCGGCCAATCACGCTTTTGATCACGCGCCTTCCTGGCTACGATTCATGCAGCCTGACAAGGATGCCCACGTTCCTTTTTGGATCATCGCGCTTTGCGCGGCCACCATGGCCGCAGGGACCGCGGCGGGTGGCTGGCGCATCATCCGTACGCTCGGACATAAGATGGTGAAGTTGCAACCCGTACACGGCTTCGCCGCCGAAACCGCCGCCGCCCTCACAATCGGCGGAGCTTCGCTCATCGGCATGCCCGTCTCGACCACGCACGTCATTTCGACTTCCATCCTTGGGGTCGGTGCGACCAAGCGCTTTGATGCTGTAAAAGGGGCCTCGTAGGCCGTATCGTCTGGGCTTGGGTCCTCACTTTACCCATCACCATTACGCTCGGTTATCTGTTCTTCCGGGCGGCGGTGCTCATCGGCTGGGCCGACTGAGGACGCGAAAGCACCGACGGTTCAGCGGGAGCCAAGATCGACGCCGCACCGCTTGGCCCACGCCATCCAAGCATCCGCGAGTTCCTTAAGTTTTTCCGGCCGCTGCTCGGCGAGGTCATGCTGCTCGGAAGGGTCCTTCGAAAGGTCGAACAACTGCCAGGCGACGGGCGCGGCCTGGCGCTTGCCCCAGACGATCTTCCAGTTTCCTAGACGATAACCACGAGCACCTTCATGCGCGGTCGGGATACCGCGCTCGGGCGTCGGTTCGCCCCGCAGGTCGGGCAGCAAGGAACGTCCGGACGATGGTAAGATCGGCTTCCCTGCCCTCTCTGCCGGATATGTCGCGCCGGCGGCGGCCGCTATGGTGGGCAAGAAATCCATCACGTGCGCCGACGAGCGGATCCAAGCTACGGACGGCTTCAGGGTCGCGGGCCACGAGACGATGAGCGGCGAACTGATGCCGCCTTCATTGCAGAAGTGCTTGTAGAGGTTGAGCGGGGTGTTGCCGAGATTCGCCCAGGCGGAGCCATACGAGGAATGGGTACCAGCCTGGCCCATACCCGCCAAGGACTCTCCGACGTGCAGGTCATTTTGTCCGGAGCGGGAGACGCCGTCGAAACCGAACGGACCCCACTCATAGCACGCGCCGTTATCGGAGGTGAAAAGAATCAGCGTGTTCGCGAGCTCGCCGTGCTGCTCGAGATCGGCGAGTAACCGGCCGACCCCTTGATCGACATGCTCGACCATCGCGGCGAACGTGGCCATGCGACGTGCAAGGTCTTCGCGACGATCGGCTGGCAAGCTATCCCACGAGGGGTTCGGCTTACCGGAGTAACCGTTGGCGATGGCGTCGTTCGCCTCGACAGGAACCATCGAGAGCGGAGGCAAGACGGCGTCCGCGGAGACGAGCCCGAGGGCTTTCATGCGCGTGAAGCGCTCGGCGCGCAGGACGTCCCAGCCGCGGCGGTATGTAGCCATGTGCCGGTCGATCGATTCCTTGGGCGCCTGCACGGGGAAGTGCGGCGAAGAATGCGCGAGATAGAGGAACCAAGGCTTGTCCTTGGTGGTCCGGGCCTGCCGCAGGAACTCGAGGGCGTAGTCGGTGAAGACGTCGGTGACGTAAAACTTGCCCGGCGCGTACGATAGCTCAGCGGGCGTGCTGGCGGGTAAGCGCGCGTAGTCGGCCGAATCCCATTGGTCGTTGGAGTGCGCCTGCAGGTTCTTGAAACCGTAATAGGCGTCGAAGCCGCGCTGGATCGGCCCGGGCGAACCCATATGCCACTTGCCGACCATCCACGTGCTGTAGCCGGACTGCTTCAGGAGTTCGGGGATGGTGATATTATTATCGAGGAGATGGCCAGTGTAAGCAGGGCCGCGCTTGGGCGAGGGCTTGGCGGTGACGAAGTCGCCGATACCGGCCTCATGCGGATGGAGGCCGGTGATGAGCGAAGCACGCGTAGGACAGCAGCGCGCGGAGTTAGTGCACTTCTCGAAGCGCACACCTAACTTAGCGAGGCGATCGATGTTGGGCGTAGGAATCTCGCCGCCGTAGCAGCCGAGGTCGGAATAGCCGAGATCGTCGGCCAAGATAACGAGGACGTTAGGACGGCGAGACTCGGCGGCCACGAGCAAGGTGGCACTGAGGAGCAAGATCGCTGACGCCCAGCTCTTCATCGCGGTGCGAGGAGCTGCAGACGCTTGCTACGATGATCCGAATACTCGCGTAAGAGATTCTCGTAGCGTTCATCACCGAAAACAATGCCGGCCGCCCGGAGTGCCGGCAAAACCTCATCGGGCTTGCTTTCATGGATCTGCTGCAAAGTCCAAGGCTTGGGATTTTTGCCGAGATAAGGGACCAGGAAATCAAGGGCAGCCCGAATCGACCGCCCCTCGGAAGTCTTGAAATGCCAAAGGTCGAAGCCGGCATGCTCGCCCAAGGCGGCGAGCTCAGAGAGGGCGAGGGCATTGAAACATGAATAACTGAAAGATGCCGTTCGGACTAATTCCAGAGGCTGACGACCATCAGGTTCGACTTGCACCGCGACGCGTTTGGTGGCGGCCAGGGTGATGATTTTCTTTGCGACATCCTTCCGCCCGAGGACTAAAGCCCAATGCGCGGCCTGCACATCGTACCAAGTGCCATGATTGTTCTTAGCGGCGCATTCGTCCGCGCCATTTTTGCTCGTGAGCAACCAATCGAGGTAGGTATTCCCCCACGCATCAAGGGCCTTCTGATCGTCGACCGACCAGGAAGGTGAGCCGGCAAGCAAAACCACGGCATCCGCCGCCACCGCGAACGATCGAGCTTCGAGGATGCCCGTACCGCGGCCGTCGTTGACCCCAGGCACGGCTTGCGCGAAACGAAAATGCGGCGTCATGCGCGTGGCCGGATCGAGAAACCAAGTCCGGACCAGCTTCGCTGCGTGAGTGGCATATTTTTCCTCTTTGGTGAAGAAATAAGCCAAGGCCAAGGTCTCGGTCGCGTCGCCGAGGAGCCGTGCCCGCAAGGTATCATTGGCGTCGGGGTCGCGGGATTCAGGGTTCACCTTACCGTCTTTGCGCAGGTAGGGCTGTCCGTTGGGCTTAGCGGGATCCGGCCAAAAATAAGGCGCGATGCTCATGTAGTCGTGCTTATCACCGCTGGGTGGGACTTTTTTCTTCTCCATCACCGACGGCGGCATGATCAGAAGCGCCTTATTCGCCTGTTCCATCAGCTTTTTAAGGGCCTTCGTTGCCGATTCGTCACCCGAGGTAAGCAAGGCCTTTGATTTATCCAAAGCTCCAGGCCGGGCTCCATAGTAAGGACGCGCGGGCAGCTCTGCGGAATTCAGGCACGGTCCCAGATGCAGTAAAACCGACAGGGCGAGGAGGATTCGGCAAAGGGTCATAGGGTCAAAGCGACCGTGCCAAACTTTCGGCACGGAGCAACTGCAACTAAAGGATAGCCCAAGCCCCCCTCATAAAGGAGGGTAAACGCTGAGTTTTTACCCTTCACTCTTGCTCCCATGGGGTGCTCTCCTAACTTGCCCAAAACCACCATGGTTAAATCAGATTTTGGCTATAATAGTAAGATCGAGGGCGAAGTCATCGTCACCCGTGCCGATGCCGTCGTGAATTGGGTCCGAAGCAACTCCGTCTGGCCGATGCCGATGGGTCTGGCCTGTTGTGCCATCGAGCTCATGGCCGCCGGCGGCTCCCGCTTCGACATCTCCCGCTTCGGCATGGAAGTCATGCGCTTCTCCCCCCGCCAGGCCGACTGCATGATCGTCGCCGGCACGGTCACCTACAAGATGGCCGAAGTCGTCCGCCGCATCTACGACCAGATGGCCGAACCGAAGTGGGTCGTCGCCATGGGCGCCTGCGCTTCCACCGGCGGCATGTACCGCTCCTACGCCACCCTGCAGGGCGTCGATAACATCGTCCCCGTCGATATCTATATTTCCGGTTGCCCGCCCCGCCCCGAGGCCCTCCTCGACGGCATGATGCTGCTCCAGGAAAAGATCCGCCAGGAAGGCGGCTCGCTGCGCCGTACTTTCCGCGGTCGCACGGTCGAAACGAAGATCGTCAGCTAAGCACGGACATGGACGCCGCTGCGCTCACCTCCCGTTTCCCTGCCACGCAGGACCTCGCTGGCAAGGACATGCCGACCTACCGCGTCGCCGGCACCGACCTCCTCGCCGTCGTCAGCGCACTGCGCGGCGAACAAGGCTTCGACCTGCTCGCCGACCTTTGCGGCCTCGAGCTGCAAGGCCGTCCGGTCCGCTTCGGCGTCGTGATCCATCTCCTCAGCACGACGCACAAGGAATACGTGCGCCTGCACGTCGACGCCGTGAACGACCGCGTCCCGAGCGTCTCTTCGCTGCACCCTGGCGCCAACTGGCATGAGCGTGAAGCGTTCGACATGTTCGGCATCACGTTCACCGGCCACCCCGATCCGCGCCGCATTCTGATGTGGGAAGCCTACCCTTATCACCCGTTGCGCAAAGACTTCCCGCTCGCCGGCATCGAAGTCCCCCTGCCCGCCGCCGATGTCGCCGAGGTCACCGGCCAGACGGTCGAGCCCGCTCCGATGATGGGCGGCCCTTTCGTTTCGCACGGCGGACATTTTTCGGAAGGCGAACCTTCCGCCCTCGACCAATCCTGGAACGAGCAGAAACCTAAAGCCTGACCTGACGTGAAAATTACCAAGGAAATCTCCCTCGGCGATGTCGCCGCTCGCTCTGAAGAATTGCGCGGCGAAAACATGACGCTGAACATGGGGCCTTCTCACCCCGCCACGCACGGCGTGCTCCGCCTGAGCCTCGAGCTCGACGGCGACAAGGTCGTGAAGTGCGATCCGGTCATCGGCTACTTGCACCGCGGTGACGAAAAAATCGCCGAGAACATGACGTATAATCAGTTCGTTCCTTACACGGATCGTCTGGATTACCTCGCTCCGTTGGCCAATAACGTGGCCTACGCCATCGCGGTTGAAAAACTGGCTGGACTCAAATTGCCCCCACGCTGTGAAGCCATCCGCGTACTTTGCTGCGAGATGGCACGCGTTTCCTCGCACCTCCTCGGCATCGGCGTCTACGCGATGGATACCGGCGCCTGGACCGTGTTCATGTACACGTTCAACGAACGCGAACGTCTTTATTCGCTTTTCGAAGAGCTGACCGGCGCCCGTTTCACGACCAGCTACACCCGCATCGGTGGTATGACGCGCGACATCCCCGACGGCTGGCTCGCCAAAGTCAGCGCCTTCTGCGACGGCGTCGAACGCACCATCGATGAAGTCGACAAGTTGCTGACGCGTAATGGCATCTTTCTCGAACGCACCGAAGGCATCGCACCTATTTCCAAGGAGCTCGCACTGGCCTATGGCCTCACGGGGCCCAATCTGCGCGCCTCCGGCGTGCCCTTCGACCTCCGCAAAGACAAGCCTTACAGCGGCTACGAGCAATACGAGTTCGACGTTCCGGTCGGCACCAAGGGCGACTGCTTCGACCGCTATCTCGTCCGCATGGAAGAACTCCGTCAGTCAGTCCGCATCATCCGTCAGGTCGTCAAATCGATGCCGGGTGGAGCTTGGTACGCCGAGGATGCTAAAAAGATTTTCCTTCCTCCGAAAGAAAAGGTGATGACCAAGATGGAAGAGCTGATCCAGAATTTCATGCTCGTCACGGAAGGTCCGCAGATTCCTGCCGGGGAAGTTTATTTCGAAGCTGAAAATCCAAAAGGTTCGCTAGGCTTCTACATCGTTTCGAACGGTGGCGGCGTCCCGTACCGCCTGCGCATCCGCGGCCCAAGTTTCGTCTCGCTCTCCATTCTCCCCGCCATCGTCCCTGGCAACTTCCTCACCGACATCGCTTCCATCCTCGGTTCGCTCGACTTCGTCATGGGCGAATGCGACCGCTAAACATGAAAGAACTCTCCAACTCTCCGGCCTCCACGCGGGCGCTCAAACCTGAGACGCTCGGACGTGCCGACGGCATCATCGCTCAATACCCGCAGAAACGCAGCGCAACGATGCCGCTCCTCCATCTGATCCAAGAAGATCGCGGCCACATCACCCAGGAAGACATGAAGTGGGTGGCGGAAAAAGTCGAAGTGACCCCAATGCAAGTCCTCGAAGTCGTGACGTTCTACCCGATGTTCCGCCAGAACCCGATCGGACGGCGTCATGTGCGTGTCTGTCGCACACTCTCCTGCGCCCTCCGCGGTTCCTACTCCTTGATGGAGAGCTTGGAAAAATCGCTCAACTGTCCGCGGGGTGAGACTTCTCCTGACGGCGACTTCACCCTCGAGTTCGTCGAATGCATCGCCGACTGCGGCTGCGGTCCGGTCGTCCATGTCGATCATGCGATGCATGAAAACGTGACGCCCGCCTCCGCCGACGCCTTTGCGGCGAAACTCAAGGCGACGCTCCAAGACCCCTCCTACGGTCAAAACCCTCCCGTCCCCGGCACGCCCGAGTGGAACGGTTAATTTAAAATATTACGCGACATGCCTGCCGTCGAACGCCCTCTGATTTACGCTAATCTCCGCCAGCCCGGATACACGGTCGACCTCGACTGCTACCTGAAGCACGGCGGCTACGACGCCCTCAAGAAAGCCGTCGCTCTTAAGCCCGAAGAAGTCTGCAAAGAAGTCGAGTTGTCTGGCCTGCGCGGCCGCGGCGGCGCCGGCTTCCCGACCGGGATGAAATGGAAGTTTCTCGACCGCAAATCCGGCAAGCCCGCTTACCTTGTCGTCAACGCCGACGAATCCGAACCTGGCACGTACAAGGACCGCCAGATCATCTACAAAGACCCGCACCAGATGCTGGAGGGTATCGCGATCACCGCGTGGGCCATCCAAGCTAAGCAGGCCTTTATCTATATCCGCGGCGAATTCATCCACGGGGCCAAGATCCTCGAACGCGCGATCGCCGAAGCGAAGGCCAAGGGTTTCCTCGGCAACAACATCCTCGGCTCGGGCTATTCCTGCGAAGTCGTCATCCACCGTGGCGGAGGTTGCTATGTCTGCGGCGAAGAGACCGGCCTGAT
>JAPLTU010000026.1 GCA_026397965.1 Verrucomicrobiota bacterium | reverse complement strand
TCGGGCGGCCCGACCGGCGAGAAGGCCGGCGCCCTCGAATTCCGTCGACTGCGCGTCACCTCGACCTCTCCGTAAGAGCCTGCCATGCTTCGCTGCTTCCTCGCCCTCCTCCTCCCTGTGGTCGCGGCCTTGGCCGCGGATAAGCCGAACGTGATCTTCATCCTCGCTGACGACCTTGGCGCGCATGACCTCGGCTGCTTCGGGAGCAGCTTCTACGAGACCCCGAACCTCGATCGCCTGGCCAAGCGCGGCACGCGCTTCACGCAGGCCTACGCCGCCAGCCCGCTCTGCTCGCCCACGCGTTCGAGCATCCTCGTCGGTCAATACCCCGCACGCACCGGTATCACCGCGCCGGTCTGCCACATCAACCCGATCTACCTCAACAAGGAGCTCACCAAGGAAGGCCCGAACGCCCGCCTGCTCGTCGCCAACAGCGTCTCCCGCCTGAAGCCGGAATACTTCACGCTCTCAGAAGCCCTCAAGGAAGCCGGCTACGCGACCGCCCACTTCGGCAAGTGGCACCTGGGCCATAACCTTAAGCCCGAGGACCATTACGAGCCACAAGATCAGGGCTTCGACTCAGACTTCCCCCACGTGCCGAACGCTGCCGGCCCCGGCGGCGGCTACCTCGCTCCTTGGAAGTTCATCAAGGATCCCACCATCACCGATGAAGTGGGCGTGAACATCGAAGACCGCATGTCCAAGGAAGCCGCGAAGTATATCGCCGCCCATAAGGCTAAGCCATTCTACCTGAACTACTGGGCCTACTCGGTGCACTCGCCGTGGAACGCCCGGGCGGACTACATCGAACACTTCAAGGCCAAGGCCGACCCGAAGAACCCCCAGCACAACGCCTTGTACGCCGCGATGGTAAAGTCCCTGGACGACGGCGTGGGCCGTATCGTGCAAGCAATCGACGACGCCGGCATCGCCGACAACACGATCATCGTGTTCTATTCCGATAACGGCGGCTACGCTTACCCGCCCAAGAAGACAGATCCGGAAGGCTACGCCGACATTCCGGCGACCAGCAACCTGCCGCTACGCAGCGGCAAGGCTTCCCTTTACGAAGGCGGAACGCGCGAACCGTTCATCTTCGCCTGGCCCGGCAAGGCCAAGGCCGGCGCGACCAGCGACATCCTTTTCCAGTCCGTCGACTTCTATCCAACACTGCTCACGTTCCTCGGGCTCAAGCCACACGACGGCCTCAAGCTCGACGGCCTAGATCAGTCGAAGGCCCTGCTCGGCGGCGAGTCGCCCCGCGACCGCGTCTTCTGCCACTTCCCGCACGGAAGCGCTGCGCGCGACGCGGTCATGGACGGCTTCTACGCCGGCACCTACGTCCGCAAAGGCGACTGGAAGCTCATCCGCTTCTATGCGCGCAATTACGACGGTTCAGACGACCTCGAGCTCTACGACCTGAAGAACGACCTCGGCGAGCGCCACAACCTCGCGAAGGAAAAGCCGAAACTCGTGACTGAACTCAACGGACTGATCACCGACTTTCTCAAGGACACCGAAGCGGTTATCCCGAAACTGAATCCCAACTTCGGGAAGGCCGCGCCCAAGGCGCCCGCCAAGAAGAAAGCCCTGGCGCCCGACGACCTCCCCGGCGACTGGAAGAACCGCGCCGGCAAGGCGTCGGTCACCGAAGGCGCCCTGCACATCGAGTCCAAGGGGGCTAACTCCTTCCTCGGCGTCGGCGCCGGCCTCACCGCCGGCAAGGCCAAGCTCTCCTTCCGCATCCGCGCCCCGCAGGCTGGCGAAGGCAAGGTGACCCTCCTGGGCGCAGCTGGCGGAGCCGAGGTGCTCTCCGTGACCTACCGGACCTCCGGTGAAGCCGTCTGGCAGACCATCAGCGTGGACCTGGAAGCCAAGCAAGCCACCGGCATCCTCCGTCTCTACCTGCCCACTGGCTCCGCCGCGGTGGACCTGGACGACATCGTCCTGACCCCCGCTCAAGGTGCACCCCGTCGCTGGGAGTTCTAAGCTAATCTGACCTTCAGTTGGATGGTATTTAATACCTAGGCGGGGAACAACCCGCCCTGGCCCCTACTCTTACATGGATAAAGGCCGAATCCGGCTTCCCCTCTGCCATTAACCTCTTTTATTCAAGACACCCCTTCCCCCATGCGTAAGTCCATCCTGGCGCTCCTGCCCTTCCTCGTGTGTGCCTCCTTCGGAGCGGAAGAGAAAATCCAGTTCAACCGCGACATCCGCCCGATCCTCGCCGACAGCTGTTTCCATTGCCACGGCCCAGATCCCGCCGCCCGCAAAGCGAGCCTGCGACTCGATACCGAAGCCGGCTTCTTCGCCCCCCGCATGACCAAGGACGGTAAAGAAGAACCGCCGACCATCATCAAGGGCGACACCGCCAAGAGCGGTCTCTTCCAGCGGATCACCTCCCAAGACGAAGAAGAGATGATGCCTCCGCCCAAGGAGCACAAGAAACTGAAGCCCGAGCAAGTCGCTGTGATCAAACGATGGATCGAACAAGGCGCCTCTTGGCAACCCCACTGGTCGCTCGTAGCTCCCCGCAAGGCGGCTCTTCCCGAAATCGCTGATAATAATTGGTCCAAGAATCCTATCGACCGATTCATCCGCGCAAAACTCGATGCGGCCAAACTCTCGCCCGCCGAGGACGCCGAAGCCTTCACGCTCATCCGTCGCATCACCCTCGACCTTACCGGCCTCCCGCCCTCCCCGGAACAACTCACAAAATATCTTCCCAAGAACGGTGGAAAACTTTCCGAAGCGCAAATTGCCAAACTCGTCGACGAGTTGATGGCCACGACCGCTTACGGCGAACACCGCGCCCGCTACTGGCTCGACGCGGCACGCTACTCCGACACGCACGGCTTGCATTTCGACGCTTACCGCGAGATGTGGCCCTACCGCGATTGGGTCATCAAAGCCTTCAACCGCAATCAGCCCTTCGACCAATTCACCGTCGAACAACTCGCGGGCGATCTCTTGCCCAGCCCCACCGAAGAACAGCTCGTCGCCACGGGTCTGCAGCGCTGCAATATCACGACCAATGAAGGCGGCACTATCCTCGAAGAAAACCTCGCTAACTACGCCGCCGACCGCGTGCAGACCATGGGCTGGGTCTTCCTCGGCCTGACCACCAACTGCTGTCAGTGCCACGACCACAAGTTCGACCCGATCACCCAGAAAGATTATTATTCGATGGCCGCGTTCTTCCGGAATACGACGCAAGGCGGACTCGATGGCAACGTCAAGGACGGCAAGGGACCGGTGCTAATTATGCCTACCGAGACAGACCGCCCACGATGGAAAGCCCTGACCATGGAACTCGCGACCGCCAAAACTCAAGTAGTGGCAGCTCGGACTGCAGCTAAACCTCCCTTCGACTCATGGATCACCCAAGCCAAACCAGCCGATCTTGCCGCTGACATTCCCTCCAAAGATCTCGTCGCCCATCTCGCCCTCAACGAAGGCAAAGGCACGCCAGCTGGCACCACCGTCAATGGCGAACCCATCGCCTGGAAAACGGATGGTAAACTCGGATCCGCACCCGTCCTCCACAAAGGCTCCAATCTAATCATCGGCGATGCCGGCGACTTTGAAACCAAGAAGCCCTTCAGCGTCGGTGCCTGGGTGCGCGTCGAAAAAGCTGAAGGCAGTGGCGCCATCGTCGCGCGCATGGACGACGCGAAAGGCGCAATGGGCTGGGACCTTTATCAGGTCGGTAAAAATTACGGAGCGTATATCATCAGCAAGTTTCCAGGTGACGCCATCAAGGTGACCACCGCCAAACCCTCCGTCCGGCCCGGCACCTGGCAACATGTATTCATGACCTATGACGGTAGCGGCAAAGCCGCAGGTATCCGTATCTTCATCGACGGCGTGAATACCCCGCTCAAAGTCGAAATCGACAAACTCCAGACGTCCGTCAAAGCCGCGACTCCCACCCGAATCGGTCAACGTAGCCGGAGTGATATCTTCATCGGTAACATCCAAGATATCCTTCTTTACGGTCGCCAACTGAACCCCAACGAAGTCGCGACCATCGCCAAGGTCGGTCCGATGCAACGCCTGCTCGCCGCTCCCAAGCTCAACGACAAACAGAAAGAGATGGTCTTCGAATATTATCTGACCTCACGCAACGACGGCTTTAAGAAATCGAGCAACTCTCTCGCGAAACTGGAAGGCGAACAGACCACGATTAAGAATCGCAGTCCGATGACACACATCCAGGAAGAGAAAATGGATAGCAAGCCCATGGCCAATATTCTGATCCGCGGGGCCTACGACAAACCCGGCGCACAAGTCGAAGCCGAGATTCCGGCCGCCCTCGGCAAACTTCCCAGCGACGCCCCACGCAACCGTCTTGGCCTGGCCAAGTGGATCGTCGGCGAGACCAACACCCTCACGGCGCGCGTGACCGTCAATCGCATGTGGCAGGAAATCTTCGGCACCGGACTCGTGAAAACCACCGAAGACTTTGGCATCATGGGCAGCCCACCCACCAACCCCGAGCTGCTCGACTGGCTGGCTGTCGATTTCCGCGAGCACGGCTGGGACGTGAAACGCTTCTACCGACAGCTGCTTACCTCCGCCGCCTATCGACAAGCCGCGATCATCACCCCCGAAAAACTTGAGAAGGACCGGGACAATGCGCTGATCAGCCGCGGACCCCGCTTCCGCATGGATGCCGAGATGATCCGCGACTACGCCCTTGCCGCCAGCAACACGCTCTCCCCGCGCATGGGCGGCCCCGGCACCCTGCCCTATCAGCCTGAAAACATCTGGGAAGTGGTCGGCATGCATAACATGTCCTACAAACAGGACACCGGCGAAAACCTTTACCGCCGTACTTTATATAACTTCTGGAAACGCATGGCTCCGCCGGCCAGCTTGGATCTATTCAACGCCCCTTCACGCGAAGCCAGCTGCGTCCGACGCGACCGCACGAACACCCCCCTGCAAGCCCTCGTGACGATGAACGATCCGCAGTATGTCGAAGCTTCGCGCCTCCTCGCCCAACACACGCTCCAGGCGGCCGGAGATGATCAGGCACGCCTCAACCTCGCGGCCACCCGCCTGCTTTGTCGCCCATTGCATGCGAATGAATTGCCGATTCTCACCTCCAGCCTCGCGCAACTTCGCACATACTACGTGGCGCATACTTCCGATGCCGAGGCGTTGGTCAAAGTCGGCGACTCCAAGGCTGACGAAAAGTTATCGAAGCCCGAACTGGCCGCCTGGACGATGGTCTGCAGCCAGCTCATGAACCTCGACGAAGTCCTTAACAAATAATCACCATGTCTATCCTTCACGAGTGGAACACCCTCCAGACCCGCCGCCGTTTCTTCGGCCACGGAGCGAACGCCCTCGGCGCCGCCGCGCTCGCCTCCCTCATTGGAAAATCGACCGCCCAGGCCGCTCCTGGTGCCGTCGGTACGCATTTCCGCCCCAAAGCCAAGCGTATCATTTACCTGCACATGGTCGGCGGCCCTTCGCAATCAGCCCTCTTCGATCATAAGCCGCAGATGAAGGAGATGTACGACAAGGACCTGCCCGAAAGTATCCGCAAAGGCCAACGCCTCACGACGATGACCAGCGGCCAAGCTCGCTTCCCCGTCGCCCCTTCCAAATATAACTTCGCCCAGTACGGCAAGGCGGGCATGTGGATGAATTCCGAGCTACTGCCTTACCTCTCCAAAAACGCTGATGATATCTGCTGGATGCGTTCGCTCCACACGGAAGCCATCAACCACGAACCTGCCATCTGCGCCATGCAGACCGGCAACCAAGTCGCCGGCCGTCCCTGCATCGGTTCATGGGCCTCTTACGGACTCGGCTCCGAGAATGATAATCTGCCCGGCTTTGTCGTACTCATCGCCAACCCAACCAATACCGAACAACAGCAGGCCATCTCTTCTCGTCTTTGGTCCAGCGGCTATCTGCCCAGCGAACACGCCGGCGTCTCCTTCCGCAGCAAAGGCGACCCGATTCTCTTCATCAATAATCCTCCAGGCGTCCCGAATGATCTGCGGAAGCAGACCATCGATGGCATCAATCAGCTCAATCGCCTCAACTACGAAGCCATTGGCGATCCGGAAACGCATACGCGTATCCGTCAATACGAGATGGCCTTCCGTATGCAGGCTTCGGTCCCTGAACTCACCGACCTCAGCAAGGAACCTGAACACGTCTTCAAACTCTACGGAGAAGAAGCCCGAAAGCTGGGAACGTTTGCCAACAGCGTCTTGATGGCCCGACGCCTCGCCGAACGGGGCGTACGTTTCACACAGATTTACCTGAATAACTGGGATCACCACAGCAACCTGACCGTTCGGATGCCCAGTCAGTGCAAGGACATCGACCAGCCCTGCCATGCGCTCATCGAAGACCTCAAACAACGCGGCATGTTCGACGACACGCTCATCATCTGGGGCGGAGAATTTGGTCGCACCATCTACAGCCAGGGCGGACTAACCATGACCAACTACGGCCGCGATCACCACCCACGTTGTTTCACCATGTGGATGGCCGGTGGCGGCTCCAAAGCAGGTCATATTTACGGCGAGACGGATGACTTCAGCTACAATATCGTCAAAGACCCGCTACACATCTCCGACTTCCACGCCACGATTCTCCACCTCATGGGCTACAACCATGAACGCCTGACGTATAAGTTCCAAGGCCTCGACCAGAAGCTCACCGGAGTCCTGCCAGCCAAAGTCGTCAAGGAACTGCTCGCGTAAACCGAGGCAAGGATAGCACCACGTGCTGTCCTCATGTGCAAAGGTGCGAATGTGGCGTGTGCGTTTCGATTATTGAGCATGGAGTATCAGGGGAATACTTGCCTTGGGGTAGGGTTGAGCGACCTCGCTCAACCGCGGCTGACCGAGGCGGTCAGCCCTACCTCCCGAGACCCGAAAAGTCTTCCTACCCTTGCCCCTACCTTTCCACCTTTGCACTTTTGCACCTTTGCACTGTAGCTTACCCACCCCCAACCTAACCCCACTCCGCATCATGAAGCCCCTTCTTCACTCCCTCTGGCCAACCGGTCAACGGGTCAACTGGTCAACTTTCTTGCTCTGCCTCCTCGCCCTCCCCCTCTCCGCCGCCGATGACACGACGTGGCTGCAGACCAAGGGCACGCTGATCTTCCATGACGCTTTCGAGCGCGAAGAGACTGGCACGGGCCTCAAGGACATCGGCAACGGCTGGGAAAGCGCTACGGCCGACCGTGTCCCGAAGCTCAAGCAGGCCGACCTCGACGCTGGTATCATGAAGATTGCCAGCGCGACCAAGGAAGCCGGTCACGCGGCCCACATCCATCACGATGCCGGCTTCACGGATGGCGGCGTCATCGTGCGTTTCAGATTCCCAGGCCTCAACAAGGCCGAGAACCTCCAGCTCGGCTTTGTCGACCGCGAGCTCAAGGACGTTCACGCTGGCCACCTCTGCTACGCAATCATCTCGCAGACCGACCTGACGCTTACCGACCGCAAGACGGGCTCGATGAACCTTGCGGTTAAAAAGAAGCACGCGGATGACGCGGCCGCCAAGAAGAAGCCTGACCCTGAATTCGAAGCCATGTTGAAGACCAAGACGCAGGTCACCCCTTTCAAAGCCGATACGGAATGGCACGTGCTCACGCTCGTCACCGAGGGCGACGAGATGCGCTTCACCCTCGACGGCAAACCGCTCGCCGCCCACCACTCCGCCGGCTACGCCCACGACAATAAGCGCTGGTTCAGCTTCTTGGCGAATTCAACGGTTTGGGTAGATGACGTAAAGATCTACAAAGTAAAATGAGTCTTCGCACCCTACTCTGCCTCGCCGTCATTCTTGCTGGCTGCTCTTCACCTAAGCAAACCAGCAAGCCGGGCTCACCAGCTCAACTTCTGCCTGCCGGCTGGGACGCCAAGGCTGAAGGCGATAAGGTGATGGCTGGCCTCATCAAGACGACTGCCCCCGAAGTTAAAGGCGCCCACGACGCACACTTGGCCATCGTCGGCGACCGGGCTTTTGTGATCTCAGAGGTCAACGAGCGTCAGCCCAGCGAAAACGCCAGCTGGAGTTTCATTTATTCGTCCGTCTCCATCATCGACCTTCGCACCCGACAGGTTCTCGACGTGTTGACGGTCGCACGCTCCGAACAGGCTTTCGCCAACGAAACCTTACCGGTCGGTAGCTGCTTCGTTCCGCGCATCAAACAAGTCGGCCCGCAGACGCTCCGTTGCTGGTTCGCCAGCGAGCAACCCGGCAAACGCCAATCGCAAACTTACTTCCGCGATCTGGATCTGCGGACGTTGACGTTTGAGAAAGAGATCCACCGCATGAAGCTGCAGACGAGCGATGGCACGTTCGACCTGCAGCCGAAATACCTCTATGCCGACGCTGCGAAGCAAGGCTTCAAACGCAAGCCAGTCGATGCCGGTCTTTACCTTTTCGATAACTTCAAGGAATTCGACGGGCAGACCTACATCGCCATCAACAACTACCTCGGCGCTCAGGAGGCTCTCTGCACATTGAACACCGACGCCGACACCCTGACGGTCGTCGGCCACTTCAACGGCCCCGGTGAGCCCGCACTGACCGAGCCCGCCGTCAACCGCCTCCCCGACGGCACCTGGCTCGCAATCTCGCGCAAAGAAAACGGCGACCGCAACTACTGGTTCTCCGAAAGCAAGGACGGCAAAACTTGGACGACCGGCGGCGAGAAAGATTTCGTGAAGAACGGCGCCGCCTCCAAGCCGACCTTCGATAAGTTCCACGGAGTTTACTACCTTGGCTGGCAGGAACGCACGACGATTGAGAAAGTCGGCCGAAGCGTCTTCAATATCGATGTCTCCAACGACGGAAAGCACTGGGAGCGCAAATACCGCTTCGAGACCACGAAGTCCTTCCAATACCCCACCTTTGTCGAATCCAACGGGCAGGTCTGGCTCTGCGTGACCCAGGGAGACACGGACCCCAGCCGCAAGGAACGTATCATGTTCGGTCGGCTGGAATAGTCATAAGGCCTCAAATAGGCCTTTTGCCAAAAACTCCTCGCAACCATTGGGCCCGCTGGGTGTATTAATAGTACCCCTATGCGATTCCTCGCCTCCCTCCTCATCGCCGCGTCGGCCGCCGCCGCGGAAGTCAGCTTCGACAAGCAGACCATCACTAAAGACTTCGTTGCCGAAGGCTGTGCCGTCGCCGACTTCAACCATGACGGCAACATGGATATTGCGGCCGGCCGATACATCTGGCTCGGACCAGATTTCAAAGAAAAAATCGCCTACACGCCGGAACGGAACAACCCCACCGGCCCCAACAAGACGCCTTACACGCCCGACACCGGCTACTCCGACTACTTCATCCAGTTCGCCTACGACTTCAATGGAGATGGCTGGCAGGATATCTTGGTCTACGGTCTGCCGGGCGACCCTGCCTACGTCTTCGAGAACCCTCAGGCCAAAGGCGGCGATTGGACCCGTCATAACATCTTCGATGTGGCTGATGGCGAGTCGCCCGACCTCGTCGACATCAACGGCGACGGCAAGCCGGAGCTACTCTGCCACTCCAGTGACCTCGTGAAGCCCACCAAGGCCAAGGGCGGCAAGTCCGGCGGGCAGTTCGGGTACGTCGAGATCGACTGGAAGAACCCCTTCGCGAAAGGCCGCTTCCGCCCGATCACGCCCAAGACGCCAGAGAATGACATCAAGATCTTCAAGTACACCCACGGCTACGGCGCCGGCGACGTCAACGGCGACGGCCGCGTCGACATCCTCGAGAAGGACGGCTGGTATGAACAGCCAACCGATACCTCCAAGGATTCCAACTGGAAGTTC
>JAPLTU010000077.1 GCA_026397965.1 Verrucomicrobiota bacterium | reverse complement strand
TTGGTGACATCAACCTTGGCATCTTCGATTGCCATCCGCGAAGCCGCGACGGCGTATTGAGTATAACGGTCATTTCGTTTAGCCTCTTTCGCATCCATGAACTTGGAGGCGTCAAAATCGCGGATTTCTCCACCGACCTTGGATGGAAATTCTGTGGGGTCGAAGCGGGTGACACGCGAAATGCCGGAACGTCCTGTGATGAGGCCATCCCAGAAGGCCGCCGTATCTGGCCCAAGGGAGGAAAGGCAACCAATGCCCGTAACGACTACTCGGCGAGTTTTGCGGTCGGTGCTCACAGGGACGGGCCTAAAAAGTAGCCCGTTTGGGGTTACTTTTGGGCGTTGGCCTTGATGTGCTCGATAGCATCACCCAAGGTCTTGATCCCCGCGGCCTTGTCTTCGGGAATCGTGATACCAAACTCATCCTCGAAGGCCATGATGATTTCGACGAGGTCAAGAGAGTCGGCTTTTAAGTCACCCTGGAAGGTGGCTGAAGCTGTCAATTGCTCAGGGGTGACCGAGAGCTGCTTGACGATGATGTCCTTGACGCGTTGTTCAATATTTTCAGGCATAATAAAAAGTGTTTGGGTTGTTTTCTGGGTGTCAGATAGCCATACCACCGTCAATCGAAAAGACCTGCCCGGTGACATAGCCCCCCTCTTCGGAGGCCAGATAGTCAACCATAGCGGCAATGTCGGTCACTGAGCCAAATCGTCCCAAGGGAATCACGCCCAAGATTTTTTGTTTAATCTCATCCGAAAGCTCCGCCGTCATGTCGGTGGTAATGAACCCTGGGGCGACCGCGTTAGCGGTGATGGAGCGCCCGGCGAGCTCACGGGCGAGCGTCATGGTGAGGCCGTGGAGGCCGGCCTTGGCGGCGGCGTAGTTGGCCTGACCGGCGTTACCCTGCACGCCGGTCACCGAGGAAATACTGATGATGCGACCCCAACGCTTCTTGGTCATCGGACGTACCAGCCCCTTCACCCAATAGAACGCCGAAGAAAGATTGGTCGAGATCACATCATTCCAATCCTGATCGGACATGGCCATGACAAGTTTATCGCGGGTGATGCCGGCATTGTTCACTAAAATCTCAACGGCGCCGAATTCAGCGTTGATCTGCTCGCACGCTTTGGCCACCGCGGCGGCGTCCGAGACGTCGACTTGGAAGGCCTTCGCTTTCTGACCCTTAGCGATGATGTCGTTGGCCACCTGTACACAGGTCTCGGACTTTGATACGCAAAGGACGGTATGACCGTGGGAAGCGAGACGTTCCGCAATGGCCTTGCCGATGCCGCGACCGGCTCCGGTGACGAGGGCGACGCGAGGAGTGTGCGTGAGATGCATCGACCACTTATGTGAGAGCAAAACTGCTCGGTGGCAAGTGGCGAAAATCGGACTAATCCTTAGGCTAGCGCACTCGCCGCTAACCCGCTCCCATCAATAAACATCACGCTGATAACGGCCGTCTTTCTTGAACTGCTTCACCCAATCGACAGCGGCTTCTGGAGTCATTTTTCCCTGCTCAGCCACGAGCGTATGCAAGGCAGCATCTACGTCCTTGGCCATCCGCTTGGCATCGCCGCACACGAAGAAATAAGCCCCTTCGGAAATCCAGCGCCATAACTCCGCGGCGTTTTCACGCATGCGATCCTGGACATAGACCTTGGTCGCCTGATCACGAGAGAAAGCCGTGTCCAAACGGGTCAAGACGCCTGACTGCAAATACTCCGCCCATTCATCGGCATAAAGGAAGTCGTGCTCTTTGCGCTGATCTCCGAAGAAAAGCCAATTGCGACCTTTCGCGCCCCGGGTGGCGCGGTCCATGACAAAGCTGCGGAACGGCGCCACGCCGGTACCGGGCCCCACCATGATTACCGGGACGGTGTCGTCTTCCGGTAATCCGAAATGCGATTCGGCCACAAAAACCGGCAGGTCGGCCTGCCCCAGGCGAGCCCGTTCCGCGAGATAAGTCGAACAGACCCCTTCCCGCTTCCGGCCATTGGTTTCGTAACGGACGACCGCAATCGTCAGATGGATTTCGTTGGGGAACTTGGACGGTGCCGAGGAAATCGAATAAAGCCTCGGCATCAGTTTACGCATGAGCTCAATTAGTTCTTGGGCCTGTAATCGGGCAGCGGGAAATTCGGCGAATAAATCGATGTATTCGCGCTGTTCGATCCACGCTTTCTTTTTTTCTGGGTCAGCCTCAGCCAATAAGGCCGCGAGCTGCGCCTTCTGCACTTCGTCAACGGTACGGTCATGTAACAACTGGACGAACTTGTAAGTGGGACCATTGAGCGCAAGCCGCTTCGACAGAGCTTCGCGTAAACAAATCGAAGTCGTGTCTTTCGGCAGGGTCACCGGCTCATCTCCCGAAAAGCCCGCCGCTTTCAAGAGCCCGGTGACTGCCGACGGATTATTGACGGGAAAGACACCGAGGGAGTCGCCGCAAGCATAGGTCAGACCGCTACCCGCCAGCGAAACGGAGAAATGCTGGGTATCCTTTTGGCTCGCGGGCGAGCTGAGCCGCCAGCGATCGATGAGGCTGGCAGCAAATGGGTTATTTTTATCGAAAGAGGAAGCCATAGCGAACACCCCGCAGGATGCGGAGCGCAGGCGACAGGCAACCTTCTTTTATCGCTAACTGCTCACTTATAGGCCTTCACCCAGTCCACCTCAATCGGATCAATCTGCGTCTTGGCCGTGACGTCTTTTTTCTCAAATTCGGACACCCAATTGCCGAAAGAAAGCACCATGCCCGCCTTGACGACCTCCGCCAGTGGGGCTTGGAATACTTTTTTGCCGTCCAAATACCAGGTGCAGGATTTCTCCACCCAGAGAAAACCGTAAGTATGGAAAGATTTTGAGATCACGCCCTGACGGAGAAATGATTCCTTCTTGGCGGACTCTAAATCCTTTACGCCCTTCGCGGTGGCCAGGCGCCCCCACACGCGAAGTTTATCTTCGCCAAAACCTTCGAAGAGAAAATTAGCGGACGGGAGCTCTTTATCATTCTCGGATTTTACGACATACCCACAATGGTGACCTTTATATTGCCCCATACGCACTGAGGCCTCGAAGTAGCCTTGGACTTGGGAGAATTTACCGCGAGAGGATAGACCTCCCCCGTTCAGGCCTTCGGGGCGTTGCTTCACATCGATGAGTAGTTTTCCCGATTTAAATGAAACCGCATCAGGGTTCCCCTCATAAGTCCACTTGGTCGCATCCAACGCCGCCGCTTCGAACTGATCTTCGAAGGTGACTTTCATCTTTGCGGCCGGAGTTTCGGCGCGGACAAAACCCGCGGCAAGAACCAGAAGAATAGAGAGCCGAGAACGCATAAAGGTTATTTCCAAACCTTTACCCAGTCGACGTCGACGTCATCGGGCATATTTTTGGCATCAAAATTCTTCCGGTCTCCTTCGGTCGAATAATGCTTAATCATCAGCAGCATCGGACCGACGGCGGAGGGTTTATCCAGTTTGAAAATAATCTTATTGTTCAGATACCAGACATAGGCCGCGGGCGTCCAAAGGAATCCGTAGATGTTAGCGTTCTTGGAAACGATTCCAGGCTTGAGATAGGTCTCTTGTTTTTTTACCTTTGCCGGCCGAAACTCGCGCGCTCCGGTTGCCTCGAGGATCCGAGCCATGGGGAACAGGTCATCGTCGCCGGCGCATTCAAACTTAAGCGATGCCGAAGGAACTTCACCGGCGTCCTTCGGATGAATATTGAAACTCGTCCGATTGCCGCGGTAAGCATTGAACCGGATGGCCGCTTCAAAATAGCCCTGAGACTGGGAAAATTTGCTCGAGATATTTCCGCCCTTAAAGCCATCGGCAACCTTACGGAAACCCAGGATCGCTTTGCCATCCTTCAAGGTTACGAGATCCGGATTACTGACGGACCATTTGTCTGTATCGATCTTAGCCCCGTTAAAATCGTCGGAAAAAACCAGCTTCATCTTGGGCGTCGGGCTATCGGCCCGGCCGCCGGCAAGGGCGACCCAGAACACAAAGATAAATCGTAACCCGCGCATCTTACTTATAGATCTTCACCCAATCGACTTCGATGTCATCCGGCAGATTCTTGGGGTCGAAGTCCTTGCGATCAGACTCCAAGGCGGAGTGCTGGATCGCAAAACTCATCGGCTTCTTGACCTCGGGCTTATCGATCTTCATCGCGACCTTACCTCCGATATAAATCGTGTAGGCTTTTTCCGTCCAAAGTATGCCGTAGGTATTAAACTTCTTCGAGGCGGCCTCTTTCCCGCCACCCAGGAAACCTGTCTCCTTGAGCGGAGGGAAGTCACGCGTCCCCCCCGCCGAAGCTAGCCGGGCCCAGGGATAGACCAAGTCGCCACCCTTATTTTGAATGGTGATTGAAGCCCCAGGAACCCCCTCGGCAGTTGAACTGATCCGCATCGTACCTCGATGCCCCTTGTAAGCGTTAAACCGGATCGACGCTTCGTAATAGCCGTAAATCTGTTCGGCCGGTGCCGCGATGGTAATGGCGCCACCCACGGGGCCGGCGGGCGTCATGCTGAAACCTAAGACCAGCTTACCTTTATTGATTGAGACATGCTGCGGCGTGTTGATTTTCCATTTCGTCGAATCGACGGCGGCGCCCTCAAAGTCATCGGAGAATATGACTTTCATCTTCAGCGCCGGGTTATCCGCGCGGGCAACCAGTGACAACAGAAGTAGCAAGAGGATGGAGGGTCGCATGGGAATTATTTATAGATTTTAACCCAATCGATCTGCATGGGTTCAGGGGGCAATTTAGGATCGGGAAAATTTTTCAGGACGCCACCTTCGGGAAGATGGTGGAAAAAATGTACCGATAATGGCGCGGTCGGCGTCGTTATGCTGACGCGATGGACTTGGCGGGTATTAACATACCAAGCGAAGTATAACGGGGTCGAAAGCACGCCATAGGTGTTGAACTTCTTATAGGAAGCCCCGCCATCGAGAGGAATCGGGCTATTAACCGGCTCAATGTTCCTGACCCCGGCCTCTTCGGCGATCTTAAGGGTTGGGCGCACGGTGTTCGTGACCTCGCCGCTCGTTGCAAAATAAATTTCGGCGGCAGGAAACTTCTTGACCGCAGATTCCTCGAAAAACGTCCTCACTTGCATGCCGCTATGCCGCCCCTTCGTTTGGATCATCCGAATCGAAGCCTCAAAATAACCATAGGGCTGACGAAACTTACTGGTGATGCTGGCATTCTTCCACAAGGTAGGCTTGCCGTCCTTCGTGGAAACTTCGAGTGACAATTTACCATCAGCGAACTTGATACCTTCTTTATTATCTTTGCTGAAATCCCACTTGGTCAGATCCAGTTCCTTGCCATCAAATTTATCTTCAAAGACTAACTTCATGCTACTGGTCGGATCAGCCCAAAGGACTGACGTAAATAGGAATAGGGTGATAAGACGGACGTACATAGAATGAGGGGGCATTAAGAGTAAAAATCTTACCAAGGCTTTTGGCAAGTGCATGATAACCGATAGCCCTCCCCCGAGGCCGGGCCCAGGCAAAGAAACCCTAGAATTACTTCCAAATCTTCACCCAATCGATGACGAGCGGCTCAGGCCCAAGGGCGGGGTTAGGGAAACTGCGAAGCACACCCCCTTCGCCCGTTCCGTGACTGAATTTCAATTGTAATGGGCCCGAAGGAGTCGGGCGTTCGACCCGGAAAACCTGCCGCGTATTCACATACCAGAGGTAGGTCTTGGGCGTCACCAGCAGCCCGTAGGTGTTAAACTTCTTATACGTCACACGGTCTTCCATCTTGATCGGATTTTCCTTCGGGCGCAGCTTCTGAGTTCCGAGCAATTCGCCGACATCCAAATAGGGTCCGACCTTATCGGCGCCTCCGCATTCAAATCCTAAACTAGCCGACGGGAATTTCGTTTCGACGGAACTCCCACTGATACCATAATAAACGCCATGCCCTTTGGTCTGCACCTTTTGAATCGAGGCTTCAAAATAGCCATAGGCTTGCTTGAACTTACAAGTCAACTCCCCGGATTTCCAAATCCCAGATTTGCCGCCTGAAATCACTTCGATGGAGGCTTTCCCATCGGCCAATTTGACAATCTCTTTCTTGAAACCCCATTTGGATTCATCGATAGACTTATCGTTAAACTGATCTTCGAAAGCCAACTTCATACCACCTTCTGGCCCCGCCCAAAGAGCGGTGGCGAAAACGAGGATGCATAAGCGCAAAATCATTCGGTTAAGGGGTATCCCCTAAACAAAAACCCTATCCCTTAGACGTTGCAACCAATCTAAGCATTAAAAACCCCTCTTAATTCTCGAAAATCATCTCAATTTCCTTCCGGGCCAACGGCCGACAATCGCCCAAGGGCATCTTGCGCAAAACGAGTTCGCCGATTTGGAACCGCCGGAGAGTCTTCACATGGAAGCCGAAGATTTCGAAGAGGCGGCGAATTTCGCGCTTTCGTCCTTGATCTAAATGAATCTCCAGCGAGGCCGGATTATCGGGATGACGAATCACTTTCTTAAAACGCAAGTGCTCCCCTTCTTCAAAAGCTCCCTTGATCAAACGCGGCGTGAGCGTGGGGTCATAATCCCGGTTCAAGAGAATCTCGTAACGCTTAATCACTCCACCTGACGGGTGCATCACCTTGTTGGCCAGGTCGCCGTCGTTGGTCAGCAACAGCAAGCCTTCCGAATCCTTGTCCAGTCGCCCGACACAAAACAACCTCAGCTCCTTATATTCAGGCGGGACCATCTCGAAGACCGTATGCCCGCCATGCGTATCATCATTGGTGCAAAGAAAACCACGGGGCTTATTCATCATCAGGACCACCGTCCGGGACAACGGCTTGACCAATTGACCCCGGCAGCGGACCTGGTCGGTCTCGCCATTGACGGGCTGTCCGGTCTTGGCG
This sequence comes from Verrucomicrobiota bacterium, assembly GCA_026397965.1. GTDB lineage: Bacteria > Verrucomicrobiota > Verrucomicrobiia > Opitutales > UBA953 > UBA953. Next base: position 3,587 of record JAPLTU010000077.1, on the reverse strand, counting down.
ACGGTACCATTGATTGTCACGACCCCCTCCGCGACCAGACGTTCCGCTTCCCGACGGGAACAGACCCCCGAGGTAGCGAGAAATTTATGAATGCGCATAGGTCCTTCTGACACGCCCTACCCATTGAGGCATTTAACCACACAGGGCGAGACAATCAATTCAGGCCTCCAGTGAGGACTTTTCTCGCCCTCCTTCCCTCCCTTGCCCTACATAGTGCTCATGCGCCTCATCGACGGCAACGCCATCGCCCAACAAGTGCTCGCCGAAGTCAAAGAGCGGGTCGCTAAACTTGCCCCGGTCGTCCCCCACGTGGCTTTCGTACGCGTCGGCGACGATCCAGCCTCCGTGTCCTATGTAACCAAAAAGCAGAAGACCGCGGCGGAGGTCGGCATGAAAGCCTCAATCCAACTCTTCCCTGAGACGGTCTCCAAAGAAGAACTCTTCGCCCACCTCGACGCCTTGAATGCCGATCCATTGATTCACGGCATCCTCATTCAGGCACCTCTACCCAAACACCTACCCGAGACGGAAGTCTTTAACCGCGTGTCCCCTGCTAAGGACGTCGATGGTTTCGGCACCCAAAGCATCGGGCGGCTTGTCCAAGAAATCCCCGGCGCCTTTGCCGCCTGCACGCCCGCGGGCGTCATCGAACTTCTCCGTCGCTCCGGCATCGAAACCGCCGGCAAACACGCCGTCGTCGTGGGGCGTTCATTGATTGTCGGCAAGCCCGCCGCCGCCCTGCTTCTGGCCAAAGGTTGCGATTGTACCGTGACCATCGCTCATTCGCGCACCCGTGATCTTCCCAGCATCGTCCGCCAGGCCGACATCATCATCGCAGCGATCGGCAAACCTCGCTTCATCACCGCCGACATGGTCAAACCTGGAGCGGTCGTCATCGACGTGGGTATCAATCGCATTCCCGATGCCACCAAGAAGAACGGCTATCGTATTGTCGGCGACGTCGACTTCGACGCCGTCTCTCCGAAATGTGAAGCCATCAGCCCCGTGCCGGGCGGCGTGGGTCCGATGACCGTGGCCATGCTCATGAAGAACACGCTCGACGCCTGCGAGCGCGCCCAAGCTCGTGCTTAAAGCTCCCCCCATCCCGCCTTCGAGCCCTCCGCCCATCCCGTTTACACCTGCGGGGTATTGGTGGAGGACCCTGGCCTGCCTGGCGGATATCATTCCCCTCTTATTCCTAGGTTGGGCCCTGGCTGGCTTCTTGGCGGGCCCGGACGAACTCGCCGCCCGTCAAGAAACTGACGCTTGGATGCACCGCTTTATCAATCAATACGTAAAGCTCTTAAGTGCCGGTGGATCCCCACGCGAAAACCAAGCCCTCTTGGATATGCTGCTTAAACCCGACCCCAAGGCGCTCGAAGCCATGTCCGTGTGGGTGAATTTTCAAGGCATGGTGACTTTTTTTACGCTCATGCTGACCTTAACCTTCCAAGAGTGGCAGATGAAGGGCCAGACGATCGGCAAAATGATCTTCAACCTGCGCACGATTGATATCGGCACCCGTCAACCTCCAGTTTTTTTCGGCTGCTTGCTACGCTCCGCCTGGAAGGCCTCATTCTTCGCCCTGCCTAACCCTATCTTTATGGTCATTGGAATCATCAACTTTCACGTGCCACTTTTTCGTCGCGACCGTCGCGCCTGGCACGATCTTTGGACACGTTCTCAGGTCATCGAATCGCGTAAAAGCTGAGCCGATGAGATTCGCCCTGCTCTACTTGATCATGGCGACAAAGTCAGCGGCCACTGACGTGACCCTGCCGCCGCTCACCGAACAAGGCCCGCAAGCCGGCAAGCGAGCCGCCGTCACCACAACCGAATATGTCGGCACGAAAGTTCATCACCTGATCGCTTTGCCTGACGACTGGACGCCGAATTGGAAAGCCCTTGGCAAGAGCTGGCCGGTGATCGCCGAATACACCGGCAACTACTTCCCGACCTCCGGCTCCACCGGCGAAATCGAAGGAGCCGCCCTTGGCTACAGCGTCGCGCGCGGCAAGGCCATCTGGGTCGTCCTGCCTTACGTCGCCAAGGACCACCAAAAAAACGAAGTCACCTGGTGGGGCGACATCGATGCCACCGTCAGCTACGCCAAGACGAATATCCCGCGCATCTGCGCCGAGTTCGGCGGCGACTCTAAACGGTTCGTCCTCTGCGGCTTCTCGCGTGGTGCCATCGGGGTTTCCTTCCTCGGCTTGCACGACGACGAAATCGCCAAGCTCTGGTGCGGCCTCTGGGCCCACGACCACTTTGACGGGATACTGGAATGGAAGGGGCATGCTTGGGGCTCGCCGCTGGCGCGCTACCGCGAGGAAGCGTCCGTCCGCCTCCGCCGCCTCGCCGGCCGCCCGCTGCTGGTAACCCAAGCGAATGCGGGCGACGAAACCCGTCGGTTCGTCGAGCCCATCGCCTCGAAGAACGTGGACTATCTCACGGTCGACATGGGCGCGCTCTACGGAAAATTCCCGAACGACGCCGTAAAGCACCCGCACAATGACCAGTGGCCGCTCCGCGATTGCGCGGCGGCGAGTGTGGTACGTACTTGGTTTGAACGCGTGACGACGACGGACAAGCCCGCGAAGTAAGTCGACCGCCGAGCCCTACGGAGACGTTCCTCCTAGGCATAAAAAAGCCCCAGTTTCCTGGGGCTTTTTGAACAAACTGAACGCGCTTAGCGGCGCTCAGGACGATCGCCACGGGGGCGATCCATCGGCTTAGGAGCGGGCGCGTATTCACGGCCTTCCTTCTCGGCGATGGCCGCACGACGGGAGAGACGAACGCGACCTTTGTCATCGATGCCAACGCACTTGACGATGATCTCGTCACCGAGCTTAACGACATCTTCGACGTTATTCACGCGGAAGTCAGCGAGTTCGGAAACGTGGACGAGGCCTTCTTGACCAGGCAAGCATTCGACAAAGGCGCCGAATTCCTTGACGGAGCGGACGATGCCTTTGTAGGTCTTGTTGATCTCGATCTGGGCCGAGATGAGGTTCACTTCGTTGACCGCACGAGCGAGAGATTCGCCATCGGTGGCAAAGATTGTGACCCAACCGGAGTCGTCTTGATCGATGTCGAGCTGGCAACCCGTGTACTCGGTGATGCGCTTGATATTCTTGCCGCCTGGACCGATGAGGGCACCGATCTTATCGGAGGGAATCTTGAGACGGTGAGTACGCGGAGCGCAGGGCTTCAGCTCGGCGCGGGTGGCCGGCATGGTCTTGGCCATGATGTCCAGGATCGCGTCGCGGGAGACTTTGTTCTGGGCAATGGCTTCCTTGGCGATGCTCATCGGGAGACCGTGGATCTTGAGGTCGAGCTGGAAGGCGGTGATACCTTCGCGGGTGCCGCAGATCTTGAAGTCCATGTCGCCATAGTGGTCTTCGGCGCCGATGATATCGGTCAGCACACGGTGCTTCACGATCTTACCAGCGGCATCTTCGGTCACGAGACCGCAGGAGATACCGGCGACCGGGGCCTTGATGGGCACGCCAGCGTCGAGAAGAGCGAGCGTACCACCACAGACGGAAGCCATGGAGGTGGAGCCGTTGGATTCCATAATCTCGGAG
>JAPLTU010000075.1 GCA_026397965.1 Verrucomicrobiota bacterium | reverse complement strand
GATTTTCTGTCCGTTGTAACCCACTTCGCCGTAGCCGAGGTCATCGGCCAAGATAAAGACGATGTTGGGGCGGGACTCTCCGAAGAGGCAGGCCGACCAAAGGATAAGCAGGAGCAAGGGGTGACGGCTCATGGGGTTTTATTAGGTCTTATGAAGGGTTATGTCGAGAAACCGCGGCGTTTTGTTTGTCGGGTTGACATCCCTTCTGCGGATAGACTTAACAAACCTTCCTTTATTCGGGCTGTAGCGTAGCCTGGTAGCGCGCTTGCATGGGGTGCAAGAGGTCGTGAGTTCGAATCTCACCAGCCCGACCAAAGGAAGATTTTAAAGCAAAACCGACCACCGCAGGGGCAGGGTCGGTGTGGGATGAGTCCGATTTCCGTCCCGGCGAATCAACGCCCGGGCGGTGTTATTTCGTAACACCTGGGACGATCTGACGGCCGGAGGGATGGAGCAGCGCCAACATGCCTTTGCCCAAGGCGTCACCTACGAGAAAATAAGTCTCAGCATTGCCGAATTCATGGTGGCCGTGCCCCGGGTTGGGTGATTCCGAAGCGGGTCGGACGAAATTACGGGTCGGAACGAAAAGAGTATTACCGATGAATTCGGGGCGGCGGGCGACGGCGGCTTGGGCGTGGCGCAGGGCTTCCCATTCTTCGGGAGCTTGCACCCATGGGCCGGTGAGTTCGCCGATGACCACGGGGAGCTTCGGCGCATCCAGGTCGCGCCGGATGTCCCGGATCAGGTGCGCCAGATTCGATTCATATTCCGGGACCGCCGTCTGAGGATTGACGCCGTCGTTCCAGCCTTGGTACCAGATCAAACCTGCCAGCTCGGGTGTTTTGCCGGCGAGGGTGGGAAAATCTTTACCTACTTCGGATAAGCCCGTCCGCACTTGTTGCAGCATCAGCTTATAGTATTTCCCGGTCACGCCTCCGGCGGAAGGTGGTCGGAAGTCTTGGTAGAGGCTTTTGCCGCCCCACGCGCATTTAATCAGTAATACCGGCGCATCGATGGCATCGCCCAGGACGTGGCCGCATTGGAACTCAGGACCGAAGTGATGGAGATCGCCGTAGACCGCAAAGCCAAGTCCCAGTGGGCCTTGGAGGGGAGGTTGATTTTCGCGTTCATATCGCACGAACACATCGTCGCGGAACCGCCAAGTGCCATCAGTATTTTTAAGATGGGCATAGCGAGCCGCATTGCCGGGGCGGGACATGACTTCGACCAAAGTGCCTTTACCTTTATTGTAATCCTTACCCTTCAGGTCGGTCACCGCCTGGCCTTCCATGTTGGACTGGCCGGCCAGGATAAAAACCTTGATTGTATCCGCGGGCGCGCTCGTCAGTGCCAAAAGAAAAAAGCAGAAAGCTCTCAGGGGGCGAATTAATGCAAACATCGGTTCGGATTTACTTCTTAGCTTTTTTCTTGGCGGCTTTGACCGCCGCGGGGCCGCCGAAGACCGGATCAATCAGTTCTTTATTCCATGCCTCGAGGTCGGCATTGAGACGGGCAGTGACCTCAGGTTTTTCCGTGGCGAGGTTCTTGGTTTCGGAGATGTCCGCATCTAGGTTGTAAAGTTCGAGCGGATTGGTGCCGTTACGGACCAGTTTCCATTGCCCTTCGCGGGCGGCTAAGTGCGTGCCGCCACCCATGCGCCAGAAGAGGCGGTCGTGTGGCGTCGCCTTATTTTCACCTTTCAGGAAGGGGATGACATTCACGCCATCGAGTTTGCGTTCGGTGGGGAAGGGCACTCCTGCCAAGGTGAGAGCGGTGGCCGCGACGTCCAGCGATGAGACGGGCGCATTATAGGTCGAGCCAGCTTTCAGTTGGGCTGGCCAGCTAACGACGAAGGGCACGCGAATACCGCCGTCGTAGACCTGGCCTTTGTTGCCGTGCAGCGGGGTGTTGTCGGCGCCCAGTTTCGGAGGGGTGCCGCCGTTATCACTAAAGAAAAATATCAGCGTATCTTGCGCTTGTCCGCTTTCGGCCAGGGCCTTGGTGACGTTACCGATGGCATCATCGAGCAGGCTGATCTGGGCGAGGCATTTGCGGCGCATAGGATCTTTTACGTCCGCGAATTGGGCTTCGCGTTCCGGCGTTGGCATATGCGGCGTGTGTGGGGCGTTAAAGGCCAGATAAAGCATCCAGGGTCCGTCGGTATGGCGTCGAATAAAGGCGCTAGCTTCGTTGCCGAAAGCCGCCGTGAGGTGCGGAGGAATCTCGGTGGGCTGGCCATTGCGG
>JAPLTU010000013.1:4916-5990 GCA_026397965.1 Verrucomicrobiota bacterium | reverse complement strand
CACAAGCCCATCGACCGCTGGGTCGGACCCGTCCTGCACTACGCCCTCAGCTACACGCTCAAGGACGACGTCGAAGCCCTCAAGGCCGCCGGCCAGCTGAACCTTGAAGGCAATCAGGCTGCCGCCGATTACTTCGCCGGCAAACTCAAGATCGGCGAACCCGTGCCCGAAGCCGGCACCGACTCCAAGCCCGCACGCAAGCTCACGGCCGCCGAAGAGAAGGTCTTTAAGCTCGGTCGCGAGATCTACTTCCGCGACGCGCACTGCGCCACCTGCCACCAGGCCGACGGCAAAGGCATCCAGAACATCTACCCGCCCCTCGCGAAGAGCAACTGGCTCGATGACGATGAACGCATCACCAAGATCCTGCTCAAGGGCCTCTGGGGTCCGATCACCGTCAACAAGCAGAGCTTCGACCCCACCAAGGGCGTGCCGCCTATGATGGGCTTCGGCGGCCTGCTCAACGACGACGAAGCTGCGGCCGTGCTCAGCTACGTGCGCCTCTCCTTCGGCAACAACGGCAAACTCGTCTCGCCCGCGACCGTGAAGAAGGTCCGCGAAGCCACCCAAGACCGTGTCAACTTCTACATGGCCGACGAGATCCTCAAGGAACACCCGCTCAAGGCGGTACCTCCGGCGAAGAAGAAGTAAGGCGTGACGGAGTCACGCAGGGGGCACGTGGGCAAGGTGACACGGGGACACGGGCAAACTAGAGGCCCCGAGGCTCAGAGGCTCGGTTATCAGAGAGAGGCAGTGCAAAGGTGCAAATCGGAGCGCCGCTCCTATGCAAAAGTGCAAACGTGAGAGGCAGAAATTATTCTCGGGTCTCGGGTCTCAGCAGTCGGGTATCGGGTACGGGTTATCAGGTGCGGGTACGGGTGCGGGTACGGGTGCGGGTCCTGAACCTGTGCCTGCACCAGAACACCTGAACCAGATACCTGATGGCCGAGACCCGGGACCTGAGAATGCTTCACCGGTCTCCGGTTTTCCTTTGAGCCAGTAAATCGCTTCGGCTGGGCGGGCGGGGCGTGAGTCGTGGCCTGCCCTTTTCTTATAAGTATCGATATTTTCTAT
>JAPLTU010000013.1:0-4893 GCA_026397965.1 Verrucomicrobiota bacterium | reverse complement strand
CGCCACCGCCAGTTCACGCGGCCTGAAGATCAGCGATTCTCCCGAGGCCAAGGCCTTCAAGGCGCGCATGGAGAAGACCCTCGCCGGCATCGACCCAAGCACCAAGGACAGCAAGGAGATGCAGGAGGCCATCAAGGCCGCTACGGGTATCGACCTTGAATCGCCGGATAATCGTATCGCAGGCGGAGTCACCCTCGGTGCGGCCGGGCAGTTGAACGGAGGCGTCATCATCCGGGCTCGCCATGACAGCAAAAAACTTTCGGCCCATGCCGTCGCTAAGAAGGTCGGCACCGTACAGGCCGGCGCGACCAAGGGCTGGAATGGCCAAGAGCTCCTGGCCTCTCTCAGCGATGAACTCGCCAAGGCCGCCAAGGATTTCCCGGCGCCCGCCACCGCCGCCGGCGCCCCGGCCTCCGAACCAATCGGCGTCTTCGACCTCGACGACAATACGCTCGTAATCGCCCAGCCCAAGGAAGCCGCGCGCATCATCGAACTCCTCAAAGGAAAAGGATCCTCCTACGCCCTCAACTCCTCCCTGCGGCCGCAAGTGAACGCCACCGGCCGTCCTTACGCCGTCGTCAGCGTCAACGCCGCCAAGCTTCCGACCAGCGCCGAGATGACAGCGGATTCCAAGGCGCCGTCTTCGCGATGGGCGAGAACGGCAGCAACCAGGTGATGAAGTTGAGCGCGTTCTTCACCTCCAAGGAGAAGGCCGCCCCGATGGCCCAGCAGGCCCAAGGCATGTTGGCCATGGCCCCGATGATGCTCGCCGGCGACCCCACCAAGCCGCAGACCGAGGAAGACAAGGCCATGAAGGCATTGCTCGGCGAGTTCCTCGCCGGCGTCCAGCCCGTCGAAGCCGCAGGCAATCAGGTCACCCTGACCGCCAAGTGGGATACGCTTAAGCTTTTCGGCATGCTCGAGAAAATCATCGCCATCGGCGCAGCGAAGACGAAGACCGTGCCTCAGCCGCTGACGAAGTAAGGCGTGGCGGAGCCACGCAGGGGGCGCGTGGGCAAGGGGACACGGGGACAAGGGAGGCAGAACTCAAAGGGGTCACCATAGGGGAACCGGATAGTTTGCTGGGGTTCATATGACCGAAGCATTAATCCCGGTCTCCGGTTTCCCCTTGAGCCGTTGAATCAGATCAGACTGGAGGGACTGGACTTGATTCAGAGTCTCGCCTCGGGCCCTCAGGCCCTCTTATCCTCGATTCTCCCCTACCCCATGTCTCGACACCTCTTAGCTTTAGCCGCCCTGTTCGCCTTAGCCACGCCGGCCAGCGCCGAGACGCTGGTGCCCCAAAAGATTCTCTTCGTCGGAAATAGCATCACGAGCCACGGGCCCAAGGCCGATATCGACTGGCATGGCAACTGGGGCATGGCCGCAACCTCATTGGACAAGGATTACGTCCATGTCGTGACGAAGGCCCTCGCCGCCAAGCAAGGGATCACGCCGGTGATCATGGTCAAGAACGTCGCCGACTTCGAACGCAACCACGTCGGGTATGACATCGCCGGCAAGTACGCCGATGCCGCCGCCTTCAAAGCCGATCTCGTCATCCTGTGCATCGGCGAGAATGTCGCCGCGCTGAAGACGCCCGAAGCCCAGGCTAAGTATCAGGACCAGGTCGCCGCCTTGCTGAAGACCCTCAAGTCCAACCCCAAGGCCGCCATCATCGTACGCAGTAGCTTCTGGGCGAACGAAGCCAAGGACAGCGCGATGCGCAAGGCCTGCGACGCCGTCGGCGGCACATACGTCGACATCAGCGCCCTTGCCAAGGACGAGCAGAACTACGCCCGCTCCGAGCGTCCGTATAAGCATGCCGGCGTGGCCAATCATCCCGGTGACCGCGGCATGGCCGCGATCGCCGAGGCGATCGTGAAAGCGGTGAAGTGAAGCGTGGCCATAGGGCCACGCGGGGTTAGGCCGCCGCAGGGCGGCCGAAGGTAGGGGCGTGGCTCCGCCGCGCCCTCAGCAAAGGAGTGCACGATGAATCGTGCCCCTACCTTGGTTCGCCCTGCGGCGAACCATGCCAGCACGCGACTGTAAGTCGCGCAGGCACAAAAAGCCCCCGAGGTCGGGGGCTGATTCGTGAGGATGGGGAGGCTTACTTGCCGCCGCAGCAACCGGTCGAGGCGGTCTTGTCCGTGGAGCCGCAGGCGCAGCCACCATTGGTACCGCAACCGCAGCCGCTCGAGCAACCACAGGTGTTCACGCAGCAGAGGGCGCAGCGGCGGGACCAGGTAACGATGAGGGCGAGGACGATCAAACCGATGACGAGCCCCGGGGTCTGGTGGTCGAGGAAGATGCAGATCGCCAGGATGTTGACCAAGATCGGACCGATAATGAACAGACCCCAGACGCGCGTGCGGGGCAGGATTAGCAGGACACCGCCAACGACTTCCAGCACCTTGACGAAGGTCAGGTAGCCAGAGTTAAACATGGCACCGATCATGGCACTAGCCTCAGGAGAATGCACAGGCTTCGGTACGAAGCCGAACTTGGCCCAGTAGTTGACGCCAAAGAAGATAAAGGCTAGGCCAAGGAGGAGCGCAGCGATGGTGGGGATTTTTTTCATGACAAAGGCAGGTTAGCCCAAACGACGGCGGTTGAAAGGGCTAACTTCAGAGGGCCTTATGGGAGCCATCGCACAGGGCACCCTTTTTAGAATGCTTACAGGCGCAGAAATAGACGGTACCATTCGCTTCGGCTTTGTAGGGCACAGGCGTGAAGGCGGAACCTTTATGGCCGCCGTCGCAGAAAGGCTGGTTCTTGCTGTGACCGCATGAGCACCAGTAGTAGGTCGTGCCGGCTTCAACGAGGACAGGGATGGGGGACTTCTGAGGATTGTGGGGCGTGGACATGAGCGGAGAGTATGGAGTATCGAGTATAGAGGAAAGCAGGAGAAACTTAGGCGAGGTCGAAGAGGAGGGCTTCGACGGGACCGGCGGACTTGAAGGTGAAGGCACCGGCGTCTTCAGATTTGACCGCATCTCCCGGCAAAAGTTTCACGCCATCAATCTCGATTTCGCCGGCAATCAGTTGGAACCACAATCCCCTGCCCTTACGGAGTTCGTGTGAAATCGTCGCGGGCGAATCGGTCTTTAAGCGATACACCTCGGCGTCCTGACTCATATGAGCGGAGCCATCGCGACCATCGTTGGAAATAATCAATACCTTAGGAGCGGCGAGCTGAGCGGGGGTCGGCGTCCATTCGGCATAACGGGGCTTCAAACCCGCGCGGTCTGGCTGAATCCAGATCTGGATAAGATGAAGACGGTCGGACTTTGAGGGATTGAACTCACTGTGCTTCACACCGGTGCCGGCACTCATCACTTGAATTTCGCCAGGCTTCAGTTGCGCATGGTTGCCCATGCTGTCGCGATGCTCCAAGGCACCTTCGAGCACATAGGTAAATATTTCCATATCCTTATGACCGTGCGTCGGGAAACCCATGCCTGGAGCCACGATATCCTGGTTGATCACCCGTAAAGAGCGGAACCCCCTATGCTCGGGGTCATCATAGTTGGCGAAACTGAAACTGTGACGAGCCACCAGCCAGCCGTGGTCGGCTTGCCCGCGCTCCCCGGAACGTCTTACCGTAAGGTTCATATCGGAGCCACTATGTGTAAAAAAAGGGCGAAGTCCATCATCCGTCAATTTTTTCGGACAGTTGAGGCTGTGAGTTTAAATCGCTCCATCACGACCCATTTAAAAACAACGAGGCCATCTGCTTGGAGATTGAACGCAGCGGCGGACATCGGTGTACTGCCTCCATGCGTTTTGGCAGCATCCTGATAGCAATCACCTCCGGGTGGCTTGTTTGCTCCTGCTCCACCCCTGCGCCCGAACGCCCACTCGTCCTGGTCCACGTGATGCCATGGTTCGAAAGCAAAGCCGTTAGCGGCCACTGGGGCTGGCATTGGACCATGGGGAAACTCGACCCCGAACAAGGAGTGCTGGCTTCCCACGACCGACCTCTGCTCGGGCCTTACGATTCGTCCGACCCCACCGTCATCACCGCCCAAGTCGCCTTGATAAAGGCCGCTGGCATCGACGGCGCCATCATCGATTGGAATGGCGTCGAGGGCTTCGCCGACTACGCGATGATTCATCGGAACACCCAGCTGCTAATCGCGGAACTCAAGAAAGCTGGCCTGAAGTTCGCGCTTTGTATCGAAGACAATCCGGGACAGCGCTTCATCCAAGAACAGAAACTGTCCCGAGCCCAAGCCGTCGCGAGGGTCGCGACTTCGTTCGCCTGGGCCGACAGGCATTGGTTTAGCGACGCCGCTTACATCCGCATCTCTGGTCGTCCAGTGCTCCTTATCTTTGGCCCACAATTCCTCTCCGGCCCAGAATGGTCCGCGATCCGGTCGACGCTTAAAAATAATCCGCTCACCTTCGCCCTGCCCCACCTCCGCCAGCAACCAGACATCGATGGAGCCTTCGCCTGGATACCCGTCAGCGAAGGAAAAACAGTCGGTGAGGCCACATGGACAGCCGAACTCGCTGAGCTCTACAGTAACAGCACCAAGGAGCGACGACCCACTGTCGCCGTCGCCTTCCCAGGCTATCGTGATTTCTATGCGCAAGCGGGCGCCGGCAAGACCTACGGCTTCATCGATGACCGCGACGGCGCGACCTTCGCCCAATCCTTTGAACAAGCCATGAAGAGTGGCGCACCCATCGTGCAGATCGCGACCTGGAATGACTACGGTGAAGGCACCGGCATCGAGCCGACCGTCGCCCGCGGCACCCGTGACCTCGAGTTCATCATGAGACACCTTCGCCCCGACGCCGACCCGGCGGAATTGAAGAAGATCCTCGAGAAGCACAATAGGTAGGTGGTGGCGGTTGGCACCCTCGCGGATGACCGGGCCGGTCATT
>JAPLTU010000021.1 GCA_026397965.1 Verrucomicrobiota bacterium | reverse complement strand
TCGACGACATGTCCGCGAACTTCGGGTGCTACGGAGAGCAGACCATCGCCACCCCGAATGTCGATCGGCTAGCAAAGGAAGGCGTCCGTTTCAGCCGCGCCTACGTCACGGCGCCAGTCTGCTCGCCGTGCCGTTCGGCCATGATCACCGGGATGTATCAGACGACCATCGGAGCCCAACATCACCGCAGCGGCCGCGGCGAACTCAAGATCAACCTCCCAGCTGACGTCACGCCCATCCCTAAGCTCCTGCAACAGGCAGGCTACTATACTTGCATCGGCAGCGGCTTGCCTGATTTTGATTTCCGGGGCCTGCCCTTCGGCGCCCCCAAGGGCAAGAAAGCCAAGGCGAATAACGGCGATCGGTTCGGCAAGACTGATTACAACTTTGAGTGGGATACGAAAATGTACGATAGTTCCGACTGGTCCGGCCGCAAAGCGAACCAGCCGTTCTTCATGCAAGTCCAGCTTCACGGGGGCAAACTTCGCGAAGGCCCCGAATCCGTCAGGGTCGAATTCCGCAAACGCATCGTGTCAGAACTGGGCGCAGGTACCGACCCCGCCAAGGTCACCCTACCTCCTTATTACCCGCGAGATCCGGTGCTCCTGCAAGACTGGGCCGATTACCTCGATGCCGTCCGCCTGACCGACCTGCACGTTGGCCGCGTGCTCGCCCGCCTTGAAAAGGAAGGCCTGCTAGCAAATACGTTGATCGTCTTCATGACTGACCACGGCATCAGCCATGCCCGCGGCAAGCAGTTCCTGTTCGATGAAGGCACACAGATTCCCCTCATCATCCGCGGGCCCGGAATTGCCGCCGGTCAAGTCCGCAATGACCTCGTCGAACAGATCGACCTTACCGCCCTTTCACTCGCGGCCGCCAAGGTCGCCATCCCCGTCGGCATGCAAGCCCAAGACATCTTAGCGACGAACTACCAGGCCCGTACCGAAGTTTTCGCCGCACGCGACCGATGCGATGAGACCACGGAAAAAATCCGTAGCCTTCGCACCGAACGTTTTCTTTATATCCGAAACTATCATCCCGAACGCCCACACCTCCAACCGTGCGCCTACAAGGACGGCAAGGATATCGTGAAGCAACTCCGCGTCCTGCACGCCGAAAACAAGCTGTCGGCACTGACCGAACAGTTGCTCTTCAGCCCCACCCGCCCCAAAGAAGAGCTCTACGAATACGTCGTCGATCGCTGGCAGGTCCGCAACCTGGCTACCGATCCCGCTTTCACCTCGGTCTTAGAAAATCATCGCCGACTTCTCGACGCCAAACTCGTCGCCACCCGCGATCCTGCTCCGGAAAGCGAAGCGATGTACGACAGCGACATGAAGCCCTATGTCGGCAAGGGCAACCCCGAGGTCGAACGCAACATCGCGCAGATGAAGCGCTGGGCCGCCGAAGGAAAATAACCTTATGCGACCCCTGCTCTGCCTTCTCCTCGCCTTGACGGCATCCGGCGCCGGCGTACCCGCACCGGTCGAGACCGACAAGCGCGTGCAGTCCGACGGCAAGGGTTGGCGCCTCGAGAAAGCGGTCATCAAGGACGCCAAGCTCCCTCGCGTACTGCTGATCGGCGACTCGATCCTCAACGGCTACCAAGGACACGCCACGAAACTCCTCGCCGGCAAGGCCAACGTCGACCTCTGGGTCAACCCCTACAACCAGTCCGAACACGTCAACAAGCTCCTCGCCGAAGTCCTCACCAACGGGCCTTACGACGTGGTCGTCTTCAATATGGGACTCCACGGCTGGCAAGAAGGCCGCATCAAACCAGGCACCTTCGAGCCGCTGATGAAGGGCTATGTCGAAGTGCTGAAGGCCAAACTTCCCAAGGCGAAGCTCCTCTGGGCAAGCAGCACGCCGGTGACCGTCAAAGGCAAACCGACCGAGATCAACGCCGAGATCAACCCTAACATCATCGAACAGAACCGCATGGCCGCAAAGGTCATGGCCGAGATGGGCGTGCCCGTCGTCGACTTCTACGCCCTGCTCATCGACAAGCGCGAACTCGCCCGTGGCGATATGTTCCACTGGACCGCCCCAGCCTACAACCTGATCGCCCAAGCGGCCGTCGACGCCATCCTCAAAGAGCTTTCCTCAAAATAAAATGCGACCCCTCCTCTGCCTGCTCCTCGCGCTGTCCGCGACCGCCGCCGATCGGCCCAACATAGTCGTGATCCTCGCCGATGACTACGGCTACGGCAGCGCCGGCTGCTACGGCGCCGACCCGAAACTCGTCCGCACACCTTCCATCGACCGACTGGCGACCGAAGGCCGCCGCTTCACCGACGGCAATACAACCTCCTCCGTCTGCTCTCCTACTCGCTACTCGCTGCTGACGGGCCGCTACTGCTGGCGCACGTCGCTCAACCACGAAGTCCTTGGCACGTTCTCCCCGCTCCACATCGAGACTAATCGCTTTAACCTGGCCTCATTGCTGAAGCAGAAAGGCTACCACACCGCCGCCGTGGGAAAATGGCACCTCGGCTACGGCAAGGAGAACGAAGACCCGAAGTGGCGTACGGAATATAAGGCGGAGCTCTCGCCCGGCCCCCTAGATATCGGCTTCGACTACCATTTTGGCGTCCCCAGCAACCACGGCGACCTCACCGGCGTCTTCGTCGAAAACCGCTTCGTCTACGGGCTCCGCTCCGGCCAGATTCCAGCTGGCATGAAACTCGCGGGCCCCGACGCCGACAGCGACGACTTCAAGGCGACATACGGCTCCGAAGACACGGAGAACGGCAAGAATTCCGGCCGCATCCTCGAGCTCGACGCCCCTCGCCGCAAAAATGAGCGCGTCATGAAAGTTCTGACCGATAAGGCTACGACCTGGCTTGAAGCCCAACCCAAGGACCAGCCCTTCTTCCTCTACTTCACTCCGGTCGCCGTCCACAATCCGGTGACCCCCGACAAGGAGCTCGCCGGCAAGAGCGCGGCTGGGCTTTACGGAGACTGGATTCATGAACTCGACAAGAGCGTCGGCCGCATCCTTGCCACGCTCGACAAGATGGGGGCGACGAAGGATACGCTGGTGCTCTTCACCAGCGATAATGGCGGCGTCTTCAAGCCCGAGAACGAACGCCTGCTACAAACGGCCGCCTTCAAGGCAGGACTCAGGGTCAACGCCGGCATCCGCGGCGGCAAGCACGACGTCTGGGAGGGCGGCTTCAAGGTGCCCTTCATCGCCCGCTGGCCCGGCAAGGTAGCCGCCGGCTCCACCGCCAAGCAAATGGTCAGCGTCGTCGATATTCTGGCGACAGCTGCCGAGATCGTCGGCACATCACTCCCGGCAAAGGAAGCGGGCGCCGAAGATAGCCGTAGCTTCCTCGACGTGCTCACGGGCTCGGCTGACGCCAAAGGCCGCGAGGACATGATCGTCCATAGCTCCGACGGCGTCTTCGCCCTTCGCAAAGGCCGCTGGAAATGGATCGAAGGCGTGCCCGTCGACGAGATCAAGGATGGCGTCCGCAAGGCCCATAAGGATCAATTCCGATCTCAGCTCTATGATACCGTCGCCGATCCGGCTGAGACAAAGGACGTCTCAGCGGAGCACCCCGAAGTCGTCGCCGAACTGAAGGATCTCCTCCGTCGCTACCGCGATGGCGGCTTCAGCCGCGAACTGCCTACGACCGACGTCAAGCCGACCCACCTGCGCATCGCCAAACTCGCACCGTCCGCTGGCGCCGCCGCGCTCGACGAACCGTTGGCGAAACTCCCAGGTAAACCCTGGGTCGCTTCCGCCGGCGAATGGTCTGCCCGCGACGGCGGCGTCTTCGCCAAGCCGAAGAGCGGCTCGGAAAAAGCCGCTGGACTCCGCGCCCCGCTAGCCTTCGGCGACGGCACCTTCGACTGCGAACTAAACCTCCAGGGTGCCAATCGCGTCTCGCTTCGCTTCGGCGCCGGCGACGCCGGCTTCCGCCTCGTGGTTTCGCGCACGACGGCGATCCTCACCAAAAACCCGAACAAGGGCGAACCTGCCACAGCCACCGAAGACATCGCTAAGAAGAACCTCAAGCTCGCGGCTGGTGAATGGTATCCGGTCCGATTGACGTTCAAGGGCGACGAGGTAACGGCTCAAGTCAACGACCAGACCTTCAAGGGTAAGCACCCGAGCCTAGGGAAGGACAAGACGTCCCTCGATTTCCTGGTCTTCGGCGATAGTGCCGGCTTCCGTAACGTCCGCGTGGCCAAGTAAAACGATGCGCTCCCTACTCTGCCTAATTTTCCTCTCCGCCACGCTGATTGCCGAATCGGCAGATGACCGCAAGGTAGTGCTGGGACTGGTCGACACCTGCGCGCCGGCGCCGAAGACCTACGACGCCGAAGGCTTCAAGGCTGACGGCCAGGTGCATGCGATTTTCTACGACACGCTTCCTTGGAACGGCAAACCAACCCGTGCGTTCGCCTGGATCGGTTTGCCCGCCAAACGCGAAGGCAAGATCCCAGGCATCGTCCTCGTCCACGGCGGTGGCGGCACGGCCTACAAGGAATGGGTCCAGAAATGGAACGCTCAGGGCTTCGCGGCCATCAGCATCGCCGTCGAAGGCCAGACCGACGTCGATGAGAAGAAGGAAGTTAAGGGCCGACCTGTCTGGGCTCGCCACGCCTTCTCCGGTCCGGCTCGCGATGGCACCTTTGCTGATACGAAACTGCCATTGAAGGAGCAATGGATATACCATGCATTGGCGGACACGATGTTGGCGAACTCGCTCCTGCGCTCCCTGCCGGAAGTCGACGCCTCCAAAATCGGTGTCATGGGCGTCTCCTGGGGCGGTGTGATCACGAGTACGATTATCGGACTCGATGAACGTTTCGCATTCGGAATACCAACCTATGGCTGCGGTCATCTTTTCGACGCCGAGAACCACTGGGGTGTAGCCCTGCATGACAACGAAGGTTATAAACAAGTCTGGGACGGCATGAACTACGCCGACCGCGTGAAGATGCCGGTGCTTTGGCTCTCATGGCCGCAGGACAGCCACTTCCCTCTCGGCTGCCAAGCCGAGAATTACCGCAAGGCTCCTGGACCGCGCATGGTCTCGCTCATCTCCAAGATGGGCCATAGCCACCCCGCCGGATGGAACCCGCCCGACAGCTACGCCTTCGCGAAGAGCGTGGTCGAGACCGGCATGCCTTGGGGCAAGTCGACTGCAGCCGCCACCAAGAATGGCTTCGCTCTCGCGATTTTCGCCTCCTCAAAGCCACTCGACCGAGCGGTACTCATCTCGACGACCGACAAAGGCTTCACCGGCACGCGCAAGTGGGTCGAGACGCCCGCCAACCTCGAACTCTTCAACGGAACCGTGGCCTCAACCTCCGCCCCCTTACCTCCGGGCACGACGGCTTGGTATATCAACGTTTACTCCGACAAACTGACTCTTTCCTCGGACTACCAAGAAATCAAATGATCCGCGCCCTCCTCTGCCTTCTCCTCGCTACCCATGCGCTTACCGCCGCCGATAAGCCGACCGGACGTTCTTTCCTGATGCTGGGCGGCCTGACCCAGATCGTCGATGCCACGGGTAACGTCACTTGGAAACACCCTGCCGTCACCCGCGATGGGTATATCCTACCCAACGGTAACCTTCTCCTGACCCTTTCGAAAACCAAAGCCTACCCGGGCGGCGCCGTCGTCGAAATCACCCGCGATCAGAAAGTTATCTGGGAATACAAGGGCACGCAGTCTGAAGTGAATACGGCCGTCCTGCTCGACAACGGAAACGTCATGCTGACCGAAGCCGGCGACAAGCCGCGTCTCCTCGAAGTCGCACGCGACGGCTCGATCAAGGTCGAGATCGCGCTTGGCTGCCAAATCACCAACCACCACCTGCAGAGCCGCATGGCGCGAAAACTGCCCAACGGCCACTATCTTGTGCCGCAAGAAAAGACCGTCCGTGAATACGACGCCAGCGGCAAGGTCGTCTGGGAACGTAAGAGCCCGGAATCCGAACTAGATAACCGCTCCTTCTGCTGCCTGCGCAACGCCGCCGGTCATACCCTCATAAGCCTCACCCTGGGCAACCATCTCATCGAGGTCGACGCATCTGGCAAGATTGTCTGGGAACTCCGCGACGGCGACCTACCGGGCGTTCCGGTGAATCGTACCACTGCCCTCTCGTGGCTCCCCAACGGCAACATCGTTTTTAGCAACTACGCCGCCCGCGCCCCTCAGGCCAAGGTCGTCGAAATCACCCGTGAGAAGAAAGTCGTCTGGACCTACACGGACGCCACCAATCAAGGCGTGCACGAGTTCCAGCTGCTCGATGATAATGGCAAACCGCTTGCCGACGTGTTGCGCTGACGGCAACTCTCGCTGACGGGCGGGGTTTAGTCTCATACCCCCTCCCAGCTATCTTTATATGAAAAATATCCTCCTCGTCCCCCTGTTCCTTTGGCTGGCCGTCGCCCACGTCACCCAGGCCGCCTCGACGCCGACGAAACCAAATATCATCGTCGTCTTGGTCGACGATATGGGCTTTTCCGACCTCGGATGCTACGGCAGCGAAATCCCGACGCCCAACCTGGACGCCTTGGCCCGGAACGGCCTGCGCTTCACGCAATTTTATAATACCGGTCGTTGCTGCCCCACCCGCGCTGCACTCTTGACGGGACTGTATTCCCATCAAGCCGGCATTGGCCACATGGTGAATAACCAAAACGTCCCCGGCTACGTCGGCCACCTCAACGACACCTGCGTCACCATTGCGGAAGTACTGAAACCCGCGGGATACTTCACGGCGATGACCGGCAAATGGCACGTCGGACATGAACAAGGCGTAACGCCTTCGACGCGCGGCTTTGATCGCAGTCTCCACGCCCCTGCCGGAGGCTTCTATTTTCCCGAAGCCCAACGGGCCAGTCTCTTTCTCAATGGCGTGCTCATTAAAAACGACGACGCGCGATTACCCAAGAACTGGTATTCGACCGATCTCTGGACCACCTTCGGACTGAAGTTCATCGACGAAGCCATCGAAGCGAAAAAACCTTTTTATCTCCACCTCTGCCACAACGCCCCGCACTTCCCCCTGCAAGCACCGCAAGCCGACATCGCGAAATTCCTCGGTCAATATAAGATCGGCTGGGAAGAAGTCCGTGCCCGGCGCTACGCCCGCCAACTCGACATGGGCATCATCGACCAGAAGTGGGCCAGCTCACCTTTACCCGAAGCCGTCAAAGCCTGGGATAAAGTCCCCGCCAAAGAGCAGGAACGTTTCGATCATCTCATGTCGGTCTATGCCGCGGTGGTGAACCATATGGATAAAGCCATCGGCGACCTGGTGGCCGGTCTCAAACAGCGCAACGTCCTCGATAATACGCTCATCCTTTTCATGAGTGATAACGGGGGTAATGCGGAGTCTGGCGCCAACGGACGAACAGACGGCGACCCCGCTACCGCCTCCTCCCAATGGTATTGTGGCGAAAGCTGGGCCTACGCCGAGAACACGCCCTTCCGTCTCTATAAGCACTTTAACCACGAAGGCGGGATTTCAAGTCCGCTGATCGCCCATTGGCCAGCTGGCATCAGCGCCAAGAACGAATTACGTGCTCAACCTGCTCACCTGATCGACATCATGACCACAGCTGTCGACGTCGCTGGCGCCACCTACCCGAAGACTTTTAACGGCAACGCCATCCTGCCCATGGAAGGCCGGAGTCTCGTACCTGCTTTTCACAATGACCCTATCCAGCGCGATGCGTTATTCTGGGAGCACACAGGCAATGCCGCCGTCCGCGTCGGTGATTTAAAACTCGTTCGCGTTGGGCGAACCGGCACTTGGGAACTCTACGATATGAAAGTCGATCGCACCGAACTCCACAACCTCGCTGCGAGCCAACCTGACAAAGCCAAGGAACTCGCCGCCCTCTGGAATGCTTGGGCCGAACGTGCCCACGTCACCCCCTACCCGAGTGCCGAAGCTAAAGCCGGCAAGAAGGCGAAAGCCCAGAAGGCCGTAGGCAAATAGGGGTAGCCATTGCTTAGGTTATCGGCACATCTTCAACGCCGATGAGTTTTCAAAATCCTCAGGAGGCACTCAACCTCGCGATGACTCACCATCAGGCGGGGCGACACGCCCAAGCTGAGGAACTCTATCGTCAGCTTCTTCAGACTTTCCCGACCAACACGGACTTAATACATCTCTTGGGCGTGGTAGCGGTTGATGGCGGGCGTTGGGCCGAGGGACGCGTACACCTCGAACGCGCGATTCAACTCAATGCCAACGTACCGCATTATCACACCAACTTCGGGACTAAACTGGTGGATAATCAAGAGTATGCCTTGGGCATCACGCACTTCCAGCAAGCGCTGAAACTGAAACCCGAATGCGGGGTCACTTTCTACAATATGGGGCGCGCCTTCATGGCGACGCGCCAATGGGAAGACGCCATCTCGGCCTACCAGAACGCCCGACGAGCTCGCCCCGACTTCCCGCCCTGCGAACTTGATCTCGGCACGGTGCTCGATGGCGCTGGACGACGCAGCGAAGCCATCGCCCATTATCGCGAACGTCTAAGGCGCTTCCCGGATGACATCGCCGTCGCGAATAACTTGGGCAACCTCCTCAAGGATTCCGGCGAACTGGACGAAGCTATTAAAGTCTACGAGCGCGCCGCCCAGCTTAATCCTGATCACTTGGTCGTTCAAAATAACCTGGGCCTCGCCTATAAAAATCACGGACAGATCGAAAAGTCTATCGCCCTCCTGATTGAAACGACCGAAAAGCATCCAGCGCTGGCCTCACTGCGCAGCAACCTCATCCTGACGCTGCTCTACGATTTGACCGAAGACACTCGCACGCTGCTGCGGCAACAACGCCTTTGGAATCAGCACCATTCGGAGCCACTTCACTCCCAACGTCGGCCTCACCTTAATACGCCCGATAAAAAACGTCGCCTGAAGATCGGTTACGTTTCGGCCGACCTGCGTGATCACGTCGCTGGTCGCGCCCTGCTTCCCGCCTTAACCCATCACAATCGGGCGCGATTCGAAGTCGTCTGCTATTGCCTAAATCCGCACGATGCCATGACGCCTTCTTACAAGTCGCAAGCCGATCTCTGGCGCGACGTAGGACAGCTGTCCGATGAAAAATTAGCGGCCGTTATTCAAGATGACCAGATCGACCTGCTCATCGACCTCGGGCTTCACACGTCCGAAAATCGTCTCGTGACCTTTGCCCTCAAACCTGCCCCGATCCAAATCTCCTGGATTGGCTATCCCGGCTCCTCCGGCGTCGACGCAATTGATTACCGTCTGACTGATACCTTTCTCGAACCCTCTGGTGGCGAACCCTGCGCCTCCCAGGAAAAACCTTTCTTCTTACCACACCTGTGGCAGTGCTACGTCGCCCCCGAAGGCGCCGCCGAAGTAAGCGAGCTTCCGGCCCACCGAAATGGTTACGTCACTTTCGGGTCGTTCAATAACTTCTGCAAGATCACCCCCGCCATCCTCGAGCATTGGGCGCAGATTCTCTCGGGCGTTCCAGGCTCGCACCTCGTATTATTAAATAATCCTGGGAGCCATCGTGCACGCACCCGAGAATTCATGAGTCAAAGAGGTATCGCACCCGAACGGATCGAATTCATCGACCACGAACCGACCACGCCGACCTCCCATCAAGGTAGTTTCCTGAAACGTTACCATCGGATCGACATCGCGCTCGACACCTTCCCCTATAACGGGATGACCACGACGTTCGATGCGCTCTGGATGGGCGTGCCAGTCGTCTCCTTGATCGGCCAAACCAGCGTCGGTCGCGCCGGATTGAGCATCTTGTCTAATCTTGGACTTCCTGAATTCGCCACCGATACCGTCGGCGCCTACGTGCGTCAGGCCATCGAAACCGCCCAGGACCTTTCACGCTTGGCGAAACTCCGTCAAGGATTACGCCCCCGCATGGCAGCCTCTCCGCTTTGCGATACGGTCAGCCTCACGCACAATCTCGAAGCCGCTTACACAACGATGTGGAAGGACTGGTGTGCCGCTCAGGCCACTAAGGCATAAATTAGGCTTAATTTCAGGAGGCAGGATTGATCGTTAACCTTTGCAACCCCGCCAAGGTCCGCCTGTCTTAAAGGCGTGCACTTACCCCGCTTCGCTTGCCTGCTGCTCATGCCTCTGGCCGCTTTCGCTGCGGAGGTGAAAAAGCCTAACATCCTTTGGCTAATGGCGGAAAATATCGGCCCGGACTTAGGTTGCTACGGCTACCCTGTCGTCAAAACCCCCAACCTCGATCGCTTGGCCCAAGAAGGGATGCGCTACCGCCTGGCTTTCTCGACCTCTCCATTTTGTTCTCCGAGCCGCTCCGCCATGCTGACCGGAATGTATCAGACGTCCATTGGCGCCCACCATCACCGCTCACACTTCATCGAAGGGCTCGACGCCGACTTCACCCTCCCGGCGGGCATCCAGCCCTTCACCCAGCTCTTACGCGATGCCGGGTATTATTGCGCTAATATCAAGACCATCGCCGGCCACCCCGTCGGCACCGGCAAGACCGACTTTAATTTCAAGGTCACCGGCGAACCCATGATGACGGAGTCCGCCGCTAAAAGCCGTTCCGCTGAAAAAAATAAGCGTAATAACGGAAACTTCTCTCGGGCTTTTGCCGGAGATGAATGGATAAATCTCCCCAAGCATCGTCCGTTCTACGCTCAGGTGAATCTTCCCACGGTCGAACGCACCCTCAAGGGATGGACAGGCTCAGCCAGCAACCCTTGGAACGGGCAGACCCATCCCGCGATCATCGACCCGCAATCGGTCACCGTCCCGCCCTACTACCCGGACCACGAAATTACCCGTAAAGATTGGGCCGGCTACCTCGATGCGGTTTGCGGCATGGATACTCGTGCCGGTGAAATCCTCCGCCAACTCGACGCTGACGGATTAGCCGATGATACCATCGTAATCTTCTTTGCCGACAATGGCCGGCTCGAACACCGCGGACATGGCTTCTGCTACGATAGCGGCGACCGCGTGCCCTTCATCATCCGCTGGCCAAAGAACTTCCCCGCCCCCAGCCAATACCACACCGGAACAGTCAGCGATCAGATCGTAAGCCTCATCGACCTGACCGCCACGACGCTCGCTTTCGCGGGCCTGCCGAAACCTGCCGGCATGCAAAGCCAGGTCTTCATCGGCGATCAAGCTGAACCGCGCACCGCCGCCTTCATCGCCCGCGACCGGCACGACGAATGCGTGAACCGCATCCGGGCGATCCGCACCGAACGCTGGCGCTATATCCGTAACTTCATGCCGGGGCAGACTTGGATGGCCTGGCATCGCTACAAAGACGCCTGCTATCCGGTCGTCCCGCTGATGCGTAGGCTATTCGCCGAAGGTAAGCTGACCGGTCCGCCCCTGGCACTCATGGCTACCACCATGCCGGCCGAAGAACTTTACGACACCGAGGCCGACCCTTTTGAAATCAATAATCTGGCGAACTCTCCCGACCCCGAGCATCAAAAAGTTCGCGCCGATTTACGCCAACGACTCGAAACCTGGATCGAGGAAACCCACGACCAAGGACGCACGCCCGAGGACCCTCGGGTCGAGGCGTACATGCAGCAACAGATGCACGAACTTTTCGGAACCCCCAGCTATTACCCCGCCTCTTGGCAGCCTAAACCCATTAAATGAAAACCCACATCCGTTACCTGCTCTCGCTCCTCCTGCTTTGTCTTTCGCTGGTCGCCGCGGACCCGCTGCACTACGCCCTTCCGGACGTCACCGCTGAAGCCTCGCTGCCGGGCGAAGGCGCTTTGCGCCGCTATGACGGCTATGTGAAGCGCTGGAATACGGTCCGCCCGCAGTGGGCCAGCGAAGTCGCCAAGGACCAAGGCGCCGTGGTCTTCCTCGGGGACTCCATCACCCAGGGCTGGGGCACGGATTTCAAAAAGTCCTTCGAAGGCATGAAGCTCGCAAATCGCGGCATCGGCGGCGACACCACCCGCGGCATGCTCATTCGATTACAGGAAGACGTACTCTCGCTCCACCCGAAAGCGGTGGTACTCCTGATGGGCACAAATGACATCGAGGTCGAAGTACCCGTCGATGCCATCGGCCGTAACTTCCAGAAGATCGTCGCTGCGCTCAAAGCCCATGACCCGAAGATGCCAGTCATCGTCTGTCGCGTCTTCCCAAGCTCCGCCACGAAGAAGCGTCCGAAAGAAACCATCAACGCCGTCAACGCGCTCTTCGACGCCGCGGTGAAGAACGACCCGCAGTTCACGGTACTCGATACTTATGGACTCTTCGCCAATGCCGAAGGTGACGCCCTCCCCGCCCTCTTTCCCGACCTACTCCACCTCAATGGTGCAGGTTACGCCAAATGGGCCTCCGCCCTGTGGCCGCTCTTCGCGACGCTCGGTTACCTCGACACTCAAGCCGAGGTATTCAAGCCCGACCCAGGCTTCGTGAGCCTCTTCAACGGCAAGGACCTCACCGGCTGGGGCTACCGTATCACCCCGCCCCGCAAGGCACCGAAGGCACCCAAGCCCGATGCTCCCTTTATCGTCGAGATCAAGGCCGAGGAGAAATTCGACGGGCAGGCCTCAAGTTCCGACGGACGTTACCGAGCCATCAACGGCCGCCTTGTCGTGACCACCCCGGCCGAAGGTCGCCGCATCCAGGCGCTATCGACGCAGCTGGAATTCCCCCAAGACTTCATCCTCAAACTCGAGTTCCGGGCCACGCCCAACGCCGACAGCGGCGTCTTTCTGCGCAAGCCTCAGTTACAGTGTCGCGATTACCTTCTCGCGGGTCCTTACAAAGATTTAAAAAAATATAAGGCCCAAGATTGGAATGAACTCATCGTCACCGTGAAGGGCGGTGTCGCCCATGCCGAATGCAATGGCGAGACTATCGAGGACGCGCTCAAGTTACCCGAGAACGGCCCCATTGGCCTCGAAGGCGATCGCGGCCAGATGGAATACCGCCGTCTGCAGATTAAGACGCTCGCTCGCTGAGTCGGCTTCCGACTCACTGCGGTGACCGATGAATTGGATCCACGAACACACCCTGCTCCCCGCTGACGGCTGGATCCTGCTGCTGGCGCTCTTCGGGGCGATGTGTATCGGACTCTCGAAGTCCGGCCTCGCGGGCACGGCGACGCTCAACGTCGTGCTGATGGCTAAGATCTTCGGCGCCAAGCCTTCCGTGGGCATCGTACTTCCGATGCTCATCGTCGCTGACTTCATGGGCTTCCTGATCAACCGCAAGGGCGGCAGCTGGAAACAGATCGTCCCGATGATCCCCGCCGCCATCGTGGGCGTCTTCGCCGGTTGGTTCCTGCTCGACCAAGTCGACAACGGTACCGCCCGCATTGTGATTGGCGTGCTCATCCTTGCCCTGCTCGGTTTCAACATCGTCCTAAACCGACGACGCGAACAACTCCTCGCGCTCACCCGCCACCGCACCTTTACCTGGGGCATGGGTTTGGTATCCGGAATTTCCACGATGCTCGCCAACGCCGCCGGACCGGTGATGACGGTCTATCTGCTCGCCCAACGCTTGGAGAAAAAGGAACACTTGGGCGTCTTCTGCCGCTTCTTCCTTTTCATCAACCTCTTCAAACTACCCTTCAGCGGCAGCCTCGGACTTGTCACCGGACCGTCACTGATGACCAACCTGATCCTGCTTCCCGGCGTCATCGCCGGCATCGTCCTAGGCTGGCAGATCCTGAAGCGCATCAAACAGGACGCGTTTGAATCCGTCCTAGCCTGGCTTACGGCCTTCGCGGCGGTCTGGCTGATCTTCGGCTGACCGCTTGACTCCGCTCGGCGCCGCGGCGGAAATAAGGGCCTTATGAAGACCGCCCTCCTCTTCCTCATCACCCTAGCCGCCGTCGCCCTGCCGGCCGCTCCGCGCAAGCTCGCCGTCGGCGCCAACCCGGAGAGCGTCACCCGCGGTTTCGACGGAGATCTCTTCGTCAGCCTGATGGGCGTCAGGTCCGCGTGCACGGCGAGACCGTCACCGACTTCACCACGGGCCTCAACGACCCGAAGGGCATCGTCTTCGCGGGCGGCTTCGTCATCACGGCCGACTTCAATACGGTCTGGAAGATCGACGCCAAGGGCCACAAGTCCGTCCTTGCCGGTCCGAAGGACTTCCCGACCGCCCCAACCTTCCTCAATGACGTCGAAGTCGAACCTTCCGGCCAGAGCATCCTCGTGACGGACATGGGCGCCGTGACCAAGATGCGCGATGCCAACAACAAGTTCTTCGCCGTCGACAGCCCCGAGCACAAAGCCATCCCGGTCATCGCCCGCCTGTTCCGCATCACCCTCGACGGAAAGGTCACCGAAGTCATCGCGCCGAACGCCCGCATGCTCAACCCCAACGGCGTCGACATCCTGAAGGACGGCCGCATCCGCCTCGCCGAGTTCTTCACCGGCGACGTCCTGGAATAT
The DNA here is from genome assembly GCA_026397965.1 of Verrucomicrobiota bacterium. GTDB lineage: Bacteria > Verrucomicrobiota > Verrucomicrobiia > Opitutales > UBA953 > UBA953. The sequence continues at coordinate 1,368 of JAPLTU010000021.1, read as the reverse complement.
AAGGACGGCGCCTTCACGACTATCGCCAAGGGCCACCGCTCCGGCGACGGCATCGTGCATGATTCCAAAGGCCGCTTCTACATCTCCGAAGTCATATTCGGCCGTGTCACCCGCTATGACGCCGACGGCTCGCATCCGGCCCTCCTCTCGGAAGGCCTCGAGCTCCAGGCCGCCGCCGACATCTTCGTCGACGAAGCCCACGGCCAGCTGATCATCCCCGACAGCAAGGCCGGCCAGTTGGTTTTCATCGGCCTGTAAGGTCAATCGGAGGCGAGTGACAGGGATAGGCCTAGCCCTACTCCCTTCCGAGGCGGTGCGCAGCCTCCGCCCCGCCTCCGCTTACGGCCCTCGGAACCGTCGGCTCCTGTAGCTGTCTTCTTTATACACCTTTGCACCGTATCTTCGCCTCACCCCCATGAAAACCCTGCTTTCCCTACTCGCCCTATCCCTCGCGCTGCCCGTCTTCGCCCAGGACGGCTTCACGCCGCTCTTCAACGGTAAGGACCTCTCAGGCTGGGATGGCGAGCCCGGTCTCTGGAAAGTCGAAGAGGGCGTGCTCGTCGGTACGAGCGAGCCCGGCAAGCCCAAGACGAATTCATTCCTGATTTGGAATGGCACCGCAAAGGACTTCGAGGTCCGCGCCACGGTCAAGGTTGTAGGCGACAACAACTCGGGCGTGCAATACCGCAGCCGCCGTCTACCCGAGGTCACTCCCTGGACAATCCTCGGCTACCAATGCGATATCCATCCGACCGAGGTCCATACGGGCATGACTTACGAAGAACGCGGTCGCGGCATTTTTGGCTACAACGGTGTCGACGTGGTGATGGACCCGACCGGCCAACGCTGGCAGGTCGGCGAACGCCCGCGCGTGCAGGCTGACATCTCCCAGTACAACGAGTTCACGGTCATCGCTCGCGGCAATCGCCTCGAACACAAGGTCAACGGCCAGACGACCTCGATCTTCATTGATCACGACGAGAAGGGACGCGCCCTCGACGGCCTGATCGCCATCCAACTTCATGCCGGTAATCCGCATAAGACTTACGTGAAACAGGTCCTGCTCAAGCTCCTCGAAGACGGCCCCATCTTGCCCTTCAATCAGGCCGCCCTCCCTGCCGGCGCCAAGAAAATCGACAAGCCCAAGGTCGTGAGTGCCCAAGGCAAGACGCCCACGCCGAAGAAGAAGTAAGTTTAGTCATTATTGGCTGGAATTGAGGCCAGGCCACTGACTCGCGAATATCGGGGTCATACCCTATTGACGGGGTCTGACCCCATTATTCGCCTTTGCTCTTTCGACGTTTCACACCGTATCCTTCCCACACCCCCATGCGCTCCTTCGTCGCTCTACTCATCGCCGTCCTCGGC
>JAPLTU010000052.1 GCA_026397965.1 Verrucomicrobiota bacterium | reverse complement strand
TATTCTCCCGCCTTAGCCGCGGTCTTCTTGCCCTTAGCCTTGCCGGCATTATCAGCGGCAGGGTCGTAGGCTGGATTGGTGGTCGGATATTGGGCGTCGACGGATTTCAGCCAAGCATCGAGACGGGTGCGCAGGGCTTTGGCGCGATCAGGCTGGGTGGCGGCGAGATCTTTCGTTTCGCTGACGTCGTTCGCAAGGTCGTACATTTCATCATGACCGTCTTCGTAAAAGTGAACGAGGCGATAATCGCCGCTGCGGATGGCACTGTAAGGGGTGGCGCCTCCGGGGTGATAATGCGGGTAGTGCCAAAAGATCGTATCGCGGTCAGGCTTGGTGCCAGATTTCAACAAAGAGGCTAGGCTATTGCCGTCGATCAGCGACTGGAGTGGCTTGATGCCCGTCATCTCCAAGACCGTGGGATAAATATCGATGGAGATTGCCGGCGTCGACTCGAGGGTGCCGGCCTTGGTGACGCCGGGCCAGAGCATGATGAGCGGCACGCGAACGCCCCCTTCGAAGGCCGAGCCCTTACCCGCGCGCAGGGGACTATTGTCGGTCGTACCGATGAGTCCGCCGTTGTCGCTGGTGAAAATGATGATGGTCTGCTCATCGATTTTTAGGCGCTTTAAGGCGGCGCGAATCGTGCCCATGGCGTCATCAACGCTTGAGACCAAGGCGGCATAGGTCGCGTTCTTCTGCTTTAGATCCGTGGTATCTTTGGCTTTGAATTTAGCGACAACCTCGGGCTTGCCGGCGATGGGTTGGTGAACGGCGTAATGCGGCAGATAGAGGAAGAACGGTTTGTCCTTGTTGGTCTCAATGAATTTGACGGCTTCGTTGGCTTCGCGGTCGGTGAGGTATTCGCCGACCGGGCCATCCGTGAGCGTGGGGATTTTGTAGGGCGAGAAATAGCTCGGAGGTTGGCCGCGGTGATAGCCACCGATATTGATATCAAACCCATGCTTGTCGGGATAGTAGGCTTCATCGCCTTCTTTTAAGCCAGGGGTGAGGTGCCACTTGCCGATGCTCGCTGTCGTGTAACCGGCAGATTTAAGTTGTTCGGCGAGGGTGATTTCTTCGAACGGGAGGAATTTTTGCCAGGCAGGGATCTTCAATTTGGCCTTTGGCCTTTCGTGGCCGGCGATCCAGTCCGTGATATGCAAGCGGGCAGGGTATTTGCCGGTCAAAAGCGCGGCACGGGTGGGGGAGCAAACCGTGCAGGCGGAATAGCCTTGAGTGAAGCGCACCCCGTCCTTGGCCAATTGATCGATATTGGGGCTTTCGTAGAACTTACTTCCGTAGCAAGACAGATCGGTGAGGCCCATGTCGTCAATCAGCACAATGATGACATTAGGCGGCCTTTTAGGGACTGAATCAACCGCCAGGAGGCTGGTCACCAGGGTCAAGGTCAAGGTTAGCAGCAGTTGGAGCATTTTCATTCAGGTATAAGACCCTAATCCTAAAGCCCTTGGCAACTGATTTTAATGCTTTAAAAAATCGTCATCGGATGGCACTATTCGCGAAATAAATTATGAAAAAACTTATTGGTGCCCTTTGGATTTTGGCCATCGCCCTTGTGGCGACCTTTTTCCTGTCCTCGGGACCTTCCGAGACTCAGGAATTTAAGTTGGCGTATAAGGATACGGCAGTCGCTCCAGAGACCCCGGTTGTCGTTCTGGCTAAAGCGCCAGCCGCCGTCATTGCGCCTGCAGCCAAACAGAGCGAAGCCAAGGAAAGCCTTCCGGTCGCGGCAGGTCTCATTGCGTCAACCCCGTCGTCGGACTCAAAATTAACCACCTCGTCTCAGGTTAACGGTTCGCCATCAACTGCTCAGTCCCCTTCGCAGAAAGACGCCTCAGCTGCTTCTACTTCTTTAGTTAGCACCGATCAAGGGATCGTCACGGCTGCTGATGCTTCCGAAGGTCGAGTCGCACGTGCCGCTTCTTCCATCCACATGGACATCGATGCTTTCAAGCATATCGCCACCAACGACCACGACCTTAAGATTGATGGCGTCGACCGTCCCTTCTACACGTGTTCGGGTCTTATTCCTGCTGACTTAACTATCCCTACCGGACCGGCTTCTTCGACCTTCACCAACCCTCCCTTTGCGGTAGATTCGACGACGGCGTTTCAGTTGCATAGTCGTCCGGGAGCGTCCTATGTTATTTACCTCGATTTTAATGGCCACACCACGACGTATGCAGGATGGAATGGGGGCGTCGCTTTCACCACCCCGGCCTTTCAGCTTTCCGATACGGCGGTCTGGAATGATAAGCGAAACCTTGACGCTATCCTTAATCTTTGGTCTCACGTTTCCGAAGATTATTCGGCTTGGGATGTAGATGTTACCACCGAGCAACCTGCGCTAACCGCACGCGGTCAACGTGCCGTGATCGGGGGAAGCGTAAGTCAATGGCTTAAGGTTTCAGCAGCTGGGGTCGCCCACCTGAACAGCTTCAGCAACGTTCTCAATGGTAATGACAATCCGTGCTATATATTTTCCGCTGATGGCTATTCGAGTACCAGTTATAATTACTTAAATCAGTGTATCTCGCACGAACTCGGCCACACGCTCAGCCTCAATCACTGGGGTGAAGTAGCCTACACCGTCGGTACCAAGACTACACCCGCTGCCGGATATTCCAAGGGCCATGCGGTGACGGGACATACTGGAATCAGTACCACCGGTCCGATCATGGGTGGTGGTGCTATTTGTTCTCTAATGCAATGGTCCAAGGGAGATTATCCCTACGCGACTTGCACGGTTCCGACCCAGAATGATATCGCCTTCATTTCCACCTATTTGTCGCACTTAACGCGTATTGATTCTTTGTCTACCGCCACATCGCTTGGAAACGCCAACGTCATATCATTTGATGGGGCTATCGCAGATTCGACCGATGTTAATCTGATCAAGATCCGCGCCGCCCCAGGCACCTTGAAGGTGGGCGGACTTGTCGCCTATTACCGACCTGACTTGAAACTGGGTCTTTCCTTGCTTGATTCCACTGGTACCGTCGTCGCTAAGAATTACACGACCACGGCTATGGCTAACTCCTTGACCTACGTCGTCCCGACCCCCGGCTACTACTATATCAAAGTGAACGGTCTCGGCTATGACTCAGCGGCATCGGCGTCGGCACAGGTTTGGACGAACTCGGGTATTACCGGCACGGTGGTAGGTACTTCTGCAGCCTTTACGAATTATGGCTCCATCGGTCGTTACAGCTTGTCGGGTACCTGGACGGCTATCGCAAACAACGCCCCGGTCGCTATCATCACGTCCGATTCGAACGGTGGCAAGGCGCCGATTACCATCGGTTTTTCAGGCACCAGTTCGACGGACTCGGACGGTATCGTATCTTCCTGGGTATGGAACTTTGGTGACACCTTGTCTTCCAACAATACTTCCACCTTAGCCACCCCTTCGCACACCTACATCGCCCCGGGTACTTATACAGTGACCTTGCAGGTTATGGACAATGCAGGCGCTTCATCCCTTGTAGCTTCCAAGATCATCACGACTACGGGCGTGCTGCCTGCTGAGGTCAAGATCGCTTCCATCACCCCGGTTTGGAATGTGGCCAATTCATATCAAGGTGTCTTATCGGCGGATATCGCACTTGTTGACCAGTACGGTCAGCCGCTGCGCAATGTCTTGGTCTACGTCACCGTCTCGGGTTTTGTTAACGGCAAAGCTTCCGCCAAATCTGATACTTACGGACACGTCTATATTTCTTGTCCTAAGATAGCCAACACGGCCACTGGAACGGTCACTTTTACGGTGACCTCCCTAGTCCTGAAGGGTTACCCCTGGCTCACGACGCACGACACGGGCAATCCGTGCGTGCTGACAAGGTAACACCTGCCAACGGGCAAATATAGTCCGACCGTCATTCAAAGGCGTGCTCTTAACTGAGTACGCTTTTGACGACGTGGGCTTCTTCGACGCCGGTCAGTTTGACGTTCAATCCGCGGAACTTCAAAATTGCCATTGTATTCAATCGGTCGACGCATGATGGCGATGGTGTGACAGCTGGGTGGTTGTTCGGTGACTAATGGTATGCGGGGGCCGATATGATTTGATAGAAATTCGATCTTCTTGGTTTTTCATTAAACATTTCCAACTCACTCATGACAAAAGCGACCTTCATTCTTTTCATGTTCTTTCTGTCGGCTACCGGTTTCGGTGCCGATGTTCCGGGCGATGCGAAAGGGATGGCGATGGCCTCAAATGTTTCGGAAAGTCGCCTCCAGTCTGCGGCTTCCACGCAGGGTTGGTCACTGATTAAGGCTAAAACGATCGCGGCCAAAGATATGTCGCTTCACGTCACCCCCAATGACCGTTTTTTCTACGCCTGCAATTTCAGTGCCGCTGGCCTGAAATCCTCCGAACTTTTAGGCCTTAAGATCCAGACGGGTCCGGATACTTCGATTTTTACCGGAACACCTCCGGCCGTGAACGCTACCACCGCGTTCCAATTGCACAGCCGTCCTGGGGCCGCGAAGGTGTTATACCTTGATTGTAAGGGACACACCACCCCGGTGAGTGCGTCTTGGGGCAACGCGACCCCCATCGTCATCCCAGCATTTAAGCTCCCCGGGACGACATCCGCGAACGACCAACTTAACCTGAACGCCATTCGCGATATCTGGCTTCACGTCTCGGAAGACTTTGCGGCTTGGGATATCGATGTGACGACCGAGGTGCCACCGAGTACCGCCCGCGGCCAACGTTGTGTGATCGGTGGCAATGTTGTCACTGATTTTGCGCCGAATTTCAGCCCGGCGGAAGATTTGACGGGCGTGATGGGTATTTCTTTAATGAATTTCGGAAGCCTGCTCAATGGAACTGATGCGAATAACTTCGTCTTTTTAAGCGATGGTATTCCGAGTGGTTCGCCGACCACCTCTAACTACGAGATCACCATCCTATGCGTTGCCCATGAAGTCGGACATACCTTTGGCCTCGAGCACTGGGGCGAGACGGCCTCCGGCACCGGCTGGGCTTATACCTTCGGACATGCTGTCACGGGTTTTACCGGCGTGGCTAACACCTGTCCGATCATGGGTAGTAGCGAACTGAATGGCTGGCCCAGTGCTTGTAATCTAAATCATTGGTCAAAAGGGGACTATCCCTATTCTGTCGTCTACTTTGGTAACGATAATACGGCTCCGACTGGCGTCCAGGACGACATCGCTTTGATCTCCGCCAAAGCGACCAAGCTTGTCGGAACCAATGACGACCATGGTGATACGTTGGCTACGGCGACCGTGATCTCGGGTTCGTCGATCACCGCCGGTGGTATCATCGCCAGTAGCACCGATGTCGACTTGATGAAAATCTCGGCTCTTGCTGGCCCCTTGACGCTCACCGCCACACCTCACCTCAAGTATCGCAACTTGAACGGCAGCCTAAAGATTGGCCTGTCTTTGCTTAATTCCGCCGGCACCACGGTCGCCGTGGCCTATCCGACGAACAGCATGGGCGCTTCGCTGAGCTATACTGTACCAACCGCAGGCAACTATTACATCAAAGTCAATGGCGTTGGCTATGACCCTACGAAGTCAGGCGCGAATCAAGTCTGGACCAACACCGGCATCACCGGAACAGTCGTCGGTACCAGCGCCGGGTTCACGAATTACGGTTCGCTCGGACGCTATGGGCTCACCGGTAGCTGGTCTGCGCTCCCTAATGTCGTACCCGTTGCCGTGATCACTGCCAATAAAACCGTTGGACGCGCACCCGTTACCCTCAGCTTTTCGGGTACTGGCTCCACCGATGCAGATGGCATCGTCTCCTCCTATGATTGGAACTTCGGCGACGCATCATCTTCCGCTAACACCTCCACCTTGGCTACGCCTACGCACACCTTCGCTGCTCCGGGTGTTTATACGGTGACCCTGCAGGTCAGAGATAACGGGGGCGATGCGTCGTTGGTTGCTTCTAAAATCATCACGGCCACGGGCGTGCTCCCGGCTGAAGTCATGGTCGGCTCGATGACTCCGACCTGGAGTGTGGCTAATTCGTATCAAGGTATCGCGGCTGCCGACATCGCCATCGTGGACCAATACGGAGATCCGCTACGTAACGTCTTGGTTTACGTTACCGTCTCGGGTTTAGTGAACGGCAAAGCTTCGGCTAAATCCGATGCCACCGGCCATGTTTATATTTCTTGTCCTAAAATGGGCAAGACGCTCACAGGCACGATCAGATTCACCGTCACATCTTTGGTCCTGAAAGGTTATCCCTGGCTCACGACGCACGACACCGGCAATCCGTGCGTGCTGACAAGGTAACACCGTTCAACGGGCGAACGAATTTAGTCCGACCGTCATTCAAAGGCGTGCTCTTAACTGAGTACGCCTTTGACGACGTGGGCTTCTTCGACGCCGGTCAGTTTGACGTTCAAGCCGCGGAACTTGAAGGTGAAGCGCTCATGGTCGATACCCATGCAATGCAAGATGGTCGCATGGAGGTCGCGTAAGTGGACACCATCTTTGGCGACATTGTAGGAGAACTCGTCGGTCTGTCCGTACTCGAAACCCGGCTTGATGCCACCACCAGCCAAGAAAATGGAGAAGCAGCGACCATGGTGATCTCGCCCGCTGGCCGGAGTGCCAAACCCGCCTTGGGTAAAGGCGGTGCGACCGAACTCCGTGGCAAAGACGACGAGGGTGTCTTCCAGTAGGCCGCGGGCTTTAAGGTCCTTGATCAATGCGGCCGTAGGCTGATCAATGTCGTGACATTGGTTGGGCAACTGGCGAGCCAAGGCGACGTGCTGATCCCAGCCACGATGGAAGAGCTGGACGAAGCGCACGTCGCGCTCAAGCAGACGCCGGGCGAGCAGGCAGTTGGCCGCATAGGATCCGGGGCGGGTGACTTCGGGTCCGTACGAGTCGAGGGTGGCGCGTGACTCTTGCGAGATATCCGCGAGCTCGGGCACGGACGTCTGCATGCGGAAGGCCATCTCGTAGGCCTTGATGCGCGTCAAAGTCTCGGGGTCGCCGAGTTCACGAGCGCGGGCCTCATTGAGGGACGAGAGGTCATCCAGCATTTCGCGTCGCTGGGCGCTATCGACCGTGGTGGGATTTTGCAAATACAGCACCGGATTAGCCCCAGGGCGCAGACCGACGCCTTGATGGTTGGAGGGGAGGAAGCCGCTACCCCAAAGACGTGAGAAGACCGGCTGACCAGGATTCTTCCCCGTCCCCTGGGAGACCATAGCGATAAAGGCTGGGAGATTGGCATTTTCGGTTCCGAGGCCATAACTGGCCCAGGCGCCCATGCTGGCGTATCCGGGTTGCTGGTTGCCGGTGTTTAGGAAGGTGATCGCCGGGTCATGGTTGATGGCCTCGGTGTTCAACGTTTTAATAATACAGATATCATCCGCGATGGTCTGGATGTGCGGGAGCAGATCGCTGATCCAGGTGCCGTGCTT
>JAPLTU010000019.1 GCA_026397965.1 Verrucomicrobiota bacterium | reverse complement strand
CTACAAGGCGCTCCTCGCTAATCCGGACGTCGACGTGGTCTACGTGGCCGTCCCGCACAACCAGCATGAGCAGCTGTATTGCGACGTCCTCGCCGCCGGCAAAGATCTCTTCGCCGAAAAACCCTTCGGGATCGACCTCGCGTCCGCCCGTCGCATCCATGCCGCCGCCAAGGCCAGCGGCCGGTTCGTCCGCTGCAGCTCCGAGATGCCCTTCTTCCCCGGCGCCCAGCGCGCCTTCGAACTCGCAAAATCCGGTTCGATCGGCCGCATCCTCGAAGTCGTCTCCGGCTTCCATCACAGCAGCGACCTCGACCCGACTAAGGCCGCCAACTGGAAGCGCCTCAACTCCATGTGTGGCGAGGGCGGCGCCCTCAATGACCTCGGCATGCACGCCTGCCATATTCCGCTCCGCCTCGGCTGGAAGCCCTCCCGCGTTTTCGCCCAACTCCAGAAAGGCTACCCGCAGCGCCCCGACGGCAAGGGTGGCGTGACGAATTGCGACACTTGGGACAACGCTCTGCTGAACACTTGGATTAAGATCGGCGGCCAAGAAGTCCCCATGCGTCTCGAGATGAAGCGCCTCATGCCCGGTGCCACGAACACGTGGTTCATCGAGATCCTCGGCACCGATGGCGGCGTCCGCTACAGCACTTCGGATACAAAGGCACTCTGGCTCTTCGAACGCGGCAAGGAACAGTTCTGGAAGCGCACCGACCTCGGCTTCAGCACGCCGTTCAAGACCGTCACCGGCGGCATCTTCGAACCTGGTTTCACCGACGTCATCCAACAGATGTGGGCCGCCTACCTCATGGAACGCGCGGGCCTGCTTAACGGCCGCTTCGGCTGCGCCACGCCCGATGAAGCCGTCGCCACCCATGAGATCTTCACCGCCGCCCTGCAGTCGCAAGCCCAAGGCACGGTCGTCTCACTCTAAAAAATCTTATGCCAAAAACTTCCCGCCAAGGCGTCCTCGCCGCCGGCAATTTCATCGTCGATTACGTCAAGATCATCGACGGCTACCCCGCCCAGGACATGCTCGCCAGCATCATCAGCGAATCGCGCTCCAACGGTGGCGGACCCTACAACGTGCTAAAGAATCTCACCGCGATGAAAGTTGAATTCCCGCTCGCCGCTTGCGGTCTGGTCGGCGACGACACGAACGGACAATGGATTAAGCGCGACTGCCAAAATCACCGGATCGACGTCGCCCAACTCCACCTGAGCAAGGAGCACCCTACCTCATATACCGATGCAATGACCGTGGAATCCACGGGTCGCCGGACGTTCTTCCATTGTCGTGGTGCCAATGCGCATTTCGACCTCAAGCATTGCTCGTTTGGCAAGACCCAAGCCCGCATCTTCCATCTCGGCTATCTGCTGCTACTCGACCGCATGGATACCTTCGAAGGCGGCCAGACCGTCGCCGCCAAGCTCCTCTTCAACGCCCGCTCCGCCGGCCTCGAGACCTCGGTGGATATGTGCAGCGCGACGCATCTGCAGTTCCGCGAAATCGCCCTGAGTGCCTTGCCCCTTACCGACCACCTGGTCATCAATGAAATTGAAGCCGGCTTGACCCTTGGTGAAATCATCGACGCGAAGAATGCCGGCTGGCTCCTACGTTCCGCGGAACAGTTGCTCTCCCTCGGCGTCAAAAAAACCGTCACTATTCATACCGAGTACGGCGCCGTCTGCGCGACGGCCTAGGGCCTTCGCCTCAAGCAAGCCTCGCTCAAACTTCCCGCGGGTTACAGCAAAGGCGCGACGGGGGCGGGCGATGCGTTCGCCGCCGGCATGCTCTACGGCCTGCACGAAAGCCTCGAGATCCAGGAACGCCTCAAACTTGCCGTTTGCTGCGCCGCCGCCTGCCTCGCCGACCCCACGCCTTCCAAAGGCCTGCGGCCGGTGAAAGACTGCCTCGCCTTAGCTGAGAAGTTTGGGTTCGGGGAGTTTTAAGAGGCTTGGACAGCACGACGTGCTGTCCAAGGTGCAAAAGTGCAAACCGGCCTGCGCCCGGTGCAAAGGTGCAAAAGTGGATGCAAGTTTCAGGTGGCGGGTGGCGGGAACGCATTCTCAGGTCTCGGGTCTCGGCCGTCGGGTCCCGGGTTCAGGTGTTCAGCACCAGGTTCAGGTTCGGGGCCTGCACCCGTACCCGAACCCGACAACCCGTACCTGATACCCGACGGCCGAGACCTGGGACCCGAGATGGTTTATCTGCCTTGGGTAGGGTTGAGCGGCCCGCTCAACCGCGGCTGACCAAGGGCGGTCAGCCCTACCTTTACCTGAGGTAGGGCGGGCTCTCCGAGCCCGCCGTTGACCCACTCGACATCCGTACCTCCGTCCGCGAACGGACGGCCCGGAGAGCCGTCCCTACCAAAGGCCACAGCATCCTATCCGGTTTCCGGTCTCCCTTTGCTGCTTGTTTAGTCGTCGCGTTAAAAGACACCAATCGAGCATAAAAAGACACTCGATTGGGTTTCCTTCTTTCCGGCGTGCGAGCATCCTATTCGTCTCCTCACCCCATGAGCACCAAGAAATATAATGTCGGTATCATTGGCTACGGTTGGGCTGCGACCGCGCACATCGACGCCATCAATGCCTCCAAGCAAGCGCAAGTCACCGCCGTCTATTCCTCTCGTCCACTCGATAGCGCGACCCTCAGCGCCAAGCACGGCGGCAAAATCAAAGCTTATACGACGGTCGAAGCCCTGCTCGCCGATCCGGACATCCACGTGGTCGACATCACGAGCTACCCGAGCCAGCACTGCGCCCAAGCCGTCGCCGCGGCGAAGGCGAAGAAGCATATCATCCTCGAAAAGCCCATGGCGAATTCGCTGACCGAAGTCCGTCAGATCGTCGAAGCCGCCGCCCAGAACGGCGTCAAAGGCTGCGTGTGCTTCGAATGCCGTTTCTCTAATCAGATGACGGCGACGAAGGCCTTGCTTGATCAAGGGCTGGTCGGTGAATTGCATTACGCCGAAGTCGATTACTACCACGGCATCGGCCCATGGTATGGCCAGTATCGCTGGAACATCGGCAAGAAAGACGGCGGCAGCGCCCTACTTACCGCCGGTTGCCATGCACTCGACGCTCTCCTGATGTGTATCCCGAGCGAAGTTGAAAGCGTCACGAGCTTAAGCAGCAAATCCAAGAGCGCCGACTTCACTCCTTACGAATACGATACCACCGCCGTCACGATTATTAAGTTCAAGAACGGTGCCGTCGGTAAGTGCGCCGCCGTCGTCGACTGCCACCAGCCTTATTACTTCCGCACGCACCTGATCGGGAGCCATGGCAGCGTCCTCGATGATAAATTCCATTCGACGAAACTCCAGACCAACAAGGCCCACTGGAGCAAATTATCGCTCAAGATGCTGGATTCAGGCGATGTCAGCGACCATCCTTACCAGGAACAATTCCAAGCCTTCTTCGATGCACTCGATAAGGGCCAAGATATGCCGCTCACGAGTTTACGCGAATCGCTCCGCACCTTCGAAGTCATCTTCGCGGCCGACCAGAGCGCCGCCAACGGCGGTCAACCGGTCAAACTTGCCTGACGCCGATGCCTTCCGTCCTCGCCATCTTTGCCCACCCCGACGACGTCGAATATTACGCGGCAGGCACGATGCTGCAATTAGGGCTGCGCGGTTGGGAGCTTCATTATCTGGATCTTTGCGCAGGCAACGGCGGCTCGGTCCAGATGGACGGACCGACGACCGCGACCAAGCGGCTCGCCGAAGCGCAAGAGGCCGCCCGCATTCTCGGCGCGAAATTTTACCCGCCGATCGTGAACGATATGACGCTGACCTATGACGTCGAGGTCATGCGCAAGGTCGCCTCGGTGATTCGCCAATCCAAGGCCGATATCATACTTACGCACGCGCTGTCGGACTACATGGAAGACCACATGGCCTGCGCCCGCCTGGCAGTGTCAGCGGCCTTCACCCACGGGATGCCAAACTTTGAGACCGTTCCGCCGGTGCCACCTTATGCGAACGACGTGACCATCTACCACGCCATGCCGCACGGCCTGCGCGACCCTCTTCGTCAAAAAGTAAGGGCCGGCCTCTACGTCGATACCATTGGCGTCCAAGACCGTGCTCGCGAAGCCCTCGCGGCCCACGCTTCGCAAAAAGATTGGCTCGATAAAAGCCAAGGGATGGATTCCTACCTGGCCACCCTCGACGCGATGTCGTTGCAAATCGGCAAGCTCTCCGGAAAGTTCACCTACGCCCAAGGCTGGCGGCGTCACCTGCATCTGGGCTTCAGTGCAAATAACATCGACCCGCTCCGCACGGCCCTCGGCGAGGACTGTCTCATCGATGAGATCTACGAAGCCTCCCTCGAAAAACCTCTTCCCTAAACCTCCATGAGCCAACCTCCCGCTTCCTTTTCGCGTCGTCGTTTTCTGCAGACCGCCGGCTTAGCGGCCCTGCTGGCCCCGTTCTCTGGCTTCGCCGCCTTGGATACGTCTGGCGGCGATGAGATTATCATCATCAATGATATTCATATCAGCGGCGCCGGCGAACCACAGATTCCCGCGAACGCCAAGGCTGAT
>JAPLTU010000003.1 GCA_026397965.1 Verrucomicrobiota bacterium | reverse complement strand
CTTCGTCTCCTTGTCGTGGCACTCGTAGCAATGCTTCTCCAGGAACGCCCGCGGTTCCGCGGCCGAAGCGAGGGCGGAGAGCAAAGTCAGGATGGCGAGCCGCAGGGACATCTTAACGCTTCAGGGCGGCGTCGACGGCGACCTTGAGCTTGGTCGCGAAGACCTCGTAACCGGCTAGGTTCAAGTGCAGGTATTTATCGGAGTATAGTTCGCTCTTCAGCTTGCCGTCGGCGTGTGTGAAATCAGCGGCGACATCGATGACGTGGACCTGCGGGTCAGCTTCGAGCTTCAGGGTGTCGAGGGCGACGTTCACCTCGCGGACCTTGGCGCCGACTTCCTTGCTTGGGTCGAAGGCCGGCAGGATCTTCACGACGATGATCTGCGACTGCGGGCAGCGGAGGCGGAGGTTCTCGACGCAGAGTCGGATCCCATGGGCGGCGGCGCTGACAGGTACGCCGTTGCCATGGATGAGCGGGGCGTTGTTCACGCCGATCTTCAAGACGATCACCTTGGGGGAGGCTCCGTCGAGCGCCCCGTGGTCAAGTCGCCAAAGGATGTGCTCCATGCGGTCCCCGCCGATGCCGAGGTTGACGGCATTGAGTCCGCCGAACTGTTTCTGCCAGGCGGCATTGAAGGGCGTGCCGTCGAACCCGCCGCCCCAGCCTTGGGTGATGCTGTCGCCGATGAGCGCGACATCGATGGCACCGGCGGCTTTGACGTTGGCGATGTTCTTGGCGTGGTGGGCGAGCCAGACATTACCATAGGTTGAATCCTTGCCGCGCCAGCGTCCGGCAGTCGGGGTGACGAACCACATCTCGGGCAGATGCTTCTTGATCTCGTGTCCGGGTTTGCGGGTGTATTCGTCTTTGTTGGCCCAAGCCATTTCGGCATCGGTCAGCGGCCAGCCCGTCAGCTGAGGGTCGAGTTTTCCCTCGTTGTAAGGGGCGTAGGGGTAGAGGAGCGATTTACCGTCCGCGGTCTTGGCCGTCGGTCCGGCGGGCGTAGAAGGCTTCGCCTCAGGTGCCGAACCGGGTTTGGACACGGTCTCTTTCTTGGGGATGACGACCGCAGAGCCCAGACCCTTGCCGCCGAGGGTCGGATCCAGCAGGGGCTTCAGGCGGGCGGCGTAGACTTCGTAGCCAGCGAGGGACAGGTGGATATTATCCGGGGTGAAGAGCTCTTTCTTGATCGTGCCGTCGGCGTTCAGGAAGTCCTTCGTGAGGTCGAGCACCTTGACCTTCGGGTCGGCGCCGAGGTTCAGCTTATCGATCTCGGCGTTGGTCAGGAGGATGTCCTCGTAGAAGCGCACCTTCGGGGCGTGGCAGGGCAGGATCTTGGCGACGACCAAGTCGGCTTCCGGGAACTTCTCGCGGAGATTGGCCAGGCAGGCCTTCACGCCTTGGGCGGCGGCGGCCACGCCGGTCTCGGGCGTGAAGAACATGTTGTTGTTGCCGATCATCAGCACGATCGCCTTGGGCTTCAGCCCATCGACGCCGCCGTGGTCGAGCCGCCACAGCACGTTCTGGGCTTTATCGCCGCCGATACCGATGTTGATGGTCTTGGCGTTCGGGAAGGCTTTTAGCCACGCGCTTCGCGTGCGTATCGACCCAGGACGTGCCGCCCCAGGAGCCGGCGGAGGGCACGGCGGGCCAGAGATTCGGGAGGTGCTGGTTGTTCTCGCGGCCCGGGCGTCGCTCATATTCCGGCTTGGCGATGAAGGCGGTTTCTTCGGCCGTGAGCGGCCAGCCCGTCGGTTGAGGGTCGGCTGGCTTATGGGCGTATTCGAGGGCGGGTAAGGCTGAGCCGAGCAGCAGGGAGGCTAGGGTGAGGCGTAGGTTCATGAGAGGGGGGGGTGGAAGGTCTGGTAGGCTTGGAAGGCTCCGCCAAGAAGCATCAGGAGTGCCGAGGGTATCAGGCGCAGGCCGCGATACTGATCGTGAGGTTTGGCCATTTCATTGATCAGGTCCAGCTGTCCAAAGCAGAAGACTTGAGCGCCGATCAAGGTGATCGGTAAGCCTGACCAATACTGCAGGCCCATCGTCACGAGGACCAGGACGGTCGCAAGATGCGCGTAGATCTTGACCGCCATGATGAGGCCGCGTTTGAAGGGGTTCTCGGCGGGCCGGATCCTCATCTGCCAGGTTTGGCGACCGGCGATGTGAGGCTCGGTCATCTTGGTAGGTGGCACTTGCATCTCAGCGGGCGGCAAGTTCGGCTTTGTTCTGGCGCGTGCGGAGGGTCAGCCGGATGTCGTCCGCGTATTGAGCGCCGAGCTTGGGCGAAGCCTGGCCGGGTTGGCCGGCGCTGCCGGCACCGAGTTGCACGACGAGGAAGCCGGCGGTGGGCGGCAGGACGCAACGGGTCGTGAGGGTCTGCCAGCCGGCGCCGCCGTGCATGACTTGGAACTGCGCGCCGCTACCGAGGACTTGGTCGGCGGCCGGCGGCCAGTTGCCGACAATCGATGCGGGGTCGCCTTCGAAGACGTAGACCTTGGCGATGAAGCGTACGGGCTGTGCATGAGCCGGGCGGGCGTCATGGATGTTCGCCTGCAGTTCG
>JAPLTU010000078.1 GCA_026397965.1 Verrucomicrobiota bacterium | reverse complement strand
ATCTTGCGGATTAAAACGCGCCCGCATAATGCCGCTGTCAAAGTTGACGTTAAAACGCGCCACCCCACCCTGCATGATTGCTTCGTCCTTGAGGGTGACGGGTTGCGGCATGACGCCATACAGCGTCCTTCCACGGGCCGAACTTATCGGAGGTCACCCAGACCTGACCGCCGCTCGAATTATCGACGTCTTTCGGCAACCAGCACAACGGGCGGTCATAATCCGCGGGCTCGGTCGAGCGATGGGCTAGCGGCGGCACACCATAGAAGCCGCCTTGTTTCACCCAATTGAGACGGCATACGGGCGTCCAGGTGCCTTCGTTATCTCCGGTGGTGATCTGGCCGGTCGGGCTGATGCCGATGCCGTTAGGGGCGCGGAAACCGGTGGCGATGACTTCGAACTTCTTGCCGTCAGGCGAGACTTTGAAGAGCGAGCCGTGGTGATCGCAGATATCATCGAAACCGCGACCGCCCTTCCGTACGGGACCGGCTTTGATAAAGTAAAAGTTACCTTCAGGGTCGGTCTGTAAGTCGAAGACGAATTCGTGGAAGCTCATCGTCACCATGACGTCGAAATTAAAAGCCTCATAGGTGTCGCACTCGCCGTCGCCATCGCTGTCTTGCAGCCGCCAGATGCCATCCCGGCAGGTGACGTAGATCTCGCCCTTCACGACCTTGAGGCCGAGCGGATGATAGAGGCCGCTGGCGAAGCGACGCCAAGTGATCTTCTCAAGTTTATCATCAATACCAGAGGTAATGAAGACATCACCATGGAAGGTGGAGACTACGGCGCGGCCATCCGGCAAGAAATCCAAGGCCGAGGTGAACAGCGGGGCTTTCCAAGGATTGGTCTCGGGCAGGTTAATCTTATCGACGACGTAGGCCTCATCTTTCTTGGTCGAAAGTTCGCCCTTGGTCTCGACCGTCTGCGGCCAGAGGCGATCGGTCTTAGCGAGCAAAGCGGATGGTACCTCGGTCGAAGGGGTGCCGGCTATCTGCGCCACCGAACCTTCAGGCACATAAGCGATACGCACGAGGGTAGGAGTCGAGGCGGGAGCCACGCGCAAGACGTCGCGGTCGCCGAGCTTGGCCGTCTGATTGCTACCCGCCGAAGAAGTCACGACGGCCGTGATGTGCGACTGGGCATACGGGAGCGGAGCTAAAATCGTGACGCCTGAATTACTGGGGCTCACTTCGATCGTACGCACGATGAATTCATGTTGAGAAACCTTCACGACTTCGGACGTCTCGTAGACCAGCACGCCGCCGACATCCCACGTCAGTACGACTTTGTTACCGGCGTTATGGAAACCCTTGAAGCGTACCTTGCCCTGCGCGAGAGGTCCATAGCCCTTGCGTGCCGTCAATTCCTTCGCGTCGAACCTGGGTTCGAAGCCCGCGACATCGCCGGTGACGGTAAAGATCGTCTCGCCCATCGCCGTGGGGTAATCCCCGCGTGACATCAAATTCATCTCCGTGGTAAACTTACCGGACCAACCGCCGAGCGGACGGCAAAGCTCCAAGTCATAGGCGATGGCGAATTTGCCTTCGGCGCCGAGCTTGATGGCGAGCCCCTTGTAGCCCGTTGATTCGATGGTACCATCCGGCCGCTTGCCGACACCGACGGTACCCAAGATCCATGGCCCAGGCGCTTCAGCGGCCACGGCCGGCGTCGATGATTTCTTGGCCGACTTCTTGGCCTGACCAAAAAGCAAACCGACAGAGAGGAATAGGGCGACAAGGGGCAAGCGCATGGATAGATTCATAGGGGCAAGGACAGTGGCAGGGACAGGCAAAAATAAGAGCCGAAGTCAGCAGACCCCGACCCTTTCACATCCTGGTCAACCGGCCAGCGGGCCAGCTTGTCCCCTTCTTTGCCCTCAGAGACTTCGCAGGTAGGTGGCGAGATCGGCGACAGATTGTTCCGTAAGGCCCATCTGGGCCGGCGTGAACATGAGCGAGCGGTCGAGGTTTTTCTCTTCCTTCACCCGGGCCCGGGGAATCGACTGCACGAGGCCACCCATGGATTTGATCATGAGCGGGTCGCCTGACGAGAGCACCATACCGGTGATGACCATGCCATCATCGAGCACCACGCGCGTGCCTTCGAAGCCGTGCGAGATATTCGCCGAAGGCTGCGAGATATTAAGCACCAGAGTCTCCAGCGACTGTTGCTTGGCGTAGGTGGTGAGATCCGGGCCGAAATCGATTCCGGTGCCGTCGAACTTATGGCAAGCTTGGCAGACCGCCGAGGCGGCTTTGCCACGGGCGACATCACCCTTCAACGCGGCGATGGCCTCAACCGCCGCGAGAGCCTTGGAGCCCGGCATCTCGGGAGGCAACTCGCTGGCCACCAATTTAGCCGCGGTGGCATCTCCGCCGTGAGCCTTCACGATCGCATCGACATCGAAAGCCTTCCAGAGACTGGCCTTACGATTACCAACCCACCACTTGGCGAGTTCGGCCTGGGCGAAGGTCTTATTGAGGGAGAGCTCGACCATCGTGCCCGCAGCTTCGGCGCTACGCGTGAAGGCCAACGTGGTGAGGTCGCGCTTGAGCTCGATTTCAGTCAGTTCACCGGACAAGAGACGCGCCCGGACGGCGCGCACCGCTGAAGCGGGATGCAAGCGCCAGGTCAGCCAATCGTAAGCGGCGGACCACTTAAGGGCCGGAGCAGACATCTCCTTGGCAATCGCGGCATGCACCTCGGCTTCGCGATCCGTCGAACCGAGACCGATGGCCTCGAGGTAAGCACGATCTTTGCCGTCGAACTGCTGGGCAATCTTCACGAGTAGCGGAATAGCTTCGGGGCCTTTGAAATCCCGGAGTGTCAGCGCGACTTCGCGACGGATGGCGGCAGAGGAATCTTCAGCATGAGCCTGAGCTAAGGCGAAAACATCTCGGTCAGCGGCACGAAGCGCACGATAGGCCACCAAGCGACGCGTATCGTCTTTCGACTTCAATTGCTCGCGGACCAACGCTTCCCCCTTTGCACCAAGCTGCGCCAATAACCACACGGCACGGGAGGAGAGGTATGGGTTGGCGTCGTTCAGCAATTCAGCCACGGCCGGCACGGCGGCCGCACCTTGGGCCTTAAGACGGGCAAAGCCGGCCCCACGGACGTTAGGTGCCGGACTCTTCAAAGCGGCAATCTGCCCTTCGGTCGTAGCGAGGTCGATTTTGGGCACCACCGATTTAAAACCCTTGGGAGCAATACGATAGATCGTACCGGACATGCTGTTATCGCGCGTCGCGTGACCACCCACGCCGGGGTCGAACCAATCAGCCACGTAAATGGCGCCATCAGGACCAACCGTCACATCGCTGGGACGGAACTTGGTTTTCAATATTCCGGTGGGCTTGCCGCCCAAGAAGTCAGAGCCCGCCCATTCTTTATCTTTGTTGGAGGTAAAGAAATCAAACCGTTCAAGTTTCACGCCCGCGCCATCGGGTT
Source organism: Verrucomicrobiota bacterium (assembly GCA_026397965.1). Lineage (GTDB taxonomy): Bacteria > Verrucomicrobiota > Verrucomicrobiia > Opitutales > UBA953 > UBA953. The sequence goes on along the minus strand of JAPLTU010000078.1, from coordinate 14,071 downwards.
TGGGGAAATAACCGAACACCACGTTCTTGCCAGCTTCGCAGGCCAGCAGCAGCCCGTTCCATTTCGAATCGAGCGCCCCATTCTCATAAAAGGCCACGCCGGTCGGCGAGCCGCCGCCGTAGACATCGGCCGAAGCGAAGCCGGCGTTGCCACCTTCCATGACCATCGTCACGCGGCAAGCGGGTGGATCATCGTTGTCGCTTTGATAAATATCTCCTAGTGAGTTAATCGTCTGCTCGAAACTGTTGCGGTAATTGTGGCCCATAATCTTGGCCTTGGTTCCGTCGGGCTCCATGCGCACCGTGAATCCGCCGACCCAGATATTACCGTCATCCTTGGTCGCTTCGCCATGGGCATAAGGGCTACCGATCCGGAAAGTCTTACCCGAGTTATCGGTAAACTGGGCGCAGGTATTTCCTTGGTTGAAATACCATCGACCATCCGGCCCGACGGTCAGGCTATGCAAACTGTGGTCGTGCTGACGTCCATTGAAACCCGTGAGCAGCACCGACTTCTTATCTACCGCCGGATCAAAGATACCGTCGTGGTTCACGTCGGTGTAGAGAAGCAAATCAGGCGGTTGAGAGACGACAATCTTGCCGTCGATGTGCGCCACGCCCAAGGGGGATTCCAGATTAACATCTTGGACGAAGACCGTCACCTTATCAGCTTTGCCGGCACCCGTGGTATCTTCGAGGACGACGATACGGTCACCTTCCTTGCGGCGACCGGCCTTGCTGCGATAGTTGACGCCTTCGGCGACATACATGCGGCCGCGTTCGTCGAAATCGATGTTGGTCGGATTAAAAATCTGCGGAGAAGTCGCCCAGACGGTGACCTCGAAACCTTCCGGCACTGTGAACATCTGTGGATCCAGCAAGGTTGGTCCCGCATCGAAATCGACGAGTTTCAGTTTAACCGGAGCTTCGGTGAAGACCATGAAACGAACATCGGCACTCGAAGCCTTACCGTTGCGAATCGCACCGCCGTCATCGATGGCGACCTTGGCGCGAAAACCGACCACCCCGGCAGGGAGGTCGTAGCCGATGACGGAATTGGCATGCGTTCCGACACCTTTGGCATAAACCTTACCGGCGACCTTCAACGGGCCACCGGAGTAATTTTTGCCGACCGCCGGTTTACCGCTGCCGGCCTCGGCCCACTTCCAAGTCAAAGTCGTCAGGTCTTTGGTCGTGCCGTCGGCCATCACTAAGACCGGTTCAATCCAATCGGACCAGTCACAAGCCTGGTCGCCGAGGTCATTGACGACTAGATAGAGCTGTTTGGCGCCCTTCAGATCGGCCGCAAGATCGACCAAGCGGACTTTATCCTTAGCATGTAAGTCGGCGGACTGCGCGATAGGCTTAGTCTCACCCAAGGACGCCAGCGGCAGGGCCAAGGCAGCCAAAATGGGAAATAGGTGCAGAGAACGGACGTTGGGCTTGCGCATGGGGTCAGGGGTTGCCATTGAGACACTCAATTTACCTCAAGGTTGGAAGGAAAATGAGCATCGGAGGACATAATACATCCTCGGCTTTACATCCCACTGATGCCCAGCACCTTTAAGGAACTTTTCCCCTTCCTGCCTGTTACATTCATCAAGCATGCCTTTTAGCCCTGCCCTAATCGCCGTTTTGCTTGCCCCGTTCCTGGGTCTTGCCGTTGAAAACACGCCCATTCCAACCGCCGCTCAGGTCGAGTTTTTTGAAAAAGAAATCCGTCCGGTCCTAATCGATAATTGTATCAAGTGCCACGGACCTAAGAAACAGAAATCGGGCCTGCGTCTAGATTCCCGCGAACTCATTCTTAAGGGCGGCGAAGTCGGTCCCGCCGTCGTCTCCGGTAAACCGGAACTCAGCCGACTCATCCTCGCCATCAATCACGCCAAGGCCAAGGACGTCGAACCGATGCCGAACGCGGATGAGAAAATTCCGGACAAAGCCATCGCGGCGTTGACCGAATGGGTAAGGCAAGGACTGCCTTGGCCGACTGAAGTCTCCCCGATTGCCAACGACCCTCGCAACCACTGGGCTTTCCAACCCGTCAAAACGCCTGCCGCCCCGGCGGTTAAAGCCAGCGGCCGCGTTCGCCAGCCCATCGATCAATTCGTATTAGCCAAACTGGAGGCCAGCGGACTCACCCTTGCTCCCGACGCCGCGCGCGAAGTTTTGGCGCGGCGTCTTTCCCTTGCGCTGGTCGGCTACAATCCCTCCGACGCCGAAATCGCCGCCTTCGTCGCCGATAAGGATCCAGCCGCCACCGAGAAACTCGTGGACCGACTCATGAGCGACACCGCTTTCGGTGAACGCTGGGCGCGTCACTGGCTCGATGTCGCCCGCTACTCCGACACTAAAGGCTACGTCTTCGTCGAGGAACGACGTTATCCCTACGCCTACACTTACCGCGATTGGGTCGTGCAGGCTTTCAACCAAGATCTGGCTTACGATCAGTTTCTCCGCCTGCAGATCGCGGCCGACCAGATTGCCAAAAATCCCGAAAATAATCGCGACCTCGCCGCCCTCGGTTTTCTGACCCTGGGACGACGTTTCCTCAACAGCATCCCGGACATCATCGATGACCGCATCGATGTCGTCATGCGTGGCACGCAAGGCCTCACCATGGCCTGCGCTCGCTGCCACGACCACAAGTTCGACCCTATCCCCACGGCGGAATACTATTCGCTCTACTCCATCTTCAATTCGAGCGAGGAGCCTAAGCAGCCGCCAGCGCTCAAGCCCTTCACCCGCACCAAAGAAACCGAAGAGTTCGAAGCGGAGCTCGCAGTCCGACAAAAAAAGCATGACGAGTTCGTGGCGAGTCGACGCGAAAATTCCTTCACCGCCGCAAAGACCGCCGACTACCTGACCCTGCTGCTCCGAGCCGTTAAGGAACCCAGCTTCAATTTCACCCAGGAGGCAAAGCGCACCAATCTCTACCCGACCATCCTCACCGGCTGGCAACGCGTCTTAAAAGCCAAACTGACCGTCAACGACCCGATCTGGGGTGCATGGTTTCAATTGAAAGAAATTCCTGACGAACAGTTCGTCGCAAAATATTCCGCCCTGCTGGCCAAGCCCGAGATATTTAAGGACCCGCTCCTGCGCGCCGAACTCCTGAAAAAAGCGCCGAAGAAATTCTCAGACCTCACCGCCGCCTACGCCACCGTATTGGCCGCCGCCCATAAGCTCGACAAATCCTCGGCTGAAACCAAGCCGTGGCGCGATTTGATCGAAGACCCCACCGGCCCGACCTCCATTACCGCTGAATCCCTGATCCCGGGCTACAACGTCGCCGACCGCAACACTCGCAGCAAACTCGAGATCGCAGTCGTCGGCTTCAAAGCGACCAGCCCCAAGAGCCCGCCGCATGCGATGGTGATGAACGACAAGGCCAAGCCCGTCCAAGGCTTCATCTTTCTACGCGGCAGCGCGACGCGCCCAGGCAAGACTGTGCCTCGTCAATTCTTGGCCATCCTGAGCGACGGCAAACCACAGGAGTTCAAGAACGGCAGCGGTCGGCTGGAATTCGCCGACGCCATCGCCAGCAAGACGAACCCGCTCACCGCCCGCGTGATGGTCAACCGGATCTGGAACGAACTCATCGGCCAGCCGCTCGTCGAAACCCCGAGCGACTTCGGAGTCCGCACGCTTCCGCCCAAGAATCCCGAACTCCTCGATTACCTCGCCTCAACCTTCATGGCTCAGAACTGGTCGATGAAAAAACTCGTCCGCGCCATCGTCCTTTCCAGCACCTTCCAACAGAGTTCCGACTTCAATGCGGCCGCGTTCGCCAAGGACCCCGAGAACAACCTCAACTGGAAGGCCAATCGCCGTCGACTCGACTTTGAAGCCATGCGCGACAGCATGCTCCGTGTGGCCGGGCGCCTCGACGCCAAGACCGGCGGACAACCCTTCGATCTGATCGCCGATTTCGCGACTCCGCGCCGCACAATCTACGGGTTTATTGACCGACAGAACTTACCCGCCGTTTTCCGCACGTTCGATTTCGCTAATCCGGACTACCACGTACCAAAGCGCAATCAGACCACGACGCCCCAGCAATCGCTCTGGATGCTCAACCACCCTTTTGGCCGCACCTTGGCCGATTCCCTCGCCGGCAAGGTGCTCGCGCAACCAACCAGCGAAGATAAAGTTAAAGCGCTCTACCTCGCCATCCTCGGCCGCGAACCGAAGAAAGACGAAACCACCCTCGCCTTAGAATATTTACGCGACGCCGAACTCGCCCCCTCGCCTGCCAAGTGGAGCAATGGTTACGGTGGCTGGAATCCGCAGACCAAAACCGTCGCGTTCACCGAAATGAACGTCCGCACCGGCGAACGCATCGCCCCGACGGATAAGGTTCCGGATAAGATCTTCGCTCACACTTTCCTGACGGCTAAGGGCGGACATCCCGGAGATAGCGCACAGGCGACCGCGGTGATTCGACGCTGGACCGCGGGCAGCAATGGCACCTATCGCATCGACGGCACGCTTTCCGTTTCCAGCAAAGCCAGCGATGGCGTGCGCGCCCGCATCGTCACCGCCCGCCGTGGTATCCTTACCGAAGTCGTGACCAAAGGGGGTTCCTCTTCACCGGTTACACTCCAGGAAGTCGAACTGGCCGGCGGCGAAAGCATCGATTTCATCGCCGATAATTTCGTCGGTTCCAACAGCGACAGCTTCTCTTGGTCACCCGAAATCAAGGATGCCAAGACGGGCGAGGTCATCAGCAGCGCGGCTGGCGAATTCGGCAAGAAGCCCGACCGTCAATCCGCCCTTTCCACCCTCGCTCAGATCCTCCTTCAGAGCAACGAATTCATCTTCGCCGACTAATGCATCACATCGATTCCGTTTCTTCATTCGGCTCCCGTCGTGAGTTTCTCCGCAAATGCGGCATGGGATTGGGCGGACTCGCCCTCGCTTCGCTCCTGCAACGCGATCTCTACGCCGGGCAGATCAACGTCGACCCCATGCATCCGCTGGCCGCCCGCCGTCCGCCGCTTCCCTGCAAAGCCAAACGGGTGATTCATATTTTCGCCAACGGCGGCGCCTCGCAAGTGGACACCTTTGACCGCAAGATCGCCTTGGACAAATACCACGGCAAGACCTTGCCCGGAGATTACATCGCCACCGAGCGCAAGACCGGCGCCGCCTTCCGCTCGCCTTTCACCTGGAAGCGCTACGGCAAAAGCGGCCTGGAAGTCAGCGAGCTTTTTGAAAAGACCGCCGTGCACGCCGACGACCTCTGCGTCATCCGTTCGATGAAGGCCGACGTCTCCAACCATGAGCCTTCCTTATTGCTCATGAATTGCGGCGAAGCCCGCCAAGTCAGACCCTCCATGGGCTCATGGGTGACTTACGGATTGGGCACCGAAAACGAAAACCTTCCGGGCTTCATGACCTTGTGCCCGGGAGGTTTCCCGATCCAAGAAACCCAGAACTGGCAATGCGGCTTCTTGCCCGGAGTTTACCAAGGCAACTACGTCGACACCTCGAAGCGTAACGTCGACGAGCTGATCGAGAACATCCGCAACCACGGCCTATCGCGCCCCGCGCAACGCAAGCAACTCGACTTACTCGCCCGACTCAACGCCGCTCACCAAGCCACGCGCCCCATGGACGCCGCCCTCGAAGCCCGCGCCCAGTCCTTCGAGATGGCTTATCGCATGCAACTCGAAGCCACCGATGCGTTTGACGTCGGGCGCGAATCCGAGAAGACCCGCGAGATGTACGGCGACACGACCCTCGGCCGCCAATTCCTCATCGCCCGCCGCCTCGCCGAACGTGGCGTGCGTGTCATTCAACTCTGGCATGGCGCCGGCCAACCATGGGACAGCCACGACGATATCGAAAAGAACCATAAGCGTCTCGCCCTCGAAGCCGACCAACCCATCGCTGCTTTGCTCGCCGACCTCAAACGCCTGGGTATGCTCGACGAAACCCTCGTCATCTGGGGCGGCGAATTCGGCCGTACGCCAACCGTCGAACTTCCGACCCCGGGATCCAACGCGGGCAAGATCAACGGCCGCGACCACAACAGCCACGGCTTCACGATGTGGATGGCCGGTGGCGGCGTCAAAGCCGGCACGGTCTACGGCGAGAGCGATGAATTCGGCTTTAAGGCCACCAAGGATGTCGTCCACGTGCACGACCTGCACGCCACGATTCTTCGCCTGTTAGGCTTTAATCACGAGGAATTTACTTTCCGTAATGCTGGACGCGACTACCGGCTCACCGACGTCCACGGTAATATTGTCAAAGGAATCATCGCCTGATGCGTAGCTTCCTCTGGCTGGTCTGTGGCGTAACTCTCGGATTATCCGCCACCGAACACCCGATTAATGTATCGCGTGATATCGCTTACAAATCCGGCGATGAGCTGAGCGATTACGAGCGCGAACGTTGCAAGTTGGACGTCACCGCACCGACCGACACCAAAGGCTTTGCGACGCTGGTTTGGTTCTATGGCGGCGGACTTAAACGTGGCGACAAGGACATGCCATCGGAATACGTCCACGAAGTGGCTGCAAGTTTGGCCAAGGGCGGCGTCGCCACTGTTACGCCTAACTACCGTCTCAGCCCCAAGGTCGTTTACCCGGCTTATGTCGATGACGCCGCGGCGTCCTTCGCCTGGACGATCAAGCATATCGCTGAATTTGGGGGTGATCCGCACAAGGTCTTCATCGGTGGCCACTCTGCGGGCGGTTACCTCGCCTTGCTGGTCGGCTTTGATCCCGATCGCCTTAAGCCGTACGGTCTCACCTTAGGATCGGTCGCCGGCATCGCCCAGGTCAGCGGACAGATCTTCACACACTACACCGTACGGGAAGAACGGGGGCAGTCCAGATACGCCAGCACCTCCGACGAGGCCGCTCCCGGTTTCTACGTCAAAAAAGCCCTGCCGCCCGTGCTCACGCTTTATGCGCAGAACGATATGATCAGCCGCGCCGAAGAAAACCAATTCTTCGTGGCGACGCTCAAGGCCGCCGGTCACGCCGAAAACTATTCGCTGCGCATCGATGACCGCGACCATGCGCGAGTCGGACATAATATCCGCAACCTAGACGACCCGGCCCGACTGGCGATTTTAAACTTCATTGCGAAGGAATGCGCCAACCGCTGAGCGTAGCGCGGAAATTCTTTTCAATCCTAATCCTTCTATGTTTCGCCGCCTTCTTTTCGCCGTCCTGCTGACCTCCACGCTGCTCGCCGAGGAATCTTACGACGTCGTGGTCTACGGCGGCACCTCGGCCGGCGTCATCGCCGCCGTCCAAGCTAAGAAAATGGGTAAGACGGTCGTCATCGTCGGCCCGGATAAACACCTCGGCGGCCTAAGCAGCGGTGGATTAGGCTACACGGATAGTGGCGACAAATCCGTCATCGGCGGCCTCTCCCGCAACTTCTACCACCGCGCCTGGCAGTATTATCAAAAGCCGGAAACTTGGGTGCACCAGAAGCGCGAGACCTTCGGCAATAAGGGGCAAGGCACGGTGGCCATGGACCAAGCAGAGCGCACCATGTGGATCTTCGAACCCAGCATCGCGGAAAAAGTCTTCGAAGATTACGTCAAAGAATTCGCCATCCCGGTCCTCCGCGACGAATGGCTCGATCGCACCAAAGGCGTCCGCCTTGAAAACGGTCGGATCGCCTCGATCGCAATGCTCTCGGGTAAGTCCTTCGCCGGAAAAGTGTTCATCGACGCGACCTATGAAGGCGACCTCATGGCCGCCGCCGGGGTTTCCTATCACGTCGGCCGTGAAGCGAATGCCGAATTCAACGAAAAGCATAATGGCTCACAGGTAGGCGTTTTGCACCACCGTCACCACTTCGGGGTACTCGCCACCCAGATCAGCGCTTACAACACGCCGGGCGACCCCAAGAGCGGCGTGGTCGCACGCGTCACCCCGGTGCCCCCGACGCCCAAAGGCGAAGCCGATCATCGCGTCCAGGCCTATTGCTTCCGGATGTGCCTGACCGACGTCCCTGAAAACCGTATCCCTTTCACGGCTCCAGTCGGCTACGACCCGAAGCAATACGAAGTCCTCGCCCGCGCCTACGCCGCCGGCTGGAAGGAAACTTTCGGGAAGTTCGATCTAATCCCCAACGGCAAGACCGACACGAATAATCACGGCGGCTTCAGCTTTGATAACATTGGTTACAATTACGATTACCCCGAAGCCAGCTACGAAAGGCGGAAGGAAATTATCACGGAACATGAGACCTACCAGAAAGGCCTCCTCTATTTCATCTGCACCGATCCACGCGTCCCCGCCGACGTCCGCGAAAAGATGAATACCTGGGGCCTGCCCAAAGACGAATTTAAGGATAACGGTAACTGGTCGCACCAGATTTACGTCCGCGAAGCGCGCCGGATGATGGGAGCTTTCGTCATGACTGAAAACGAACTCACCAAAGTGAAACCGACGCCTGACTCCGTGGGCATGGGTTCCTACATGATCGATTCGCACAACACCCAACGGTACGTCACTCCGGAAGGTTTCGTGCAAAACGAAGGCGACATCGGTATCTCGCCACGCGGGCCATACGAAATCGCCTACGGCAGCCTGACGCCCAAGAAAGGCCAAGCCTCGAACCTGCTCGTACCTGTGGCCTGCAGCGCCACCCACATCGCCTACGGCTCGATTCGCATGGAGCCCGTTTTCATGATTCTCGGACAATCCGCCGCCACCGCCGCCGTCATGGCCATCGAAGGCAAGATCGCCGTGCAGGATGTCTCTTACGCCGACCTCAAAGCCCGACTACTCGCGGACGGGCAGGTATTGAGCAAGCCCGTCGACCTTTCCAAATACCCGCCGATGGAAGACGACCATACCGTCGCCAAACGTCTCCAGGGCATCACCGTCGACGATGCGGATGCTAAAATCACCGGCCATTGGGCGATGAGTCGGGCCGGCAAAGGTTTCCACGGCGAAGGCTATCGTCATGATAACAAGGGCGCCAACGGGCCTTCCCTCGCCACCTTCGAGGCCAAACTCCCCAAGGCAGGCAAATATGAAGTCTTCATAGCCGTCGTCCCCAACGGCAATCGTGCGACCAACGCCCCAATCCGCATCGTTCACGCCAACGGCCAAACCGATGTCGTGGTCAACCTCACCAAAGGATCCGCCGATGGGCTCGTTTCCCTCGGGATTTACGATTTCTCCGACACTCAAGCCGCCCAAGTCCGCGTAAGTAACGAAGGCGCTAAAGGCTACGTGGTCATTGATGCCGTCAATTGGCAGGCACGCTGAGGTTTTTTACATAAATCCATTGAAACCAATAGGTCGCAGGGTTGTCATATAAATACCCCCATGCGCCTCCTGCCTTTCGTCGCCCCTTTGCTTGCCGTCAGCTTGTACGGAGCTGGCGAACCTGCCGACACCGTCCGCTTTAACCACGAGAGCCGGCCGATCATGTCGGACACCTGTTTCCATTGTCACGGCTTCGACGCTAAGGCGCGCAAAGGCGGGCTCCGGCTTGATATCCGCGAATTCGCCCTCAAGGCCGGCAAGAGCGGAGCCATCGCCATCGTCCCGGGCAAACCTGACGAAAGCGAAATCATCAAACGTCTCTACACCCAAGACGAAGATGATGTGATGCCGAACAAAGAATCGCACAAGACCCTTACCAGCGCTCAGAAAGAGCTCTTCAAACGTTGGGTCGCCCAAGGCGCCGTCTACGAACCCCATTGGGCCTACAAACCTCTCGAAGCACCGATCGTTCCGAAGTTGCCAGAAGGCGGCAAGAATCCGATTGATGCCTTCGTCGGCGCCAAACTTGCGGAAAAGAAAATCTCGCCGTCGGCCGAAGCTTCCAAGGAACGCCTGCTCCGCCGCGCTTCGCTCGACCTTCTAGGTCTACCACCCACCCCAGAAGAAATTATGGGCTTCGTACAGGATCGCTCGCCGGACGCTTACGAAAAACAAGTCGACCGACTGCTCGCTTCGCCGCACTTCGGCGAACGCATGGCGGTCTGGTGGTTGGATATTGCCCGCTTCGCCGACACGGTCGGTTACCACGGCGACCAAAACCAGCGTATCTTCCCCTATCGCGACTACGTCATCAACGCCTTCAATACCAATAAGCCGTTCGACGTCTTCACCCGCGAACAACTGGCCGGCGATCTTTTGCCTAACCCCACCGAAGAACAACTCGTGGCCAGCGGTTATAACCGCGTGAACATGATGACCCGCGAGGGCGGCGCCCAAGCCAAAGAGTATCTGGCGAAATACGGTGCCGAACGCGTGCGCTCCGTTTCCAACGCCTGGCTAGGCAGCACCTTCGGTTGCGCGGAATGCCACGACCATAAATTCGACCCAATCAAATCGGCCGACTTCTACGCGTTGCAGGCATTCTTCGCCGACGTGAAACAGTGGGGGGTCTACGCTGAATATAATTACACCCCCGAACCCGAACTCAAAGGCGTGGGCAACGATTACCCCTTCTACCCCGAGGTGCGGACCAAAAACGCCTACCTGAGCAAGAAGGACGCTCAAGCGCAGTCCGAACTCAGCGCCGCTTACGCGCAAATCCTGTCAGAATTAAAAGCCAACCCGCAATCGCTCGCCGACTTCTCAGCTTGGCAGAATGAAACTTCCCAATTTCTTGCTGCGCATCCTTCCGGCCTCATCAGCCCAGCGGGCACGTTCTTCCATAAGGCTGCTTCACCCACCTCCGCCGCCGCGATGAAAAAGGCCGCCAAGGCCCCAGCGAAAACGACCCCGACTAAAACTGTCGCCCCGAAACCGGTGGTCAAACCCGTGGTCCCCATACCCACTGCGTTCGCCGCTGGTGACGCGATCAAGATGCCCAAAGGCATCGCCGCTGGCGAAGACCTGGCGGTCACACTCCAGGATATCACCACTCCTGTAGCCTCCGTCCGGGTCGACATCGCAAAAGGCTCCGTCGCCATTGATACCACCGCCAAGATCTCCGTCCGACTTGGGGTCTTAGATGCCAAAGGCAAAGAGCGCAATCTCGGCATCTTCCTCGCCGATGCTTCCCCTCGTCAGGCTCGCTACAGTAGTTCAGTTGAATTCACCGACATCAATACGGGATGGACGCTCAAAATGCCTGATGCCGACGTGCATGCGGTCTGGCTGCTCGATTCGCCGGTCAAACTGAAGCCTGAGGAAAAGTTCGTGGTTCATTTCGACAGCAACATCGCGCTGACGTTTAAGGTCTCCGTTTCGCCTCTCGGTGGCCATGACCCGCTCAAGATTACTTCGGCCTCCAATCTCGAAGCCATTAAGTCTGGCCAACCCTCTTCGGCTTCTGTCGCCAGCTACCTGTCTTCCCGAGCCACCGATCGTCCGGCCCTCGAAAAGATCCGCGCCCTGACCGTACTCAAGCGTAAGCACACCGATGGTTTCACCTGGTCGATGGTCACCCAAGCGACTGCGCCGCTCACGGTACGCGTCCTACCACGGGGCAACTTCCTCGACGAGTCCGGGCCTGTCGTCCTGCCCACCACGCCCTCCTTCCTGCCGGGACGTCGCGAAAGCACCACGGAAAAACGCCTGACCCGGCTCGATCTCGCTGACTGGCTGACGTCCAAAGATAACCCCATCACCTCTCGGACCGTGATGAATCGTCTCTGGCAGATCTTTTACGGCAGTGGTCTCAGCGCCGGCCTCGACGACCTTGGCTCGCAAGGCGACATGCCCTCGCACCCCGAACTCCTGGAATGGCTCTCGCTCGAGTTTCGCGACCACGGCTGGGATATCAAAAATATGGCGCGCCTGATGGTCACCAGCCGCACCTATCGCCAAAGCAGCAGCCTGCGTCCCGACCTGAAGGAAACCGACCCCAATAACCGCCTACTGGCCTCACAGAATCCGCGCCGCTTGGACGCCGAATTCGTCCGCGACAACGCCCTGGCCATCGCCGGCCTGCTCAACACCTCCGACATCGGCGGACCAAGCGTGAAACCTTATCAACCCGAAGGCTATTACGAGCCCATGCAGTTCCCAAACCGCACGTATGTGGCGAGCAAAGATTCGGACCAATGGCGCCGCGGCCTCTACATGCATTGGCAACGTATGTTCCTCCACCCGATGCTGATCAACTTCGACGCCCCGGCGCGCGACGAGTGCACGGCCTTACTCACGTTGCTCAACGATCCGACGTTCGTCGAAGCCGCCCGCGCGATGGCGACACGATTGCTCGCTTCCTCCGCGGGGACCGACCGGCTCAGCCAAGCTTTCCGACTCGCGATGGGCCGCGAAATCAAAACGAGCGAACGTACCTCGCTGGAAAAGCTGATTTCTGACCAGACAGCCTATTATCAGAATAACCCCGCTGACGCCACCAAGCTGCTGAAGGTTGGCTTCAGCCCCATGCCTACGGGCGAACCGGCGGAACTTGCGGCCTGGACGAATCTCTGTCGCGTCGTCCTTAACTCCCACGAGGCGATCACCCGCTACTAATCCATGAAACCTTACGACCCTATCGCCCACGCCCTATCGATCAATCGAAGGAGCTTCCTGACCAAGAGTGCCTACGGACTCGGCAGCACCGCCTTCGCCCTGCTCGCCGCGAAGGCCGGCGTCGGCGGATTACAGGCCGCACAATTCTCCAAGGGCGTCCTGCAATCCCCCCACTCACCCGTCAAAGCCAAGCGCGTTATCTTCCTCTGCATGGCCGGAGGTCCGCCGCACCTCGAACTTTTCGACAATAAACCGGTGCTAAAGGCGCTCCACGGCCAGGCCTTTCCCGAATCTTTCACGAAGGGCAAACAGATCGCCCAACTCCAAAACGCCGTCCTCAAAGCGCGGGGCGGCTCTTTCGAGTTCAAGAAATGGGGGAAATCGGGCACCGAGATCACCGATATCTTTCCGCATCTCGGTAGCATCGCCGACGAAATGTGTGTGGTACGTTCGCTCAAGACCGAACAGATTAACCACGACACGGCACATGCTTTCTTTAATACCGGCTCGATCATTAAAGGTCGTCCCTGCATGGGCTCGTGGCTACTTTACGGACTCGGTGCTGAATCCGAAAACCTACCTGGCTACATCGTCCTGACCTCCACCGGCCGCACCGGCCAGCAACCCATCTCATCCCGTCAATGGTCCAGCGGCGTGCTGCCGAGCAAGTATCAAGGCATCCAGTTCCAATCCAAAGGTGAAGCCGTCCACTACATCGGCAACCCTGATGGCGTCTGCCAGAGCACCCAACGTCAGGTCATCGATGAGATTCGCCGCCTCAACGGTCAGCTGGCGGAAGAGACCGTCGATCCGGAAATCGCCACGCGCATCGCCCAATACGAAATGGCCTTCAAGATGCAGTCGAGCGTGCCGGAGCTGCTCGATTTCAAGAACGAATCGGCCAAGACGATCGAAGCTTATGGCATTAAAGAAATCGGTGACGGTTCCTTCGCTTCGAATTGCCTGATGGCACGTCGCCTCGCCGAACGCGGTGTCCGCATGATCCAACTTTATCACCGCGCCTGGGACCTCCATGGCAATCTCGACAACGGCATGAAGATGGGCGCCGAAGATGTCGACAAGGCCACAGCAGCGCTAATCAACGACCTAAAGCAACGCGGCCTGCTCGACGACACACTCATCCTTTGGGGCGGAGAATTCGGACGCACGCCGATGGGTCAAGGTACGGGACGCGATCACCACATCGCCGGCTACTCGGTCTTCCTCGCTGGCGGCGGCGTCAAGGCCGGCACGACTTACGGGGCGACCGATGAGCTCGGATACAACGCGGTGGAAAACGTCGTGGACGTGCACGACCTGCATGCGACCATGCTGGCCCTGATGGGCATCGATCATCATCGCCTGAACGTGAAATACCAAGGCCTGGACGTACGCCTGACTGGCATCGCCGGCAAGGTGGTCAAGGGCATCATGGCCTAAGCGATAAATGACATATTAACGCCGTTTAAATTCGGCGTTTAGACTTCAATGGGAGGGGTGGAATCATAAGGTCAATTCATGCCCCTCCCTCGCCTCACCCTGACGGCCGCCCTCCTGGCGTCCGCCTTCGTCAATGCCTTCGCCACCGACGCAATCACACCGACCGCGAAGACTGAACTCTTTAACGGCAAGGACACCGTCGGT
>JAPLTU010000029.1 GCA_026397965.1 Verrucomicrobiota bacterium | reverse complement strand
GCTGCTGACGATGACTTTATCGCCGTCGATCTTCGCTTCGGCGGATTTCCATTGTTGATCGGCACCCGCGATCTGGAAGCCTTTTACCGGTCCGCCGTCTTTTGTCTTCAAGCCGGCGTTGGCATGTTTGAAGGAAACCGTTATGGCGTTGCCATTGACCGAGGAGCCGGCGGGAAGCGGGCCGCTGATGGCGGGGACGCTCTTGCCGTAGACCGTGCCGAGGGCCCAGTAAGAGAGGCGTTTGCCGACGTCCTGCTTGTTGGTCGGGTGAATATTTTTGATATCACCGAGATCGAGGGTGATGGCCATGCCGGTCTTCGGCAGCTCGAGCGTCTTCCAGCTCGAGCGTCTTCATCATCGATTCGCGGATGCGCGGCCAGCCTTCGCCGGGTGAGGTGTAGTTGGGGAGCTGCACCCAAGCGTAAGGCACTTCGTCGTTCCAGAGTGTGCGCCAGCTGGTCACGAGGGCGGTCAGCTGCTTATGGTAGAGTTCAGCCATGCCAGCATTGCCTTCCCCTTGGTACCAAAGCATGCCCCGAAGGGTGTAAGGGACGAGGTTGAGCACCTTGCCGTTGTAAAGGCCGGCCGGCCCGCCATGGGATTTGCGGAAAGAGATTGGTTCGTAAGGTTTGCGCGGGATATCTTTGCCCTCGGCCTTCGCCTTGGCGGCGGCTTTATTCCAGCCCGCCAACTGTTTTTCATAAGCCGCCGTGGCCTTGACGGGGTCGAAGGCGTTAAAATTCTTGAGCGCAGTCTCGTAACGTTCCTTGGTGGCCGGGTCGGCGAGCTGTACTTCGGCGGAGGTCCAGGCTTCGATGGGCGTGCCACCGACGGAGGTATTGATGAGGCCAACGGGTACGCCGACTTCGCGATGGATCTCGCGACCGAAGAAATAGAGCACGGCGGAAAAACTTCCGACCGTCTCAGGGGCGCAGGCCGACCACTTACCTTTGCCTTCGGCTTGCGGTGCGGTCATCGCGGAAGACCCTTCGTGGTATTCACGGATGAGCGGGTATTTGGCGGCGGCCTTTTCGGCAGCGAAGTTGTTCGCAGATTGGACGGTGAAAGACATGTTGGATTGGCCGGAGCCGAGCCAGACTTCACCGACGAGGACGTCCTTCACTTCGACCTTGTGGCCAGACTTGCCCGTGACGACGAGTGAGCGGGATTCAGCGGAGGCGGAAAGGGCGTCGAGCTTGAGCGACCACTTACCGTCGTCCGCAGCGCTGGCGGATTTCGATTGGCCGCCGAAAGCGACCGTGACGGACTCTCCTGCGTCAGCCCAGCCCCAGACGGCGACGGGCTTCTCGCGTTGGAGAACCATGTGATCGGAGATCGGCGAGCCGAGACGGAAATCTCCGGCGAGCAGGGAGGTGTAGCCAGTGGCCAATACGGCCAACAGGGCAGGGAGGAAGCGAGGGGAGCGCATCCCTTTCAAACAGCGAAAAGCACGCGGGGTTGCGAGAAATAACCGCCAACCTGCTTTATTTCAGGGTTTTCATATACAGCACCAAAGATTCAATCTGAGCGTCGCTTAAAATCCCTGCAAAACTGGGCATGGCGAATTCCGATTTCACAAAGGAGGCATGCTTCTTGGCGTTCGGCTCGAGGATCGATTCACGGACGTAGGCCTCGTCTGCAATGAGCGAACCCTTCTTGCCTTTGTCGGTCACAAAATCGCGCTTAGAGCCGAACAGGCCCTTCCACTTTGGGCCAACGTTGGCCATCGCCGTATCCGTGACGGAGTGGCAGGCGACACAGCCGAACATGGTGGCGAGGCGCTGGCCTTCGTCGGCGGAGATGGCTTCGGCTTTTTTGGCGGCAGCGGCACGCGGGGTAAGGTTAATTTCAATCGAGCCGAAGCCTTCGGCCACGGGATCGAATTTCGTAAACTCGTACGGCGTCGTGTAGGCGTTCTGGCGCATCTCGGCGCCGGCGGCGGAAGCGATGGCCCAGCCGATGCGAAGTTGTTCGACGGGCTTCATTCCGGGTACGCCGATGAAGACGCTCTTGCCGTCTTGACTGAGATAGGCGCTGCTGGCCGTGAGCCAGTCGTTGCCGGTCTTGCCATCAGCCTTATATTGCGCCGAGCCATAGGTGTAGGCGCGTTTATAGTGCCACGTCGCGAAGGAGTAGTTATCGGGGTTGATTGCCTTGGCACCGTCGAGGGGTACGTCGAAACGAAGGAGGATGCCGCGGTCCGTCGGGATGACCTCGCGGGGCGTCAGCGAAGGTGCGCCGGTATGGCGGACGCGTTCGATACCCGTTAGCGTCTTGAGCGTGTTGCCCCAGCCGGCAATTTGGAAGCCGGCGATGTAGAGTTGGCCGTCGGCGGGATTGACCGAGCCGTTGAGAGGTGGCGTGGCGAAGTCGCTGGCGATGCTGACGACACTGGCCTGCGGGCGGGAGCCGCGATGGTTCCAGAGCACGCGGAGTAGGTCGGGCTTGTTGAAACAGATCTGCACCATTTCGTCGTTGAGCGCGCCCATCTTGGCGTCGAACAGCCAGACCTGCGAGAGGGCGGAGGCGTTGACCGCATGGGGAATCCAGGTGAGCGGTTCGGCGATGGGGGCGGGGTATTTCTCCTTGGGCAGCTTATCGCTCAGGAAGCCGTAGAACTGCCCGTCCTTGACGATGTGGATCGGGGTGCTGGGAATGTACTGTCCCTGCTGGTCGCTGGCGATGACGAGGCCCGTGCGCGGATGGACCGACAGGTTGGGCTGGCGGAAACCATAGCCAATTAAGGTAGCCGTCTGCCCGTCGGCAGAGATGCGGAGAATGCTGCCGTTATGCTTACCGAGGGTCGTCGCTTCCTGGCCGCCTTTGCCGATGACGAACTCGCCTTTTGGTGCGAGACGAAGCGTGCTCGGGAATTCGCGCATGTCGGCTGTCTGGGCGAAAGCGTTCGAGAAGAGTTCGTGGACGTCGGCTTCGCCGTCGCCGTTCGTATCGCGGAGGCGCCAGATGCCGTTGCGGTCGAAGACATAAATCTGTTCGTCGCGGATGGCACAGGTCATCGGCTCATGCAGGCCGGAGGCGAAGCGACGCCAGGTCACCTTGGAAGCGCTCTCCTTGAGTCCGCGGGCCAGCCAGACATCGCCGTCGAGGGTGACGACGACCGCCGTGCCATCCTTGAGGAACTGGATGTCGCCCGTGCGAACGGCACGCTTCCACGGGTTATCGACGGGTAGGCCGACGTGATCGATGACGTAGGTGTCCTGGGCGGAGCTAAGGGCGATCTTGGTCGTGACCGTGGATTTCCAGCGGCGGGTTGTCGGTCCTGAGGGGATAGGGACGGCGGGGATGCTCGGTGCAGGGTGCTCGTCGCAGAGCGAAACGCAGATCGCAGCAGCGCTGGCATTGGCTGGGACTTTTACCACGAAGAAATCCTCATCTGGGGCGAGTTCGGCCGGGCCGCTGACCGTGACGCCGGTCTCGATTTCTTGGGACGGGCCTTGGTGGCGGGCGCCGACGATGAGGAGCAGGTCCTGCGCGTGGGCGGAGACGGCGAGATGGCGCTCGATCACGACCTGACCGTCGTGCTCGGAGGTATTCCAGAGTTCGCGGATCGTCGCATCGGCGACGCGGTAGGTGAGCACGACGTCCTCACCGACGAGTTCCACAGACTGGAACTGTCCGAGCGAAGTCGGAATGGGGCCTCGACCGACTTCTTCGGGCGAAGGGGCTGGCGAGCGTGGGTCGGTGTGGTCGACGGTGGTACCGAGCTGCCAGCCAGGGATAATCGCGTGACCGAGCCACATTTTTCCTTCAGGTTGCGGCGCGGGGAACTGGCCGCCGAGCGTCTTGCGGCTCGGGTCAAGATAGGAGCCGGGCGCGAGGGCCTTGTCGCTCACTCCCTTGCCACGCCAGACGGCGGAGACGCGAAGTAGGTCGGTGTCAAAGCAGGCCCAGCAGTCATTGGGTAACTTGATGATCAGCCCGCGCGGCGTAAGGTTGTTTTTGCCGAGTCCATCGCGGCGCGCGTCGAGGATAGAGGAGAAAAACGGGAAGTCAGACTCGACCCATGATCCCCAAGGGGAAGGGGTTTTAGCTTTGGGCGGTGCTTTCGGTTCGCGGTCGGCCGCGCCAAGATTAAACGACGCCAGCAGTAGCCCGATGAAAATAAGCTTAGATTTCATGGGGTGCGGCGACTGTCCGACGGGGCCCGAAGGGCTTACAGCTCGGTGATGACGAGGTTCTTGAACCAGCAGGGGTCGCCGTGTTCGGTGAGCATCAGTTTACCGTGCCCCGGGGCGAAGTCCTTTTTCTTACCAAATTTGCTCTTGGTCACGTGTTCTTTCCATTCGGCCGAGTTCGCATCGGCTGACGAGACAGTCTTACCGTTGAGGAAGTGTTCGATCTTGCCGTCCTTGATGACGACGCGGCTATGGTTCCATTCGCCGATCGGCTTCAGGATCTTGTCCTTAGCGGAATCGAAGAGGTCGTAGATGCTGCCGGTATTATGGCTGCCGCCTTTGAGTCCGTCAGGGTGCTTGTTGTCGTCGATCATCTGGTATTCGACACCGAGCCATTCGCCTTTGCCTTTGGCATCTTTAATGTTGGTCACCCAATATTTGATCCCGTTGTTCCCGGCGTCGGCCAGCTTCCAGTCCCATTCGAGTACGAAGCTGGAGTATTCTTTCTTCGAGATGAGGAAGGACGTGCCTTTGGCCGGGGTCAGATGGATGACGCCGCCTTCTTCAGTGGACCAGCCGGCCGCGGGCTTGGCGCCAGAGCCATCGGTGAAATCTTCCAACGTTAATTTGACGGGGTCAGCGGCGAACAAGGCTGAAGTCGTGAAGGCGAGGAGAGCGGGGAGGAGGCTGCGCATGGGAGGGGGTGACACCTTTGCCTGACCTTTTAGCGATTTCAACCCCCTAAAACCAAGAGGTTGATTTAGAGTCCTTTTAGCCAGCTCAGGAACGTATGGTCATCGACCATCAGGATGCTCAGAAGGTCGCTTTGCTCATCCGTCCAAAGCCTCATGGATTTCGGGATTTCCTCTGGCTCGCTGATTCCGGAGGCGATGAAAGGCTGATCGAGCAAGGCCTTATCTTTGGACAGTAGGATCCAGTCCGAAGAATAAGCCGCGTTATAACTGTCGTCCTCGAAGCCCCAATCGACATCGCTGTCGTGAATCACGGCGGGGGTGAGTTGGAAGTGCTTGGCCAGTTGCAATACGACCGGCTCGAGGTTGAGGCAGCGATTCGAGATATGCACCGCGATTACCCCGCCGGGTTTCAGCTGACGGCGGTAAGTTTCAAAAGCTTCGCGCGTAATCAGATGGACCGGAATGGCGTCGCTGCTAAAGGCATCGAGCACGATCGTATCGTAATTCTGGTCGGCTTCCCGTTCCAAGGAGAGTCGGGCATCGCCCATGACTACTTCAATTTTCGCGGCAGAGTCTGCAAGGAACGTGAAAGTGGATCGGGCGAGGCGCACTACATCGTCGTTAATCTCGTAGAAGCGCATCTGGTCGCCCTTGCGCCCCCAAGCGGCCATGCTACCGGTGCCCAAGCCGACGACGGCGATTTTTCGTCCGCCTTCAGGATGCAGGGTGCGCATCAGCCGGCCGACGCCGCTGCTGTCGGTGTAATAAGTGGCGGGAATCTTGCGTTTTTCAGGCGAGGTGAATTGCAATCCGTGCAGCGTGCCGCCGTGTTGGAGGCTGAACTGGTGTTGGTCGGGCTCGCCGGCGTAATATTCGTTCACCTTAAGTACGCCGGAGAAATTACGGGAAAGTTCCTTGGCGCCTTTCAGGCTGCAATAGGTGTCGACGACTAAAGTCGTACCGAAAAGCGGCAGCCCGATGAGCAAAAGGACCCAAGCCCAGCGGCGCGTGCCTTGCTGGAGCGGGCTACGAGGGTCGCGATAAAGTACGCCCAAGACGAGCGTGGCCAGCATCATTAACCCCATGTGTAGTTCGAAGTAATTGAGGAAAATCAACGGAGCGACTCCGGCGACAAACATGCCGCCCACGGCACCTCCGGCCGAGATCGAAAGGAAGTAGCCGGTGAGCCGTCGGGCGGAAGGCCGCAGGCGATAGACTTCGCCGTGGCAGACCATGCAGCTGATGAAGAGCGTGGTGAGATAGAGGCCGAGTTTCGCGAAAGTGCCGACAGATTCCGCCTTTTCGACGATGAAAGCCAGAGGCCCGAACCATTCGCTGACCGTGATGGTATGGTCGCCCAGCATCAACCAGGCGGTCACGGCGAGGGCCACCACCAAAGCCGGCAGCCAGAAGCGACGGCGATACCAGCGCGGACTATCGAAACTGATGATGAAGGTAAGAAGATAAAGTCCGAGCGGGAGAACCCAAAGGAAAGGAATCACGGCGATGTCTTGGCAGATCTTATTCGTGATCGCCAAAAGTAAGACGACCCCGCATGCCGGCAGGGCGAACCACTGGAAGCGCTGGAAGCCTGAAATGACACCTTCCTCTTCGTCCGTCGTTTCCTTGACGAGCGTCGTCGAGCTTGCGCGTTGCCATACCGTCACGCCGCACCAAGTGGCCAAGATGGCGAAGATACCGAGTCCGACGGACCACCAGACCGCTTGAGCGTGGCGTCCGAGATTAGGTTCCATCAGGAACGGGTAACCCAGTAAGGCCAGCAGCGAGCCGATGTTCGAAAGTGCGTAGAGACGGTAGGGCGACACGCCGGGGTGCGAGGCGCTGAACCAGGCTTGGAATAACGGACCCGTCGCGGACAGCACCAGATAGGGCAAGCCCATGCACGCTAAGAGTAGCAACAAGATGTGACCGGCCGGATTTTGACTATCCACCGGCTTCCATAGGTCACTCGGGGTGATGGGCAGGAGCATGAGCGCCAATGCCAGCAAACTGAGATGCAGGATGACTTGTTGGCGTGGGCGTAGGCGACTGATGCTGAAGTGAGCGTAGGCGTAACCTCCGAGTAGCAGGACTTGGAAAAAAAGCATGCACGTCGTCCAGACGGCTGGCCCGCCGCCGAACCAAGGGAGGATAAAGCGGGCAATCAGAGGTTGGACGAGGAAGAGCAGGCAGGCTCCCCAAAAGATAGTTAGGCCGAAGGCGAACATGGGTAAGGGATATAGGGGTAACCCCGCGCAGCGGCAAAGGTTCTGGGGGTAACGAGGTCGTAGGCGGCTGCCCGACCTCTGGCAACCCTCATTGGGGCGGCGGCTAATGCTCAGAAGCAGCGATGGGCTTCGCTTTTTCTTCTCTGAGATTTATTTAATGACTTCGGGCTCCGCCGGAACGAACTGTACGGCATCGACCGAGACGAAGCCGTCGGTGTCCGTATTACTGATGATCACTTGCGCCGGTTTATCTTTTATAAAATCGAAGACGCCCAGTTCGATGAAATGGCCTTCGAGTTCAGGCGTGATCTTCTGATTGATGCGGAAGGTCTGACTTCCGGTTGCCGCTACGACGCATACGGGTACGTTGCTCGCCCGATTGCCCGACGGCAGGTAGGCGAATCGAACGTGATAGCGGCCCTCGTGAGGTAGTTGGGTTTCAAAGCGTGCTTCGCATTTCCCCTTGTTATCGTTACCGTCGTGGCGACTGATCGCATGGATGGCTTTTCCAAAATTAGAACTTCCCCAGGTTCCGGTGAAGGCGGCCTCTTCATCGTCAATCACGATGCCCGTGAAGCGCATCGCCTCCGCCGACTTTAATTCAAGGACGGCTTTTTGGGCGCGAAGTTTTCCCTGAAGAACGGGGACGTCGATCGACTGCACGGAGGTGTGGCCATGCAAGGCCAGCGCACTTGCTACCCCGGCAGCTTGACCGAGGGCCATATAGACGGGCTCCATACGCAAGGAACAGTAGGCGATGTGCGAAGCAGAAGGGCAGACGGTCACGAGTAGGTTTTCGCATTCATTGCGCTTCGGCGTGAGACATCGGTAGGGGATTTGGTAAGGCTTGACGGGTTCGTCTTGAAAAGATCCTTCGTCGCGTACCATTCCCGCGGGAGTCAAGATACGCTCGACGATATGGCAATCGATCAAGAAGGAACCCATGGCCACGGTGTCCGGCTTGGTGATCTCTTGCTGTAAGTCTTTTTGCGTGAGCACGTATTCGCCAATCATACGGCGGGCTTCGCGAACATAGAGCGCATAAGGCCAGCCGGCATTGTCGGTAAATTCGTCTTTGCAGAGGCCCCAGGTGTTCGCTTGTTCGCGGAGCTTTAGGGGGACGCGCGCATCATGACAGAGGAACCAGAAGAGCCCTTGGTTGTGGTCGAGATGCTCCTGCAGAATCCGGGCTCTTGTGGTAGTGTCACCGCCTGGGTAGTCCGTGTTGGCTCCGGGGTAGTCGGTAGAGAAAAGACCTTGGGCGTTGAGGTCGTATTTACCGTCAGCGATTTCTCCGAGATGGAAGAGGCGACCGAAGGGAATGGCGGGATGGGCTTGGATGAGGCGGAGGAGGAGCTCGTAACGCTGCGCATCGTAGTGCGCGGGTTTGGGGAAGGGGAGCTTCAGGTCTGGGCGTTGCGTGACGCAGATGCGGAAATTATAAGACTGTGTGAGCTGGTCGGCATCACCGGGTTGTAAAGGCGGGGCGACGTTTACTCCGGCGATCGGTTGTCCCTTGCTGTCGAGGCCGGAGATGTCCGTTGGCGTGCCATGGATATAGCTGGGGCCCTTGCCGCCGATGCTGGGGCAGTCGTTGCTCATCACTTCTTCGCTTCGGGGACGAATGGGCATCGGAAAATATCCGGCCAAACGTTCACCGTATTGTGTCCGGCTCTCGCGTCCGATGATGAAACTGACCCCGGCGGCGGCCATGAGGTCGCCTTCGTAGGTCGCATCGATGAACTGCCGGCCGCGGAAGATCCGTCCGTCGAGGGTCGTGAGACGGCTGAGGCGCTGGCCTTCGCGTTGGACGGATTTCAATCCGACATGGGTGATGACTTCGACCTTGGCTTCGGTGAGCAGCGCGCGAAATGCTTCCATGTTACGGTGGGGCTCGGCGTACCAGAGAAACTTGGGATCATTGTCCTTCGCGGCCTGGGTGAAGAACTCGCGTGTGTAACCGCCGATAGTCTCGGGTTTGCCGATGTCAGATTTAGAAAGCCCGCCGGTGACCATTCCGCCGATCCAGCGAGAAGGTTCGAGAACCGTGACGGTGAGGCCTTCACGCGCTGCGGCCACCGCAGCGATGAGTCCAGAGGGCGTTCCGCCGTACACGATCAAATCGCGATCGGTTTCGTTCGCGCGTAGCGTCAAGGCGAGCAACCCTGAAAGAAAACATCCCAGAAGATTCTTCATCAGCTGGGATGTCAGTCGGCCTCGCTTTTGTTGGCGAGGATAATGCGTGAAGGAGCCTTACTTCTTGGCGACGGGTACCGGCCAGTCGTCGGTGCGGAAGGGCGAGGCGGGCAGGCCAGCGCCGTTGGCGAGGCTGTATTCTGGCCAATCTTTCCAGGCGTAACGGACGGCCGCAGGGTTAGCGACTTCGGCGCTGCTGACGACGACGGTCTCACCGACGATTTTCGCTTCGGCGACTTTCCATTGCTTGTCTTCGCCGGCGATCTGAAAGCCTGTGAGGGCGCTACCGTTCATGGACTTCAGTCCGCCGTTCGTGTGTTTGAAAGAAACTGTAATCGCGTTGCCGTTGATCGAGGAGCCGGCGGGGAGCGGGCCGCTGATGGCGGGGACGCTCTTGCCGTAGACCGTGCCGAGCGCCCAGAGGGAAAGCCGACGGCCGACTTCCTGTTTATTCTTCGGGTGAATGTCTTTGGCGTCGCCGAGGTCGATCGTGATGGCCATGCCAGTCTTCGGGAGTTCGAGCGTCTTCATCATCGACTCGCGGACGCGTGGCCAGCCTTCGCCGGGTGAGGTGTAGTTAGGGAGCTGAACCCAAGCGAAAGGAACTTCGTCGTTCCAGAGCGTGCGCCAGCTCGTGACAAGTTGGGAGAGTTGCTTGTGGTAGAGTCCGGCGCCGGCGCCCGCGTTGCCTTCGCCCTGATACCAGAGCATGCCGCGGAGCGTGTAGGGGACGAGATTGACGACCTTCCCGTTGAAGAGCCCGGCTGGTCCGCCCTTGAGTTTGCGCATTGCGAGGGGATCCTTAGGTGCCGGGGTTACGAAGGGGGTGCCGTTGGCCTTAGCCTTGGCGACGGCGGCTTTCCAGATGGCGGTCTGCTTCTTGAAGAGTTCGGGAGCCTTGGCTTCGTCGAAGGCGAGGTAGTCCTTCATCTTAGCGTCGAAGTTGGCTTTGGTTTCCGGGTCAGAGGACTGTGCCTCGGCGGAGACCCACGATTCGATGGGCGTGCCGCCGACGGAGGTATTAATCAAGCCGACCGGGATGCCGAGGTCCTGATGGATTTCGCGACCGAAGAAATAAAGGATGGCGGAGAAGCTGCCGACGTTCTCGGGCTTACAGGCCTTCCAGGCGCCTTTACCTTCGGCGGCGGGTGTCGTCGAATGGGTAGACGATTCCTGGT
>JAPLTU010000028.1:12373-18994 GCA_026397965.1 Verrucomicrobiota bacterium | reverse complement strand
TCGGACAAACCGCGCCAAGTTCGTCTTTGTTGGCGCGGGCGGCGGCACGCTTCCGCTGCTACAGATGTCCGGCATTCCGGAGGCAAAGGGCCTAGGCGGTTTCCCTATCGGCGGCCAGTGGCTCATTTGCGACAATCCGGAAATCGTCGAGAAGCACCAGGCGAAGGTCTATGGTCAACCGCTCGCCGCGGCCCCGACGATGGCCGTGCCGCACCTCGACACCCGCATCTTGGATGGCAGGAAAACGCTGCTTTTCGGTCCCTTCGCCGCCTGGACGACGAAGTTTCTGCACCAGAAGGGCCGCTACACCGACCTGCCCTTCTCCATTCGTCCGGACAACCTCACGACCCTCGTCAATATTGGCATCCATAACCTCGACCTTGTCCGCTACCTCATCCAGCAAGGCACGCAGAGCATGCGGAACCGCATCGAGGTGCTGAAGATTTTCTATCCGGCCGCCCAGGCTGCGGATTGGAAGTTGATCGACGCAGGCATTCGGGTGCAGGCCATCAAGAAGACGGATGGTCAGGCCGGCATTGTCCACTACGGCACCGAGGTCATCACCGATGCCGCTTGCAGCATCTCCGCGCTGCTCGGAGCCTCGCCTGGCGCCTCGGTCTCGGTAAACATTGTGCTCGAGGTCATCAGGAAATGCTTCCCCTCCTTGCTCGCCAGCCCAGAGGGGCATGCGCGGATGAAGGCGATGATCCCAACCTTCGACCTGGATATTAAGCGACCAGAGAACGCCGCGCAGTTCCGCGAATATAGCCAGCGAGCGGATACGATCCTCGGGCTCCGGGCAAGCGGACCGATGGATTAAACCTAGAAGCTAACCCTTCGTCGCGGGCCGCGGTGCGAATCGGAAGGGATTGGCTCCGCCCGATGCCTACGACATCGCCTGTTCGCCTGACTGCTCACCGTACCAGTTCTCAGACGGTGAAATCAAAGACCATCACGCGTTCGAGGTTCGGGACGACGATTAACTTCACGCGCTCGTGCTCGGGGTGCGGGAGATAGCGATCGCGGCTCTGCGGGGTGTCAAAGGTCATGACGAACCCGTGGGTAAAGCCGTCATTCAGACCCTCGGGGCTCTGATAGACACCATGCTGCATGGAAAGCAGCCCGGGGATCTTGCCGACCATGCTGCGCATTTCGGCGAAGCACTGGTCGATCTGGGCCGGGGTGACACCCTGCTTGAAAACAAAAGTTCCGTAGTGGTAGACCATTAGATTAGGGGGCAAGGTGACAGGGGGACACGGTGACAAGGGGGAGAAACATGCCGCTTACTTCTGTGACACCCAGGTGAGGGAGTTCAGCAGGAGCTGCCTGTAGGCCGGATGGTCGTGCGACTTCTCGTCGTGGCCGAGGGCGATGCAGACGACCTTGGTGCCGGGATACTTCACGGTCCAGACGGACGGCAGGATGTTCGACAGGCCTTCCTTAGGGGTCTGACGAGGAATCGTGCCCAGGACTTCCGCGCCTTCGGGGCGGGTCAGCTCGATATTATAACTCTCGTCATTGATCACGAAGGTAGCGGGGACGCCCTTCATGATCGGGTGCTCGGGCTTGGTGACGGTGAAGGTGAAATCACTATGGCCGTGATTACGCGTACCGCCGCAGACGAAATCCTCATTATACTTAGTCTCAAGCGGCCAGTTATACCAGGTGGCGGCGTGCAGGAGGACGATGCCCTTCCCGGCGGCCGCGAAGTCGCGGATGGCCTTCTGGAACTCAGGCGTGCCGAACTGTCCATGGTTACCGCTGAACACGAACAGGTCAGCCTGGGGAAGGAGCGCGAGGGTTTCCTTCAGGTTAGGCGTTGAAGCGACATCGTAACCAGCGGCCTTGGCGGTCAGCGCATCGGTGCCGAGGAAGAACGCGGGGAAGTTATGCGAGCTACCGGCGCCGGCGAAGAGCACGCGGAGCTGGCCAGCCTTACGAGGGGCGAAGGCCTGACCGAAAGCCTGAGTGGTCTTGGGATTGTCCTTGGGCAGAAGGTCGCTGGGTCCGTCGTTGGCCTTGCCCTTCTTCTTGCCGGCCTTGGGCGCGCCGTCGTCCTTGCCTGCGGGCGGGTTGGGCGGACCGCCGATCTCGATCGTGACTGCTACCGTAGTCGGGGCGATCTCAGTGTCAGCGGAGCTCAGGACGAGCTTATCGATGATCTCGTTGCTCTCGACCGGGATCCAATGCGTGCGCACCTGGCGACCATCACCGGTGAGGAGCTGGCGGGCAGACTTGGAGCGAGGGACGTCGCCCGTGCCGTTGTAGTCGGCAAAGTCGACGCCTCCGTAAAAGATCTTCTTCTGCACCTTGCCGCTGAGGAAATGCACTTCAGCAATCATGGCGATGGCATCGCCATGCGCGCCCCAGCCACCGACGGCGCCGAGGAAGTGAATGCGATTGGCCACGGAGCCGACCGGAATCTCAACCTTCTGGGGCAACGTCCGCGAATAAGCCTCCTTGAAGGCACCCCCCTTGAGGACGATGACGTTCAGGCCGTCCTTAGCGGTCTTGGGGTCGACGACCTTATACGGGACGCCATTGGACTCGACTTGGCCGAACTTCGCGAAGGGCAAGGTGTCATTCTTAGATTCCTTTTTGGCATAAAGACCGGTGGATGTCGAAGCGGTGAAGGCAGCACCAAGGTCGAGCAGGCGGAAACGTCCCACGGTCACGCCCTCGGGGCTGATGGCGACGCTGCGGAGGTAGGCGATGACGTTGCGTAGGCCTTCGGCTCCAAGGGCCTCGAAGCCTTCAGGCATGAGAGAGTTTGGACTGCGCTCGCGACTGACGATATCACCGACCTTGAGTTCGGCCGACAGGCCTGCCGGCAGCTTGAGCTTCACGAAACTGGGGTTCTCGCTACCGATGAGGGCGGAATACTGGGTGCCGTCCTTCATCTTAAAGTTCCAAGTGCGATGCTCGTCGTCGACCATACGGTTCGGATCCACAATATGCACCAGCAATTCCGCCGCGGGGTGCGAACCGATACCCTGAAGGTTCGGACCGAAGTCGTTGCCGACGTCCCCAATCTTATGGCAGGTCTGACAGACCCCAGCAAAGAGTTCCTTGCCCTTGGGGATGTCGCCGGGCTTCTCGACCTCGGGAAGCAACTTAGCCACGAGATCTTCCTTGGCCGGGCTACTGCCAGCGTTGAGTTTCGAGAGAATCGCGGCGGCGCGCTTGGCCACGGCTTCGTCCGGATGGCGGACGAGCTGCGAGACCTGCATGGGCCCGAGTTGCATCGCGGAGAGCGACTTGGCTTCCAAGGCGTCGAGCACCAGTCCGGCCCACTCCGAGCGACCGACAAGGGCGGAGAACAAGGTGGAGCGGAAGGGTCCGGTCGATTTTGGTAAAGCCGCGTAGAGCATCTTACCAACGGACGCATCGCCAGTAGCGGCAAGGGCGCCAGCCGTAGCGACGGCAGCGGCTTGTTGCGAACCAACGAGAACTTGGGCGAGAGCCGGGCGGACCTGCGGATTCGTATCGCGGAGCAGGACGAGTACGCGAGCAGCGGCGACCTGCGCTTCGACCGAAGCCTTACCATCGGTGAGCACGGGTACCAGACGGGCGGCGACCGCGGCCAGTTCAGACTTCAGGCTACCGTCGGTAAACCAGAGCGCGGCGATTGAGGCGGCCGTTCCAGAAATGGCTTCATCAGGGCTGGCAAGCAACGTGCGCAAGGCGACACGGGAGGAGTCGAGCAAAGCCGGAGCGGCTACACGACGGGAAGCGATCTCACGGATGACGGCGACCGCGACCGGTTTATTCGCGGACTTGGCAGCGGCGGTAAGCACGAGCGAAGCGTCATCTCCATTCAGGGAAGCGGCGAGCGTGCGGGCGAACTCGGCCGCAGCGGCATCGGACTGACCACCAAGGATGCCAGCCAGGACAGGACCGGGATTAGCGGCCGCAGCGGCCGTGGCAGCGGCCTTGGACCAGTCATCGGTCAGTCGGGCCTGAGCAGACAGCAGGAGAGCACCAGCAGAGGCTTCGAGCGGTGCGGCGCCCATGGCGCGCAGGGCGGCCAAGCGGACCCGCGGTTCAGCGTCGTCCAGGGCCTTGGCGAAGACTTCGGTCGGCAGCTTGCTGTGGCTGGCCTCGGCGACGAGGAAGGCGTTCTTGCGCACATCAGCGTCAGCATCGGCGCAAAGAGCACGGAGCAGGCCATCCTCGAGGCGATCAAGACGCTGGAGAGCCCAGAGTGCCTGGATCCGAGCTTCCGCTTTGGCGTCGCTGCGGACCTTAATCACGAGAGGGCCGACGGCGGAGGCGAGCAGACCAGCGTCCTTATCCATCAGCACGCGCAGGGCGTTAAAGCGCACAACCTTATTCGGATGATCAAAGGCGGCGACGAGACCAGCGACATCGGCCTTCGCAAGATCGGGAATCTCGAACTTCTTCGCGGACTCATGTTGGATCCGGTAGATGCGACCGAAATAGTGTTCGCGGTCGGGGCGCACAGAAGCGCCGGACTTACTGTGCAGCGGGCCGCGAGTATCATTGTGCGCGACGACGGGGGTATAAAAATCGAGGATATACATCGCGCCGTCCGGACCGAACGAGACGTCGATCGGACAGAACCAATGGTCCATGGAACGTAGCCATTCGCGGTCCTTGATGGTGACTTCACCCAAGAAGGTCGGACCACTCGGCAGCAGCTTTTCAAAGTGGATGATATCGAGAATCGGCTCGGAAGTGAAGATGGCGTCGCGATATTCTGCCGGCCAGGCGCCATGCTCCTGCACGGCCACGGAGCAAGCGGCGGTGTAATAGCCGACCTGGTCAATCTGGAGGAGCGGGGCGCGGTCAGGAAGATCGGTGCGCAAGACGGGACGACGCGGATTGACGGAGCTAAAGGCCTTGGCCGGCGTGCCCGGGGCCTTGGCGAGAATGGACTCGGGCAGCACAACGTGCTGAATCGGGTTACCGTTGGTCGCCTTGCCATGGAAGAGTTCCATCTTGCTCGTGACTTC
The DNA here is from genome assembly GCA_026397965.1 of Verrucomicrobiota bacterium. Lineage (GTDB taxonomy): Bacteria > Verrucomicrobiota > Verrucomicrobiia > Opitutales > UBA953 > UBA953. Next base: position 14,018 of record JAPLTU010000028.1, on the reverse strand, counting down.
GTTGCCGAAGCTATTCCCACCCTGCGAGGCGATCTGTTCGATGGCCGACCCGTCCGGCTTAAAACGGAAGGTTCCGGAGGAGATGCGGACCACGCGCTCGGGATTGGAGGCGGGGAAGACTTCGCCGCCGCCGCCGTTACTGGCGTAGACCCAGCCGTCGGGAGCGAGGACAAAGTGATTGGCCACGAAGTGCGTGTCGCCCGGGGTGAAGCCGCCGTAGAGGATCACTTCCTTATCGGCCTTGCCGTCGCCATCCGTATCGCGGAGCCAGACGATATGGGGCTGGCAGACGGCGATGACGCCATCCTTGTAGTGACAGAAACCGGTAATCAATTCGAGTCCTTCATGGAAAATCTTTTTTTGATCGAAGACGCCGTCATTTTTGCTGGAAGACAGGATACTGATTTTGTCCTGCGCCGGACGGTCGTAGCTGCCAGGCACGAGCACACCGCCCTCGCGCCAGGATTCGGCGGTGAGCGGGCGACGGCCGTTCGGATATTCTGGCGTCTCAGCCACCCACAGGTGACCGCGTTCATCCCACTGGATGGCGATGGGCTTATTAATCAGAGGCTCGGTCGAAACGACGCTGGCCTTGAAGCCCGGTTGCATCTGGAAAGCGGCGATGGCCTTTTCAGCGCGACTGGGGCCGCCGACTGGGTAACGCATGTCCACGAGGTCCTTCGGGCTACAGAGTTCATCGACATTGGCGCGACGGGCCGCCCAGGCGATACCCCGCTTGATAAAGGTGCGGTAGCTGGCGTGCGCGAGCGTCGCGGCCTCACCCTGCAGAAAGACTGCGGAACGAAGGCGGTCGTTCTCGTAGACCCATGCCTGGGGCTGGATGTCATAGACCGAGGCCTTATCGGCGACTTCCGCGATCTTCTTGCGGTTGGCACCGACCTTCGAAGTGAACGATGAAGCCAGCACTTGAATCTTCTCGTTGTGATCGAGTTCGAAAACGGTCTGGTCGGTGACATCAAAAGTGGAAGCATCCTTGGCCAATGGATGAGAGTCGGTGCGCACATTGAGCATCATCAGGGCGCGGAAGCGTCGGCTATCTGGCGTCCAACCCGCACCGAAAGTATCTTTAGCCCAGCTGGCCGAAGGTCCGGCGATGGCGCCGCGCAGCGCGACGAAGCTGATACCGCGGAGAGAGAGATCCGCAAGAGCGGCCCGATCGCCGACTTCATACGGAACATAGTCCTTACGATAGAGAACGATGACTTCGTCCTTGTCGTGCTTCGTGTCGATGATTTCGCTCGGGCGATTCGCCTCGATCACGATAGCGCCGGCGGCGGTGAGTTCTGCTACGAGCGATTTAACCGCAGCATGATCATCGGAGATGACGGTGACCTTGATCGGGGCGGCGCCAAGCACGGCGGTGGCACAGACCATGGCTAGGCGCAGAAGGGAGGCGAAGCGGGAAAGCATACCTACATCAAAGTAACCCGACCGATACCTACAAGACTTAGCGACTCCCCGAACCACAACTAGACCTATCTCAGATGCACATTTGGGATGATTTTCAGACCTCGGCTCTGAAATGGGACGGGGCGTGGCCGGTCAACTTTTTAAAGGCCGAAGAAAAGCTATTGCCATTCGCGAAACCGACCTTGCGGGCAATCACGGCCAGTTTGTCGTCGGA
>JAPLTU010000028.1:0-12343 GCA_026397965.1 Verrucomicrobiota bacterium | reverse complement strand
TGATAAACCGAATCGCCTGCTGAATCCGTAGATGGGTCAGATGATTCATCGGCGTGCGGCCGATCTCTTTCAGGCAAAGGCGACGAAGGTGCTCGAAGCTCAGTCCAGATTCACGAGCCAGCGACTGGGTGTCCCAGGCGAAATCAAGGCGACCATGCACCTCATCCCACAGGCGCTGCACCCGCGGATCGCCCCGGAAACTGCCGGCGAAACTTCGCACATAATCATAGGCCAGTTCGATCCACTGGTGATTACGCCGAGATACTTTGGCGCCCTTGAGTTCGGCGATGAGTCCGGTGATGGCAGCTCGTAAGGGTTCGGCATCGAAGTCGGAAAGTACCGGTGAGCTGGCCCGGAAGATTGTATTGGAACGAACGCCTCCGCTGAAACGTACCCAGCAAAAATCCCAGCGCTTACTTCGACCGATGCGAAAAGAATTACGGATACCTGCAGGTTGCAGGCAAGCTTGGCCCGCCGAGAGGGTCCGCCAACGGCCGTCGACCCAGATTTGCCCCCGCCCGGACAGACAAGCCATGAAGAAGGCACCGCTCTGGTTCGCCCGGACGACCTCATAAGGCGCGAGCATCTCCGCCACGCCCAAGTGGGCGATTTCAAAGAGTCCCAGTTCCTTGCAACGCACCCCGGAAAGCACCCATGGGCGTTCATCCTTATAATCCGCCGCTACCACGATTTTCCTTCGGGAACGTGGGTTCTCGATGTCCGTCTCGGAATGACGGAGTTGCGTCTCGCTGTAATGATTTAAATCGCTCTTACGGGCCACTCCCCTTGCATAAGCGCTGAAGTTTCCAAGCGCAACCCTGACCACACTCACCCCCTCTCATACTACTATGCCCAACCCCTGGACCGGAAAAGGAAACCCTTACACCCGCACCGAAGTCATCGCCCGCCTCCGCGACACGATGTCGAAGGGCAAGCCGATTATCGCGGCCGGCGCCGGCACTGGCATCAGCGCCAAATTCATCGAACGCGGCGGCGCCGATCTGGTCATTGTCTATAACTCCGGCCGTTTCCGCATGGCCGGCCACGGCTCCACGGCCGGCATGATGGCCTATGGTGATGCGAATGCCGTCGCGATGGAGATTGGCGAATATGAAGTCCTCCCAGTCGTCGAAGAAATCCCCGTCATCTGTGGCGTCCACGCCACCGATCCACGACGCCGCATGTGGCACTGGCTCGGCAAGGTGAAAGACATGGGCTTCTCCGGTATCAATAATTTCCCGACCCACACCATCATCGACGGCAAATTCCGGCAAGTCCTCGAGGAGACCGGCATGAGCGTGCAGAAGGAGTTCGAGACCGTCGCCCTCGCCCGCAAGATGGAGATGTTTACCATCGTCTACGTCGGCTCCCCGGAAGAATCCAAAGCCATGGCCGAAGCCGGCGCCGACGTCATCATCGCCCACGTGGGCACCACGGTCGGCGGTTCGATCGGCGTGACCAACGCCACGATGAGCCTGCCTGAGGCGGCGAAGATCACTCAAGGTATCATCGACGCCGCGAAGTCCGTCCGCAAGGACCTCATCTTCCTCAGCCACGGCGGACCGATCAATACGCCCGAAGACGCCGCGTATATCAATGAGCATACCGACACCGATGGTTTCGTGGGGGCCTCGAGTCTCGAGCGGATGGCGGTCGAACAATCGCTCACGGATCTAACCCAACGCTTTAAGCAAATTCCGGTGAAGCGTAAGTTCTTCTGAACCGACCATGGCCACGATTGCAGTTCTCGGCACGCTTGATTCCAAGGGCGAAGAACATGCCTTCGTGGCGGCACTCATCGCCCAGCATGGCCATCAGACCTTGCTGATTGACGTCGGCACGGGCGGCCCGGCCACGGTCCAGCCTGATATCACCCGTGAACAAGTCGCGGCCGCCATCGGCCTCGATCTCGCTTCGCTGATAGCCAAGAAGGACCGCGGCGTCTGCGTCGTCGCGATGACCCACGCGGCCCCGGCCTTCGTATCGAAGCTGGCTGCCGACGGACGGATCCACGGTATCATCTCCCTCGGAGGCGGAGGCGGCACCGCCATCGGCACGGCCGCCATGCGCGCCCTGCCCCTCGGCTTTCCTAAGCTCATGGTTTCGACCTTGGCGGCTGGAAATATCGCACCTTATCTCGGCACGAAAGATATCATGATGATGCCCAGCATCGCTGACGTCGCCGGGCTCAATCGCCTTTCGCGCGTCATTTTCACTCGGGCCGCGGGTGCCATCTGCGGCATGGTCGGTGTCACCCCCGAAGTCGGCGCCGCCAAACCCCTCATCGTCGCCAGCCAGTTCGGCAATACGACTACCTGTGTAACCGAAGCCAAGAAAGTCCTCGAAGCGGCGGGCTATGAAGTCCTCGTCTTCGCCGCCACCGGTACGGGCGGGCGCATCATGGAATCAATCATCGAGAGCGGCATCGTCGCGGGCGTACTCGACCTCACCACGACCGAATGGGCCGATGAGCTGGTCGGCGGGGTGCTTAACGGCGGACCCGAACGCATGGATGCTGCCGCCAAGGCGAACATCCCCGTGGTCGTCGCCCCAGGCTGCCTCGACATGGTGAACTTCGGCGAGATGGCTTCGATTCCCGAGAAATTCAAGGGACGTAATTTCTATATTCATAACCCGCAGATCACGCTCATGCGCACGACTGCCGACGAATGCCGACAGCTTGGCGAGATTATCGCGAACAAGGCCAACAGCTACCGTGCTGGCACCGCTATCATGATTCCGCGTAAAGCGATTTCCGTGATCAGTGCACCCGGTCAACCTTTCCACGATAGCGCCGCCGATGAGGCCCTCTTTACGGCGCTCAAGTCTAATGCCAAGGTTCCGGTGCAGGAGTTCGACCTCGCGATCAACGACAAGGAGTTCGCCCAAGCTTGCGCCTATAAGTTGATCGAGCTGATCGGTTGCCGTTCGTGAACTCAACACGCATCCCCCGCTTGGCCTATGCGGCCATGCTCTTTAATATCATCGCCTGGGGTATGTCGTGGGTAAGCGTGCGGACCGTGCTCAAGGAGTTGGATGCGGGTCAGCTGGGCGCTCTGCGCTACCTCATCGCTTCGATTGTAATGCTCCCGGTATGGCTGTATCGCGGACGTCCGTTACCCGCCCGGTCTGATCTCGGACTCGTGGCCTTGCTGGGCCTCTTTGGCTTCTGCTTCTACAACTTGGGTATCAATTTCGGCGAGAAGACCGTCGACGCTGGCACAGGATCCCTCCTCATCTCGTTCCAGCCGATCATCGTCATTATCATCGGCGTACTCCTCCGACGCGAAACGGTCAGCCTAGTGGCATGGATCGGCATCCTGATCTCACTGGTGGGGGTAATCATGACGGCAATCGGCGGTTCGGCAGGATTTACCCTCAATTTAGGCACGATTCTCATTCTCGGCGCGGCCCTCTCCTCCGCGATTCAGACCTTGATCAACAAGGCACTCACCCGACGCTACCACGCCTTGGATGTGACGACCTGGGCCATCTGGTTCGGCACACTCGGCCTGCTCCCCTTCTCCCACAATCTTCCCGAAGCGGTGTGTCACCTCTCGGCGAACGGACTTTCTCACCTCATCTTCCTCGGCGTCGTGCCCGCCGCACTCTGTTACACCCTGTTCGCGTGGGTGCTCAGTCAGATCCCGATTGCGACCGCCATTAGCTCGGTCTATGCGATTCCCGCATTCTCGGTATTCTTCGGCTGGCTATTCCTCAAGGAACAACCGACCCCGCTAACTCTCATCGGCGGAGCCGTGACGATCGCTGGCGTGGCCTGGGTACAGATACTGACGCGTAAGGAGAAGTCCTGAGTCACACGCCGCCGCATGGCGGCCGGATGACACTGGGGCACAAAAAAAGGACAGCACGTGGTACTGTCCCTACCTATCGTGTCCTCGTGACCTCAGGGCCTCAAGCCCTCGCTCTTAAGCCAATCCCAGGTGCTTCAAGGCTTCAGGCGTCGGGCCGGCGAAATCTACACTGGGAACATTGCCGACGTAGCCGATATCTTTCCAGCCTTGCGGCGTGGTGTAATAGCCGCTGGCTGCAAGGTAACGGAAACGGGAGAAGAAGTTCTGTTGGTTCTTGAATTCCTTCTTCACCGCGGTCTTGCCGCAGATGTCATCAGCAATCTGACATTTTTGCGCTTCGGTGATGGCCACGAAATCCTTATGGAAGCGTTTCTGAGCTTCGGCATCAAGCCAATCGAGCCCTACTAAGATGATCGGCCGATCTTTGTTGGTCTCTTCGTAAGGAGAGCTGATCCATTCGTCGACGAAGTCTTGGACGCCCAGAGCGGAAGGCAACTTATCGCCTGGCTCGGGTGGCAGAATCAAGTCGATCAAGGCCGCCGCCGCGATGCGTTGTTTATTGGTCAGCGTCAAAGGCCAGAGTTCGCCGGGCGTGTAGTTATGATTCAGCAACGGGTCGGTGCCGATCAGCTTGGCGTTGGTCGGGCTGCGCGGGTCGGCCATACTGACCAATTTCAGCTTCTTGGCGCTGGCGCCGAAGAGCTTGAGCTGATCGCTCAGGGTTAAGGCGGCGGCCGCCGCGCCGAGCCACTTCAAGGCCTGGCGACGATCGATGCGTGGTGGGGTTTCGGGAGAGTTATTTTCCATGATCGTTTTGCTTAAATGTTTCCCTTGCGCATCTCTTCGATGAGATGGTCGCTGGCCCGCCAAGCCAAGGCCATGATGGTGAGGGTGGGATTTTTGTCGGCGTTGCTGCAGAAAGGACCGCCGTCATTGACCAGGAGGTTCGGCACATCCCAGCATTGGTTCCATTGATTGGTAACCGAAGTCTTGCGATCAGCGCCCATGATGGTGCCGCCCACTTCGTGGATGATCGAACCCGGCGGCTCGATGGCCTTGTTGCCATCTGTTTCGGGCTTATTGCACTTACCCCCCATAGCCTCGATGATCATCGCGAAAGTAGCCTCCATGTGCGCGGCCTGCCGCGTCTCATGCTCAGACCATTTCCAATGGAAGCGAAGAACGGGGATACCGAACTTATCTTTCACCACGGGGTCGATATCACAGAAGGAATCCTTGTTGGGGATCATCTCGCCACGGCCGGAAAAGCCGATGCCGGCTCCATAGGTGCGACGCACTTCTTCCTTATAGCTCTTGCCGTAACCCGGACTGGCTCCGCCGGCGCCTAAGCTGGGCATGCGTCGACCCGTACCGAATTCGATATGATAGCCGCGCGCAAAGCCGAGCTTGCTGGCATCTTTATAAAGCCACCAAGGAATGTAGACGTGCGTCCCTGCCCCTTCTTCGTTGTGCACCGGCAAGCCTTCAAAGGCGGGCATGTGACCCCCCAGACCGGTACCCACCGTGTCCATGATGTTCTTACCGACTTCGCCTGAGGTATTCGCCAAACCTTGCGGGTAACGGGAGGATTTCGAGTTCAGCAGGATTCGTGAAGATTCCGCAGAACTGGCGGCCAATACGACGGCACGAGCTTTGACGGCGCGTTCCTGTCCAGTGGCCTTGTCGATATAGATTACACCGTTGGCCTTGCCCGCGGCATCCACGGTGACCTCACGTGCGTGGGCGTTGCAAAGGATGTCCAAGTTACCCGTCGCGAGCGCTGGGGGCAGGTGCACGGTCGTGGATTGGTAATTCGCTTTGATTGCGCAACCGCGACCACAATCCGTCGCCCAGAAACAAGCGGCGCGCTCCTGCATCGCCTTCGCGATGATTTTTTGCGCCTTGGGATTGTTCGGGTGAAGCCGTGCCGGGAAATTTAAGTGGTCCTGACGGGTGCTCAGGATGGCGCGGTGGATCGGAATCACGGGCATGCCGAACTTGGCGATATGCTTTTTGACGTACAACTCGCCCGCGCGTGCTTTCGGCGGCGGCAACAAAGTGCCATTCGGCGAGTCAGGTGTATTCTCTAGGCCTTCATTCGAACCGTAAACGCCGATGAGCATTTCCACTTTGTCGTAATACGGAGCGACGTCGTCGTAACCGATCGGCCAATCCACCCCGAGACCATCGCGCGAGTGCGGTTTAAAATCGTATGGTCCGTTGCGCAGCGAAATACGTCCCCAGTGGTTGGTACGGCCACCGAGCATGCGCGGGCGCCACCACATGAAACGTTCGTCCGGATTATCCGAAGCTTGCGTATAGGGTTCGCCAGGGACGTTCCAACCGCCGTCGACGGTCGCATCGACGAAGCCGAACGGTTTCTCCTTGGTCGACATGCCGCGCAAAGGCATCTGCGCATGGGTCTGGAACATCGGAGTCTCGGTGACGGGATCGTAATTACGACCCGCCTCAAGCATGAGGACCTTGACGCCGTTCATGGTGAGCGTGTAAGCCGACTGTCCGCCTCCGGCCCCGGAACCGACGACGATTACATCATAGGTGGGTTGGAGATCTTTTTCGGTAATGATAGCCATGGGTATGGGAAAGGAAGTTACTTGGAAAAGCGGAATTGCCAAACTTCGTTGAAGAAACCGGCCGCGGGGACGGCGCCCGGCGCGACGGCATCGGGGGCGACCTTGAGGTCGACCACAGCCCAATCCGGCAGCTTGGCGACCTGGCGGGCATTATTCAGGTAGTCGTACTCGCGGTAGGTGAAACTGCTATTGATCACGACGTACTTCTGAGGATTCAGAGGGTTCGGGTAGACGAGAATCGGCGCATGGTCGGCAGACGAGTAGGTCTTGCCGTCGACGACGAGTTTGTCGGCCGTCCACTGGATCGGCAGCTTAGCGACAATCTTAGCGAGCACGGCGTTCGAAGAAGGATCACCCCAGAGGATGAGGTTACTCTTCGCGATGTCCTCGTCCTTAACCTGCGTATCGGTCTTCGTGGGCGCATCGCCGCGGAACTGGCGACGCCATTCACGGGCGGCGCGCTCCATCTCGGACTTCACCCAGCCGCCGACCTTGGCGTTGAAGGGCTGGCCGGTCGGAGCGACATAAAGGAACGAGTCCATGAAGGCATCGTCGATGGGACCAGAAAGACCATGGCGCTTGCGGGCGCCTTGGTCGTCGTAGGCGGAGACCTGCGTCCACTCGCCGTTCTTGGCCGCCCGGGCGAAGGTCGCTTTCCAGGAGCGGTCGGAACCAGCCTTGACTGAAGTCAGGACCTTCTGGCCGTCGATGGTCACGGCGGTCGGGGCGAACTGGGACTGCACGGCATCACCGGAAGCGAAGTCGAGGGTGAGACCAGCGACGTTCGAAGTCTTTACTTCGATAGAGCGCTCGTCGACCAGCTTGGCGTCGACCTGGGCCTTCTGCCAGTGCTCGACCATGCGGTCGACCCGGACCCAATGCATGCGGTCATAACGCAAGAAGTAGGTGGCGAAGGAGACTTCCTTCGGCGTGCGCACGCGGCCGTTGGCAGCGATGGCGGCGAGGCGGCGCTCGATCTCGACCATGGAGTCAGGGTGGATCTTATGGGCGGTCTGCGGCCCGATGATGTGGGTGAGCTCCATGCCGAGCTTACCCATCTCGCGGGCCATCACGTCGGCGGCCTGCTTCTGCTTATCGAGCTCACCGCTATAGGCGACCGTCGGAGCATTGCGGAAGTTGATGGCGGTGTCGGTGGCGTTATACCAAGCCCAAAGAGTCTTCTGCCAAGAGTGTATTTTAGAGACGTCTTCGTTCTGGAAGACATTCAGAAACTCCGGAGTCTCGGAGAAGCCGGCGCCAGGATTGATACCGCACCAGCGATCGGTGTAGTGGGCACCAAACTGCCAGACAGCCGCGCCACCCATGGAGAAGCCGCGGATGAACAGGCGGTCGTCGTCGATATTGTAGCTCTTGCGAGCATGCGCGTAGGCTTCCCAGAGGTCGACTTCGCCGGCCATCTTGTTGGCGCAGCAGTAACGACCATAGAGATGGAGGACTAGGCGGTTGTTGGCCGGAACCTGACCGACGTTCGTGCGGCGGTCCTTTAAGAAGGCGAGTTCGCTCAGCGTTTCGCCTCGGCCATGGCACCAGAAATCCAGACGCATGAGCGACCCGGAATAATTATCCGGGATGACCATGCCGTAAGGTTGGACGGAACCGTCGATCTTCGACTTGTAGCCACGCACGACCAGGCCCGTCTGGCGGGTCCACGGGGTCTCGCCCTTCAGGAACGAAGCCGCGCGGGCTTTGCCTTCGGCGACGAGGTCATGGGCGGTCTTAAATTCGCCCTTATTAAAATACTCGTTATACTTACCTGACCAATCGACCGCCTTGTGGAAGATCTCGATGTCAGCCAAGAGTTCCTCGAGACGAGGGTTCTTCGCCTGGGCCTTGGCGGCGGCGTCGATGGCCGTACGTAACTCGGCAAGCTCCTTGGCCAAGGGTGCCTTTTCAGCTTCCGGCAAGGCCACGGCCTTATCGGTCGGTGGGATCGGCCGGACCGCAGCGGGGATATTGTCCTTCGGGCCATCAGCCAGAACCGTAACGGCTAAAAAAGAAAGAAGCAGGAGGGAGCGCATATCGGGGTAAATAATCTGAAGGCCTTGGGGAGGCCATTTCGGGGTGCCCAAGGTTTAGACTACGACCCATCAGACCGACAAGTGTTCCTTCTAGCGGGATAACGACAGCAATGGGGTCGGACGGCCATTTTCCTCGCCTCCGCCCTTCCCCTTCCTCACATCTCCGGGCAATGGCCCTACTCAGTCTCCTCGACGTCTATGTAAGTTTCGGCGGTGCGCCCGTTCTCGACCACCTCAACCTCCAGATTGAGGAAGGCGAACGGGTCTGTCTGATGGGGCGTAACGGTGCGGGCAAAACGACCTTGATGCGGATTGCCGCCGGCGAAACCCAGCCCGACTCCGGCACGGTCACTTTCCCGGTCGGCGTCCACACTTCTCGCCTCACCCAAGAGATCCCCGAAAGCCTTGCCGGCACGGTCCGCGAAATCGTCACCTCCGGCCTGCGCAACGACGACCATTCCGAAGACTGGGAAAAAGACCTGCGCGTCGACGACCTGATCGCCCGCCTGGGGCTCCCTGAAGACCGCGAGTTCAACGACCTCTCCGGCGGCCTGAAGCGTCGATGCCTCCTCGCCAAGGCCTTGGCCGCCAAACCAGGCCTGCTGCTGCTCGACGAGCCGACCAATCATATGGACCTGGATTCCATCCTCTGGATGGAAGAATTCCTGCTGGAACAGAAGATCCCCCTCCTCTTCGTCACGCACGACCGCGCGTTCCTCCGTCGGATGGCCAACCGCATCATCGAACTCGATCGCGGCAAACTTTCGAGCTGGTCCTGCGACTACGACACCTACCTCGTCCGCAAAGAAGAACTCTTCATCGCTGAAGAACGCCAGCGAGCCGCCTTCGACAAGAAACTCGGCCAGGAAGAGGCGTGGTCGCGCCGGAGCCCAGGCGCCCGCCGGACGAAATCCAACGCTCGCATGGAGGCCCTCAAGAAAATGCGCGATACGCGACTCAACATGCGTTCCGTCACGGGTGCCGCCAAGATGGAGATCAGCGAAGCCGAGCGTTCCGGCGTCCGCGTGGTCGAAGCCGAAAACATCGCCTTCGCTTACCCTGGCAGCACGCCCATCATCCGCGACTTCAATATCGTCCTCAACCGCGGCGACAAAGTCGGCCTGATTGGCCCCAATGGCGCGGGCAAGACCACCCTCGTCAAGATGCTGCTCGGACAGCTGTCACCCACCTCGGGCATCCTCAAGTTCGGCACCAAGCTCGAAGTCATTTACTTCGACCAGATGCGCGAACAAATCGATGATAACCTGACCGTCGCTGAAAATATCGCGGGCGATTCCGATTCCGTCGACGTCCAAGGGCGTTCGCGCCACGTGATCAGTTACCTGCAAGATTTCCTCTTCGACCCTTCCCGCGCTCGTTCTAAGGCCAAAGTTCTTTCGGGGGGCGAACGTAACCGCCTCCTGCTCGCCCGTCTTTTCACCAAGCCGGCCAACGTGCTGGTGCTCGACGAACCGACCAACGACCTCGACGCCGAAACCCTCGACGTTCTCGAAGACCTCTTGGTCGAATATGCCGGCACCTTGATCGTCGTCAGCCACGACCGGGCCTTCTTGGATAACGTCGTCACCGAAACCTTGGTCTTCGAAGGCAACGGCATCGTCACCGAACACGCCGGCGGCTATACCGATTGGCGCAACGAACTCGCGCGCATCGCCGTGGCGAAACGTACCGCCGGAGTGGGCGCTGCACCTAGAGCTCTCGCTCAGGCCAAATCAGCCGCCCCAGCCCAGCCCGGAGCCAAGTTAAATAACAAAGAGCGCAAGGAACTCGAGACCCTGCCGGCGAAGATTGAACAGCTCGAAGCCGAACAGGCCCAAATCACCGTACAGCTCGGTGATCCTGAGATTTATAAAGACGGCGGCGCCAAAGCCTCCACCCTGCAGAAACGCCTCCACGCCGCCGAAGCCGAACATTCCGCTGCCCTCGGGCGCTGGATGGACCTCGACGCCCGTAAGGACGCGTAAGGCAGCACGGGGTGTTGTCCTGACCTGCTGGGTGATATCAAAGGCGCCGCGAAGCCGCATTGGGAGATTGAAGATTACCACGGTCACGACAGTCTCAACGCATGAGATTCCCTTTGAGCCTTCTGGTGTGCGTTGCCGCCCTCATCGCCGACGCCAAGCCGCTCAAGGTCTTCATCCTCGCGGGCCAGTCGAACATGGAAGGTCACGCGAAGGTGGAGACTTTTGATTACATCGGCGAAGATCCGGCAACGGTGCCTTTATTGAAACAGATGCGGACGGACGACGGTAAGCCGGCGGTGTGCGACCACGTCTGGATTTCTTATTATACGGGTATCGGCGAAAAGAACGGGGAAGGTTTCGGCAAACTCACCACAGGCTACGGCTCGCGCCAGGACACTGCCAAGGACGGCGGCAAGATTGGCCCGGAATTCATGTTTGGTCTGGCGATGGACCGCGTGTTGGCCGAGCCAGTACTCATCATCAAGACCGCCTGGGGAGGAAAAAGCCTAAATTATGATTTCCGACCTCCCTCCGCCGGCGCCTATCCGCGCACCCCCAGAGATAATGACAAGAACATCCACACCCAGGAGAATGCGGGCCAGTATTATCGGATGATGCTCGCTCATACGAAGCTTGTCCTTGGAGACATCAAGCGCGTCTGCCCAGCCTTCGACCCCAAGGAGGGCTACGAGATCGCCGGCTTCGTCTGGTTGCAGGGTTTTAACGACATGGTGGACACGAATTTCTACCCCAAATTACCCAAGGGCAGCAGCGTGAACCGTTTCGCCCGCTACTCCGAATACATGGCCGATTTCATCCGCGATGTGCGCAAGGACCTCGGCGTCCCGAAAATGCCTTTCGTCATCGGCGTCATGGGGGTCGGCGGTAAGTCGCCCGGAGAGGATAACCTCGCCTTCCGCGAAGCCATGGCCGCGCCTGCGAGCTTGGCGGAATTCAAGGGTAACGTCACCGCCGTCCGCACTGCGCCGTTCTGGGACGAAAAACTCGGCGCCATCCAGGAGAAGAAGGAGCAAGTGCGGCAGATGGGTTACGAATTACGGAACAAAAACAAACGCTTTGCCAACGGCGACGGCAAGATGACCGATGAGCAGATCCGCCAGTATCTCAGGGATTACGAAGCCAAGCTGATCACGCCGGAAGAATCCGCGACGCTCAAGCGCGGTTCATCGAACGCCGGTTACCACTACTTGGGGTGTGCCAAGACCTTTGCCCTCATGGGCGACGCCTTCGCCACCGCCACCCTGCAGATGATGAAACCAGCGAAGTAGGCCTGCATTACTCCGGGAGGACGTGGATGGTGTTCACGATCTGGCCGCTGACGTCCTTCCCTTCCAGGGTCTTGAGGTCATACTTGAGCAACATCTGCATGGCGGGCCGTAAGTCCGCAACTTCCAAGAGGACGGATTTGCGCCCGGGTAGGAGTTTGGCCGATTTGACGACCAAGGTGTCGTGCTTGCGCTGCGCCATCTGTTCTTTGCTGAACTGCATCTTGCCGTCGTTGCCCAATTCGGTGGCGGCGGCCTTGGTCTCGACGGTCGAAATGTCGGGCGAGCCGTAAGCCGATGACCAGACGTAATTCCAGATTTCGATGTTCCAGCTGGTGACGTCGGCCACGAATTTAGGATCAAGTTCGTCGCTGAAATCAATCTGGACGCCTTGCCGGGTGACTTTCAGGCCCAAGGGCATGTCGGCCGGATGTCCGGTATAACGCACGCGCTGCAAACAGCCGTTGTGCGTAGCGGTAGTCTGCCAACCGCGTAGGCCGGTGACATAAAGTTGGCCATCTTGCGGATTAAAACGCGCCCGCATAATGCCGCTGTCAAAGTTGACGTTAAAACGCGCCACCCCACCCTGCATGATTGCTTCGTCCTTGAGGGTGACGGGTTGCG
>JAPLTU010000022.1 GCA_026397965.1 Verrucomicrobiota bacterium | reverse complement strand
CCGACCTGCGCGAGGGCAGGCGCGAGGGTTATGGTCTGCGTCGGCGTGAGTGTCGTCGAACTGAGCATCGACGCCGCCTGAATCCGAGCGGCCACGGAAGCGTCCTGGGTAAGCGTCCTGAGGAGCAGCGTGAAGACCTGCGGGGTCATCGCCCGTGCTTGCATGGAGTCCAGGGCGCGGAGGCGAAGGGCCGTCGGGCGCCGGATGTCGTCAGCGATGGCTTGCAGGTTTGGGTCGAACTTGGCCGAGCGCTGGCGCTTGATGGCGTCCAGCAGGAGCGCACTGGGTCCGTCGGTCTGGGCAAGAAGGCGGGAGAGTTCGACGGCCCATTCGGTCGCGGGCTTGGCACTGCTCGCGGCGAGGGTAGCGAGTGCGAGGCGACGTATGGCCAACGATTCGTGACGGAGCATCGCCGTGGTCACTGCTTGGAGCTCAGGGCGGGCGGACAGCGTGAGGGTGACCTCGCGGAGCGCACGCTGCCTGGTTTCTGAGACCGTCTTTTCCTGGAGCCAGGAAAGCAGCATTTCCGAGAGGCCGGCGTTAGCTTCAGGATTATCGGCGAGGACCTTCAGTGCGGCCGCCGCCAGGTCGGCGTCTGCGTGATCGAGCTGAGTGCTGGCATAGGCGCTCAGTTCTTCGAGTGCCTGTTGGTGGGCGGGCGGGTAGGAATTTATGCGGGGGCGGTATGACGCGAGCAGTCGGCGGCGGGCGGCAGGGCTTTCCGCCTGACGTAGCAACTCAATCCGATCGGCCACGCCGAGGGTCTGGGCCGCGTAGATGAGCGCGTGTTCGGTCGGGGCGTCCAAGGTCTGCGTCATGAGGCCGAGCACCTCCTTGGTGATGCGGGCGTCATGGGGACGGGTTTCCGAGATGCGTCCGAGTGTGCGCAGGCGGATCTGCGGGTCAGCGTTGGCGAGGCCAGCGATGAGTTCATTGGCCGACGTGCCGATCGGTCGATAGGGTTGCTGCCAGGAACTGGATACTTTCGCGGCCGGTACGGTTGATCGAATACGGAGGATCGAGCCGAGTACGTCGGGCTTGGCCATCAGGCTCGACGGGCAACCGAGGCGGAACCAGCCGCCGGTATTCAGGACGATGAGCGAGCCGTCGGGTGCTTCGATGACATCGGTGAAATGCACATCAGGGTCGGTGAGTTTAAGGAACTCGTTCTCGACGGCCCGGTAGGTCGAACCTTGTCGGGAGAGTTCCATGCGGACGACGCGCTGAGTATTGAAGTGGGTGACGAGGAACTGCAGCGGGGCGTCGGTACTACGGTTTTCCGGGAAGGATTTCCAGAAGCAGGCACCGCTTACGGCCACGTGGCCGAAGTTGTGCATCACAGGCATCGTCGGCAGGGTGCGCGGAAGGCCGGCGATGACTTGCGGGATATCGACGCGTTCGTAGACGCCGCCGGTGAGCCAGTGTACGAGCGTGTCGCCACGCGGCTGGCCGTAGTAGAGGTTCTGGACGCCGATCACCTCGCCTTGCGGCGTGAAGTCGACCTCGACTGGATTGTCGCCGGCGAGCAGAGCATGCCATTGGACGTCGGTGCCGTCGGGCTTCACGCTCCAGATGCCCGAGCTCTTGCCCTCGAAGACTACCTTGCCGTCTTTGCCGGCGGCCTTGTAGCCCTTGCGACCGTGGCACCAATAGAGGCGTCCGTTCGGGTGAAGAAACGGGCCATGGACGTCGGCGGCATTGCCAGTGTAGTCGAATCCGCTGACGATCATCTCACGCTTGTCCGCCACGCCGTCGCCGTCGGTGTCGGTCAGTTTCCAGATGCCGGGAGGGGAGGCGACATAGAGGCTGCCGTTGAGCCACTGGGCGCCGGCAGGGAAGGTCATCTTGTCCGCGAAGACCGTGCTCTTATCGAAGATGCCATCTCCATCGGTGTCTTCGAGCATCAGCACGCGGTTGGGGGGATTCGCGTCGAGCTGGTCCTTCTTCCAGTTCACGCCCACGGCATCGCCGACGAAGAGTCGACCGCGATCGTCGAAACAGCCCGCGATGGGGTGTGAGACCAACGGCGCGGCCGCCGCGACGCTCAGGGTGTAGCCGGCGGGCAGTTGCGCAACGGGCGGAGTGACCTTGGCGGACGAGGTGACGACGACTGGGCGCACCGAGGAAGCCGGGATGGTCTCTGGCGCCGGTGCGGCGGAAAGGGAGATCGCCAGCCAGGCGAGCGCGGCGTGCTTACGCATGGCGGCGGATGGCTTCGCGGTAGGCGAGTGGTGGGAGTTCCTGGTGACGCTGGAACTGGCGGTGGAAATACGCCGCGGTGGGGTAGCCACACTGGTGCGCAATCTGCTTCACGGATTCGTCGGTCTCGGCGAGTAGACGCGCGGCGCGGGCGATGCGCAGTTCATTGAGGTACTGCGGTACGGACCGGCCGGTGCACTTCTTGAACAGACGGCTGAAAGCGCTTTCGCTCAGTCCGGCCAATGCGGCGAGTTCGGGGACGTAGAGCGGCTTGCTGAGGTTGGCTTTGATGTGGGCGACGACGTTGCCGATGCGGTCCGAGGTATTGGCATCGATCGTCGCATGGAAGCCGGGTGTGGCGATCTCCTTGAGTTCGTCGGAACTGGCGGCGAGTTCGAGGAACTCGATGAGCAGGGCCATGCGTCTAAGCCCGTGGGCCTTGGGCATCTTGTGCAGGATGGCCGCGGCCTGCTTACGGGCGGTGCCGCGGAATTCGAGGCCAAGGCGCGCGCGTTCGAGCAGGCGACGGATGGCGGAGACCGAGGAGTGTTGCGTCCATTCCTCGCCGAATAGATTCGGGCGGAATTGGACGAGGATCCACTCCACGCCAGCTTGGCGACCCTTGCGGTCGTTACGGAAGTCGTGAGGGAGGTCAGAACCGAGGAGCAGGATTTCGCCTGCCTTGAGCGGCGCCATCTTGTCGCCGATCCAGCGCTCGGTGCCGCCGCGGAGCAGGAAGAAGATCTCGTGCTCGGGGTGGTGATGCCAGACGCAGCCGAAGTCGCGTTGGCTCAGGTGCTCACACGCGACCAGCTCGTTCGCCGAGACGGGAGATTGCTGTTCCTTGATCAGCCTCATTTCGCGCGGTTCAGCACTCTTTCGAAAAGATTACGTGTGATACGCTGCACGCGATCGTCCGGTCCATGCGGACGGGACCAATGAGACCAGGGCAGGATGTGCCCAGGCGGAGTGGACAGGCCTTGAACCCAGAAGATGGACGAGGCGTTGAAGACGAAATTACCTTTCGGACCAGGATAAATCGTCGCGGTCCACTGCTGGGGACGCGTGCCGCCTTGCCAGGCGGTACCTCCACCGACGACTTCGAGGCCAGGGATCTCCGTCGCTGGCTGACCATGGTATTCCCAGCCGATGAGGCCCGGAATGGCGTCACCTTGCTTCATGCCGGTACCTTCAAAGATCCAGTGCCCGGGCTTCGTGCAGATCCAGTCGCCGCCGCCATTGACGGGGTCGACATTACGGGCGCCCATGAGGAGGCCTTCGTCGGGTCCGTGTTCGGGGAAGGGGCCGTTGTCTTTCTGGCGGTTCTTCGCGTAATCGTTGTCGGCGCCGTAGGGGCCACCGCGGTACATGCGTCGGTTTTCGCGTCCATCGGCGGACGGCGTCATCGGCGTGACCCAGCAGATGCTATTGCCCGAGAAGAAGAGCAGGTCCACGCCGGCGTCGCGGATTTTTTCTACGCTGCGGAAGGCGCGAATATCCCAGTACTCGTCGTGGCCGACGCTCAGGAAGGACTTGCACTTCAGGGCGCGGTCAGGGGTCAGGAGATCAGCGTTGGCGCAATAGGTGACGTCGTAGCCTTGCTGTTCCATCCAGTAGGCCAGAGGAAATTCGAAAGGTAGGAACTCGCCTGAGCCCATCGTGAGTGGATCGTTAACGATGCCGGCGAACTGCGACTCGCGGCCGTAGGGACGGTCGAAGCTGACCTGAGCCCAAGGGCCCTGCACGCCTTTCGGGTGGGTATAGATCGAGTAGTTGTTCGGCCAGCGGTTGTAGGCCTGCCAGGTGTTGTCACTGCACTGGAAGAGGAAATCGGCTGGGCGTTCGTCCTTCACGATAAAGGTCACGTAGCTCTGCCAGTAGGGTTCGTCGGCTTGCTCGGGGATTGTCGTCATTCGTCCCAAGTAGACGCCGCTCATCCAGTCGGCGGGGATCGTCAGCGTATGCGTGGCACTCCAGCGGCATTCGTGCACATTCTGTTCGCCGGGTTTCGGCGTCGTCTGCGTGGTCGCGGACAGGGTCGGCAGTTCGAGTACTTTGCGGGCGCCTCGGCCGCCGTAATAGCCCAGGCGGAAGAATTCCAAGCGGAACTTCCGTGTCGGATTCGCCGAGACCATGATGTCAATCGTCTCGCCGGCGAGGGCGCTCTGCTTGGAGCAGTAGCCTTCGATCCAAGGTGAGCGAAAATTACCGCCGTCGGCGCGGACTCGCGTGAGCTGCCAGTCGCGGGAACCTTCTTTGGCGTTCTCCTCTGAGACACAGTTACGGCGTGCCGCCGATTCACCGCGTAGATTCGCGGCGAGGGTGCCGACGCCCGTGGTCAGAAGGAAGCGACGGCGATCCATGTTATTTCTTTTTAGGTGCGGCGGTCTTCTTGGGCGCGGGTTGGCGTCCGAAGAACCACTTGGCCTCGCCGTTCCAGGCGTGGTCGGACTCGAGGGTGTTGAGCTTCAGCTGGAAGCCGTGGGCGTTGAAGCGGGCGGAGGTCCAGCCGGTAGAGTTGGTGTTCGCGTTGAAGACGTAGGCACAGGCGATGGTGCTCAAAATATGGATGCCTGCGTCAAGGGCCTGCGTCCATTCATGGGTATGCCCGTGGATATAAGCCTTCACCTGCGGACGTTTAGCGATCTCGGGCCAGAAATCAGCCGTATCAGCGATGCCGCTCTTGAAGTGGCTCGGGTCGCCGCCGACTTGCGGGTTATGATGGCCGACGACGATGACTTGTTTCGTTGGGGTCTCATCAATCTTCGAAAGCGCCCATGCGATCTGTTCAGCGCCAAGTCGACCGCCGGGGCCGGGGGTCTGGTCGAGGGTATCCAGTAAGATGAGACGCGTGGACGGAAGGTCGATGAGGCCGTTATGGCGGTGCTCCTTGAGTGCGGATGCGCTCTTCATTTCGGGGAAGGCCTGTACGAAGATGTCACGGACATCATGATTTCCGAGCGTGAGATGAAGCGGGATGCCGGCTTCGCGGAGTGGAGCGATGAGCTCGCGGACGAGCGCATAGTCCTCGGCGGTGCCGATTGCGAGCGCGAGGTCGCCGTTGATGATGACCGCGGCAGGTT
>JAPLTU010000083.1 GCA_026397965.1 Verrucomicrobiota bacterium | reverse complement strand
TGCCCGCTGGACTTGGAATCAGCCCGACTCGAACGCGCGCGAGCCGAAGCCTCGCCGACCAACTCGACGAAATCCTGAGGTTCGGTTTGCGCCGGCAAGGAGTACACGCACCTAGGGCATCATGCGTGGAGTCAAGAAAGCCGACTTGCCGACCAAAGTCTGTCCGACCTGCCAAAGGCCTTTCAGCTGGCGGAAGAAGTGGGAACGCTGCTGGGCGGAGATCCGCTTCTGCAGCGATGCCTGCCGCCGTGGCACCCCGCGCGGCACGGCACAAAAAAGCCCGGGGTCGCCGGGCTGATATCAGGGCCTCTTCTTTTATTCTTACTTAGGACCGCCTGTACGGCGCGTACCTGGGCGGCCGAAAGGACGGTAATTACCCTGCGAGGCGCGCTGACCGCCATGGCGTCCGCCTTGCGGATGCTGATGGCCTTCTTGCGAACGCTGCGGGCGACCGCCGCGCTGGGCCGCGCGTGGATCGATATCGCGGACAAAATCTTCCGGGGTGCGCGGCGGGGCCTGCTGCGTGTAATCAAAGCCGGTCAACTTACCGCAATGCAGATGCTTGCCGACGATCTTCTCCAGGCGACGAAGCTCACCGAAATCTTCGCGGGTGATGAAAGTGATCGCGATGCCAGTGGAAAGCGCGCGCCCCGTCCGACCGATACGGTGGATGTAATCTTCCAACTGGTCAGGGAAGTCGAAATTGATGACGTGCGTGATGCCGTCGACGTCGATGCCGCGCGAGGCGATATCGGTCGCGACCAAGACCCGGACTTCGCCGTTCTTGAAAGCCTGCAAGGCACGTTGACGCTGGCTCTGGGAGCGATTGGCGTGGATAGCGGCGCAACGGATACCGGCGCCGTCTAACTTGCGGCAAACCCGATCGGCACCATGCTTGGTCCGGGCAAAGACGAGGACGGTCGATAAGCTGGTGTCTTGCAGGAGGTGATTCAACATCACCTGCTTGAGGGCACCTGGGCACTCGTAGAGTAATTGCGTGACGGTCTCGGCGGGGTTCGAACGGCGACCCACCGTGATCATCTTCGGCGAGCGCTGGAACTGGGACGTCAGGGCTTCGATTTCGCGGGAAATGGTGGCCGAGAAAAGCAGGGTTTGGCGCTCCTTCGGTAAAGCCCGGACAATCGTGTTGATGGCAGGCAAGAAACCCATGTCCAACATGCGGTCAGCCTCGTCCATGACGAGGTATTCGAGGGAACCGAAGTCGCCATGACCCTGACGGCCGAGGTCAAGGAGACGTCCAGGGGTGGCAACTAGGACGTCGCAACCGGCACGCAGGGCCGCGATCTGGGGGCGTTCGCTGACGCCGCCATAGCAGGTGGCGACAGAGAGTTTAGCGTAGCGCGAATAGGCGCTGATGTTTTCGGCGATCTGGACCACTAATTCGCGGGTCGGGGCGAGGACCAAGCAACGCACGCGACCCTTATGTTCATGGGTCTTGGAGCGGGTCAGCTTGGTGATTAGCGGCAGGGTAAACGCGGCGGTCTTACCGGTACCCGTTTGGGCAATGCCGATGACATCGGTGCCTTCCAAAATAGTTGGAATCGTCGCCAGCTGGATGGGCGTGGGAATGGTATAACCTTGGTCGGCAACAGCCTTCAGGATAGCGGCGTCGAGGCCGAGCGTTTCAAATGACATTTGGCGGAAAGTGGGCCTTCCTTTTGGAAAGTGCGAGATTATTGCGAAAATAGCGAAATAGGGGCTCTCCGACCGGCATGCAGACCCTCTCTCATCCCCATAAATAAGGCCTATGGGCCCCATTCCGCCTTTGCACTTTTAGCGAGTGTCTTTTAGTCATTCCTCACCCCCAACTATGAGTCTCTTCGCCCGTAAAAGCATACCCGCCCTGCAACGTGAAGCCGCCGCTACCGGGGAAGGGACGCTGAAGCGTTCACTCTC
Organism: Verrucomicrobiota bacterium; assembly: GCA_026397965.1. Lineage (GTDB taxonomy): Bacteria > Verrucomicrobiota > Verrucomicrobiia > Opitutales > UBA953 > UBA953. The sequence goes on along the minus strand of JAPLTU010000083.1, from coordinate 4,708 downwards.
CGCTACTAATCTAGTGATGATCGGCATCGGCGGCATCATTGGCGCCGGCATCTTCGTCCTGACTGGCCACGCGGCCGCCTCACACGCCGGACCGGCCGTCGTCCTCTCTTTCGTCATCAGTGCCATCACCTGCGCCCTCGCCGGTTTGTGCTACTCCGAGATGGCCGCCGCCGTACCGGTCGCGGGTAGCGCTTACACATATTCGTATGCGACACTCGGCGAACTGATGGCCTGGATTATCGGCTGGGACCTCGTCCTCGAATACGGCGTCGGCGCCGTCACGGTCGCGGTCGGCTGGGCGGGCTACCTCAATGGCTTCCTCGAAGGCTTCGGTATTCATATTCCCGCCGCCTACGCTTCCGCCCCCTTTGATTGGGTCGCCGACAAGGTGACCCACATCGACCACTTCGTCAGCACCGGTGCGGTCGTCAACTTACCCGCGATGCTCGTCGTCGCGCTTGTCACGGCGTTGCTCATCGTGGGCATCGAGACCTCAGCCAAGGTCAACGCGGCCTTCGTCGTCTTAAAGGTCAGTATCGTCGTGCTGTTTATCGCCGTCGGCCTCGGCCACGTGCTCCACTCCAACTGGGTCACCGCCGCCAATCCTCAGGGTCTCTTCATCCCGCCCAATCTTGGTGCCGGCCAATTCGGCTGGGATGGTATCGTACGCGCCTCGGGCGTAGTTTTCTTTGCTTACATCGGCTTCGACGCGGTTTCGACCGCCGCCCAAGAATCAAAAAATCCCCAACGCGACATGCCGATCGGGATGCTTGGCTCGCTGGCCATCTGCACGGTGCTTTACATCCTCGTCGCTTACGTGCTGACGGGCGTGGTGCCTTACGACCAACTCAACGTCGCTCAACCCATCGCCAAAGGCATCGATGCCATGGGCCTCCCTTGGCTCGCGCCTTTTATCAAGTTCGGCGCCATCCTCGGCCTAAGTTCGGTGATCTTGGTACTGATGCTCGGCCAGACGCGCGTCTTCTTCTCGATGTCCAAAGATGGCCTGCTACCAGTCTCCTTCGGCAAAGTGCACGCAAAGTTCCGGACGCCGGCGCGCATCACGCTCGTGACGGGCATGGCCATCATGGTCGCCGCTGGCCTCGCCCCCATCGGCCTCGTCGGCGAACTCTGTAGTATCGGCACCCTCTTCGCTTTCGCGCTCGTCTGTCTGGGCGTCATGGCCCTCCGTCTCATCAACCCTGACCTGCACCGCCCCTTCCGCACGCCCTTTATCTGGATCGTCGGGCCGGCGGGTGCTGGCGCCAGTTTTTACCTCATGTGGGCGCTGCCGGCCGACACCTGGATTCGACTCATCGTCTGGATGGCCATCGGTCTCGTGATTTACTTCGTCTACGGCCAGCGCAACGCCGCCCGTGTCCGAGCCGAACGCGGCGAAGAAATCTGATTCTTACTTAGTCGCGGAAGTAGACTTAACCAGTTCCTGTCGCGTGGCGATGGGCACGTAGCCGACTTCCAAACCCTTGGGCGGCTTGACGATTTGCGCTGGGTCAAGGTAAGCGAGCTTACCGACCGTCGGAGGCGCAAGGTACTCGCGGTCCTTGGTCCAAGCGCGATGCAGCTTCTCCACTTTCTCCTGCATCTTCTCCCGCTCCTCTTTCGCGATATCAGCATTGAGCATGGCAGGCTGATCGGCGAAGCGATACCAATAATAAGTCACGACGCTACCATCACCCAAGTAGGCCTGAAAAGGTCCGGCCTTCGGCCCTGGCGTCTTCCATGTGCTCTTCGGTTCGTCCGGCGTATCGTAAGCTTCCTGAGCCCTTTCCTTGGGGCGCGTAAAGGTCTTCTCCTTTAATCCGCAATCCGAAGGTAAGTCGGAGGGTTTGACGACTACCCACTGCGATTTCTTACCATTGTTCACGAGGTGAAAGTATTCGGGCAAAGTGACCAACGCCCCATCGGGGCTGACCGACTTCTTCACCAACGATTCGTTCCACTTGTAACCATACGTCGTGGGCTCGAGGGAAGTCGGCGTGCCGAAAGATTTCCAATCGATGGGCGGCTTCTTATCCTTCGCGGTCTTTTCGGTATAAATCTCCCAGGTCGAACCGCCGTTATTCTTGAAATTCTGCACGAAGGCACCGGCAGGATCGATGGCTCCCCCCACCGGCTGGCCGCCGTCGAACCAAGCTTTCACGCCATCCCATAAGGCCTTTTTGTCATAAGAGGTGAGGCGGTGCATCGCCACGGTCGTCCCATCGGCGCCGACCGGGAACGAGGTGGCGGCCACGCGGGCAAAGGTTTCGCCTTTCGCATCGGTCGCCATCATCGCCGGGACGTATTGGGTTTCCATTTGAAAAGCCTTGTTCGGATCGGAAGGGCGTGAATCCAACAGCTGTCCCGCCAAGGGCGGATTTAATTCCGCCGAGTGCGACCAGAAATAAGGCGTAAAAAAACACACCGGGCCTTTAAAATTCTTAGTGTTCAAGAATAACGTCCAGCAGTTATCGCCGGTCGGGACATTCTTGGCACCGGTCGTCGCCTTGGCCGAAGTCAACGGCAAGGGTAAGTAACCGTAGCCGAAAAGATCTCCGCAGGTCCCTTGCTTCAAATTCAGGCCATCGATAGGGAAAAGCAGCCAGGGGCTCAATTGCGCGACGCCGTAAACGCCGCGGGGCTTCTTCCAATCTCCCCAGCCGTGCGCCGGACCATTCGCGACCTCGCTGAAATTAACCGCCGCTCCGCCCATGATGAATTTCGGCGTCTCCGTCGGGAAACGCGTGTCGCGCCACCAGCCGAGACCGCCTTCGATATCCGAATATAAATCCTTAGGCGCCGGACCTTCGTATTGCGCGTGCATCCACGTCCCGAACAGTCCCGTCTGGAAGCGGTGTCCCGGGTACTGCGAGAGCAAAGGCCAGGCAGCAGCATAAAGGGAGAAGCCCGCATTGAAGTTAGCCGGCACTTTCTCCGTCGGTACCAGCATGTAGCCGGCCATCTCGGCTTTCTTGATCTCGGCCGCCGACAAAGGAAGCGCCGTCAATAGGGTGGCTAGAGCGCCGAGGAAATATGCAGAAGAACGCATGGGGTCTTTCGTATCTTATTTTTTAATCACCCGCTAACTCAAATTAGGTGGGAGATGCCCACCGAAGCTCCCAGCCCCCTAAAACCCTGCTAATTGGGCTTTGACTAGGGTTTTCTTAATCCGTTAACCATAACCCTCGATCCCGTCCGTCCAAGAATCGCCATGAAACGCTCCCACACCTGTAATGCCCTCCGCCCCGCCGACGCCGGCCAGACCGTGACCCTCGTGGGTTGGGTCGACACCAAGCGCGACTTAGGCGGCGTGACCTTCGTCGACCTCCGCGACCGTGAAGGTATGACTCAAGTAGTTTTCAATCCCGGCACCAACGGCATCCAAGAAATCGCCCAACGTCTGAAGTCGGAATCCGTCATCGAGATCACCGGCAAAGTCCGCGCCCGTACCCCGGAGACCATCAACGCCAAGCTCGCCACGGGCAGCATTGAAATCGCCGCCGAATCTCTCGTCATCCATAACATCTGCGCGGACCTTCCCTTCCCGATGGACGACGATAAGGCCGACAAGGTGAACGAAGACCTGCGGCTGGAATATCGGTTCCTCGACCTGCGTCGCCCGCGCAACATCGGCCTGCTCAAACTTCGCGCCAAAGCTGCCCGGGCCATCCGCGCCGAATTAGATAGCCAAGATTTTCTGGAAATCGAAACCCCGACGCTCTTTAAGAGCACGCCCGAAGGCGCCCGCGAATTCCTCGTACCGAGCCGCACCAACCCCGGAGAATTTTATGCGCTCACGCAGTCGCCTCAGCAGTATAAGCAGATGCTGATGGTCGCCGGTGTCGAACGTTACTACCAGATGGCCCGCTGCTACCGCGATGAAGACCTGCGCGCCGACCGTCAGCCGGAGTTCACCCAAGTGGACTTGGAGATGTCGTTCATCGACCGCGAAGACATTTACAAGCTGATCGAAGGCATCCTCAAGCGCACCTGGAAGGAAACCCTCGGCATCGACATTCCGACGCCCTTCCCGCGCATGGCCTACCAAGAAGCCATGGATCGCTTCGGTATCGACAAGCCGGACACGCGTTTCCGCATGGAAATCCAGGACCTTACAGGGCTCTTCAAGGACTCCTCCTTCAAGGTCTTCAATGGCGCCGCCAATACGCCCGGCTCCGTCGTTCGCGCCATCAACGCCAAGGGTCTTGCCGACATCACGCAAGGCGAGCTGACCAATTTCGAGACCATCGCCAAAAGCCAAGGCGCCAAGGGCCTCGCGTTCATCAAGTGCGAAGCCGGCGAATGGAAATCGCCCATCGTCAAGTTCTTCTCCGACGAAGAAAAAGCCGCGCTCAAGCAGCAGCTTAACATCGAAGACGGTGATATCGTCTTCTTCGCCGCCGCCCCTTGGTCGCAAGCTTCGACGATCCTCGGCCGCATTCGTCTCGAATCTTCCGCGCTCCTCAAGGCCCGCGGTCGCCTCAACCTGCCGACCAACCAGTATAATTTCCTCTGGGTCATCGAGTTCCCCTTGATGCTCTGGGACGAAGAAGAAAAACGTTTCCTCTCCGCCCACCATCCGTTCACGGCTCCGGTCGTAGCGGATGAACCGCTCCTCGCGACCGACCCTTCCAAGGTGCGCGGTCAGCACTACGACATCGTCCTCAACGGCGTCGAACTCGGCGGCGGCTCGATCCGTATTCATAAT
>JAPLTU010000087.1 GCA_026397965.1 Verrucomicrobiota bacterium | reverse complement strand
TGCATCCCTTGTCAACATGCCCACGGGTCAACCGGTCAACTAATGTTGTATCGTTCTAATCCACCGAGCCTCTGAGCCTCCGGGCCTCTCGTTTGTATCCCTGGCCCACCGGTCAACGGGTCAACCGGTCAACTAGTGTCTGCCTCTCTCTCTGGCCAACTGGCCCACCGGTCAACGGGTCAACTTGCCTCTGCATCTTCAGGTCCCGGATCTCGGGTTACCGTTCGCCCCTTTTCCTCTTTCGTGCTCTGCGCGTGAACAGGGTGCTCGGGGCGGGAGTCGAACCCGCATACCTTACGGCGCCAGAACCTAAATCTGGTGTGTCTGCCATTCCACCACCCGAGCAAAACCTGTGACGTGAGATTTGCGCGTCGGGCGGCGGAGGCAAGCGCTTACGCTAAGCGACCGAGGGGCGAGCCGACCTTGGCATACACTTCCACGGCGGTTTCGCCGGCGTGGATGAGGTCGTCCTCTAACTTGATGCGCCCCGGCTCAAATAATGTGGCGAGGTACGATCCGCCGAAACGGAAGTAGCCTTTCTCGTCGCCCTTGGCCATCGGCTGTCCAGGCACGTAGGTTTCGATGATCGTGCCAACGTTGGTCGCGCCAACTGCGACGATGGTCACGAGGCCGAAAGCCCCGGCATCGATGGTCACGCGCTGTCTTTTATTTTTCCAAAGGTAGGCGGCGCAGCGGCGGAGCGCGATGGGGTTCACCGAATAAAGCAGGCCGCTAATGGGGACGGCGGCGTGCGGCGTGCCGGCCACTGGGAAGTGGAAGCGATGGTAATCGACCGGGCAGAGGCGCGAGCAGACGACGGTACCGCCCGCATAGCGCGCACCGAGGGCGCGATCGCCGACGAGCTCGGGGATGTCGAAAGTCTGCCCCTTAGCGTAGATGCCTTTTATCTTTGCTACGTCTTGGAAGCCGAGATGCCGGCCATCGGCGGGAAGCACGGCCATCTCGGGGCGCGGGTCGACCGGGCGAGCGGAAGTTTTTAATTTCCGATAAAAAAACTCATTGAAGGTCTGGTAAGCCTGCGGGTCCGCTTCGAGGAATTCGGCGGGGTTGAGACCAAAGTCGCGGATGAAGGGCGCGACGCGCCGGGCGCTCCCTGGCCGGTCCATAGCCCAGCCGTAAATTTTGGAAAAGAGGGCGCGTTTGACGACGGTATGTAAGGTTACCTTGCCGAGCGGGTTGCCGTAGATGCGACGCAGCCACGCTTCGCCGTAAATCTGTTCGATTTCGGTGCCTCCCGTATGGCGATTATGCAGGGTAATGGGTGAATCGACGTCCATGGCGGAAGATTTGCTAAAAAATGACTTCAAGGGAACCATTTATCTGTCAAAACAGTGAATACCCTGATGCCCAACCTGGTTCTTGCCTTTCTCGTTTTTGCCGCGGTGCTTTCGGCCCAGCAACTCCCCACGCCTAAGGCTCCCGAAACCGTGAAGGCGGAAGTGGAGGCGGAAGTCATCCGCACCCGCTTGGATCTGGCGGCCGCTAAACGTCGGCAGGATGCTTTACCTCTCACCTTGGAAATACGGAAGCTCGACGCTGAGGCTACCCTGCGGGCCGCTCGGTCGGAAGCGCTGGCGGCTTCCGACGAAGCCGAGCGCGGTCGGCTTAACTTAGAGGCTTCGGTTTCTTCGGCCAAAGCGGCGGCCGCCTCGGCGGATAAGGATCGGGCCCGGGCTGACCTCGAGGCAGAAGCCCGTCTGGCGGCGGCGCAAGTGTCAGTTGAATACGCCAAGATTTCTTCTTTGGCACAGATCGCCAAACTGCAGCAGAAGGTCGCCGACATCGCGACCCACGCCAAAGTTTCTTATCCGAAAGATCCCATGGTCGACGGCGTCCTGCATATTTCCGATCGTCGCATTCCGTTTAACGGGCGCGTCACCGATGAATTGGCTCAGTTCGTCTGCGGTCGCATCGCCTTCTATAATGCGGTCGATGCCGAAGCTCCCATCTTCCTCGTGATTGACCGCAACCCGGGCGGATCGGTGATGGCTGGCTACCTGATTTTGCAGGCCATGGAGACGTCTAAGGCCCCGGTTTACGTGGTCGTAAAGGGGTATGCGGCTTCGATGGCGGCAATCATCACCACACTCGCCCAGCGCTCCTTCGTCTACCCTGAGACCATTGTCTTGCACCATCAAGCCGCGACGGGCCTCAGCGGTAATGTCACGCAGTTGAATGAACAGCTCAAATGGAGCAAGATCTGGTGCGAACGTATCTTCATTAAAGTCTCCACCAAAATCGGCATCCCCCTCGACGAGTTCGTGGCCAAGATGTACCAGAACGTCTCCACGGGAGATTGGAAAGTCCATGGCGATGCGGCGGTGCGGATGAAGTGGGCGACGGATCTGGTGGAGCGTATGAACGAAGACGGGGTCAATACCTCCACGCCGGCTCCGGCTCCCGCGCCTTTAGACCCTGATGTTTTCGGCAATGGCGCGCACCGCGCCCCCGACGGCCGGGTCAAACAATTACTGCCACCGCTCGGCCCTTGCGACCTTTGGTGGTTATACGATCCCACCGTCGATTTCGTCCTGCTTTAATATAACAAAATAAAATATGAAAACACCTTCTTCTTATCCGGCTTGGCTCTTTGCCTGCCTTGCGTGCGCCTCCTTGAGCGCGCAGAACCCGCCGTCCAAGCCGCCCGCGAATCCGACGGCGCTGCCTTCCGCCCCAGCCCAAGCCACGACGGTCGCTCCAGGCGCCCCCATCGCTAAGGAAGAGCTCACGCCTGAGCAGAAGGCGGCCATGAAGGAAGTGGAGCGGATGCGCGCTGAAAAGAGTCGCATCGACGCCGAGCTCGCCTTGGCGGAAGCCAAGCGCACTGAGGAATTGGCGCCGCTGAATTCCGAGACCGCCAAATTACAGGCGGAACGCGCTTTGCGGCTCGCGAAGGCGGCGGCCGAAGCCGCGGCGTTAGAAGATGAACGCGCCAAGCTCGAACGCCAGGCGGCCTTGGAAGCGGCCCGCTCCGGTGCGCGGCTGTCCGAGCGTAATAATAAGATCCGCGAACTCGAAGCCGAAGCCAAGCAGCTTCAGCTCGAGTCGGCGAACACCGTCTCGCGCCTGAGCAATGAGATCTCCCGTTTCCAGAAAGAAGAAGAAGCCCGGAAAATCGCCACTAAGGCCAAGCCGATTTATCTGAAGGAGCCGCTCGTCAACGGTACGCTGATCATCAGCGATCGCCGCATCGCCCTGAATGGCGCCGTCACCGAACAGCTCGCCGATTACGTGTGCCAGCGGATTAATTTTTATAATAACCAATCGGCCGAGTTCCCGATTTTCATCGTCGTGGACAATAGCCCCGGCGGTTCGGTGGCCTCGGGTTACCTGATTCAGAAAGCCATGGCGGCTTCGAAGGCACCGGTGTATGTGGTCGTCAAGGGCTTCGCCGCTTCCATGACAGCGGTCATCGCGACCTTGGCGGAGCGTTCGTTCTGCTACCCGAACACCATGATCTTGCATCACCAGGCTTCGAATAATCTGCGGGGGAATATGACGATGCTCAAGGAGCAGGTCGAATTCACCACCAAGTGGTTTGAACGTCTGGCGACGCCCGTGGCCAAGAAAATGGGCCTGTCCTTGGATGATTTCGTGAAGCAGATGTATGCCAATGACTCGACGGGAGATTGGCAGGCGTTCGGCGATAAAGCCAAAGAGCTGAAATGGATCGACCAAGTAGTTGAGCGCATCGAAGAGACGGCGATTCTCGATTTATTGCCGGTCGCGCAGGTGCCGCCTCCGGCGATGCCGGTGCCGGTCAAGCCTCCTCAGACTGAAGTTTCGGGTGTGGTCGCTAAAGTGGATGACAAGGGCCGTCCGTATTTCGAATTACCGTCGCTCTCTAATCCCTTCGACGCTTGGTGGGTATATGATCCGCAGGGACTTTACCGCGTGCGTTGAGCGGTAGGTAGGGGCGCGACTGCGTCGCGTCCGTTCGCAGTGAGATCACTGATGAGCTGGGCAAGCTATCCCAATCCTACAAAGTCGGTCCGCCCACGGACGCCACGCAGTGGCGCCCCTACCTTATTAAAGACAAGGGACAGGGACAGGTTTCGATTCCTTGGGGCAGATACAGGGACAGACGCAGGAAGGTTACAGAACCCGCCACCGGCCACCTGGGGCTGCCACCCGCCACCCGAAACGGATGCAGCTAGGACAGCACGTGGTGCTGTCCCTACCTAAAGCATCCCTTGCCAACGGGCTAACTGGTCAACGGGTCAACTCTGGCTCGGGCCGCTTGCGGCCCGAGCCTATCCGACTTGCACCCTAGAAAAATACGCGGTTTGATGGAGGCCATACCCCTATGCGCCCCTCGTCGCTCCTCGCCCTTCTGGCTTCGCTTGTCTTTGTGACGGCGGCCGAAGACGGCGCCCAAGTTTACAACACCCTCTGCGTCGCCTGCCACGGCCCCGACGGCAAAGGACTCAACGGCCTGCCGCCCCTGATCAAGATCGTGCTCAATGGCTTGGAAGGTCCGGTTGAAGTCGCTGGCAAGACTTATAACATCGTCATGCCGCCGCAGGGTGCCGTGCTTAGCGACGAGAAGATTGCGGCGGTCCTCACGTATGTCCGCAAGACCTTCGCGGGCGGCGCCGGCGCTGTGACGATTGACGAGGTCAAGGCCGTGCGCGCCGCGACCGCTCAACGCGTTACGCCCTGGACCGCCGACGAACTCCTCAAGATCCATCCGTTCCCGCCGGCGAAGACCGCGCTCAAGAATCTTGTCGGCACGATGTATAAGGGCGAATGGAAGGTCAGGCCTGACTTCTCCACGCTCAAGCCCGCAATGATGGAGGATTTTAACGTGGGTGTAATCGATCCGGCCCAGTCCGGCCTGAAGGAATATTACGCGATGGTCTGGACGGCGCAGTTTGAGGCCCCGGAAGACGGTAAATATACCTTCCTCTTCGACTGCGACGATTTCGGCGCCCTCTACGTCGGCGGCGAACGCATCGCCGAAGTGAAGGGCATCGGACCCGTCGGCAAGCGCGCCAAGGAAGTCCCCGTCATTCTCAAAAAGGGACTGACGCCGTTACGCGTCGAATACGTCCAGTACGGGACCAACTCGGCGATCGTTCTCGCTTACAAGGGTCCGAAGGACAAGGATACCCAGTGGCTCTCCAAGACCAAGGGTGGCAAGGCCGGTAAGCCGGCCAAGGAGAAGGTCTTCATCCCGATTCAGCCCAAGGACGGCGTCGCCGCGATTTATCGCAACTTCATCGACAAGATTACCCCGCGTGCCATTGGCATCGGTTTCCCGAACGGCCTGAATATCGCGTACAGCGCCGACAACGTCGCCGCCGAGCTCTTCTGGAACGGAAAGTTCATGGACGGCGGCCACCACTGGACCGATCGTGGCGCCGGCAACGAGCCGCCCGCTGGGACCAACGTCATCAAACTCTCCGACGGCCAGGGCATCTTGCTCGAAGGCGCCACCGGCGAAATCGTCCGCTACGTGCGCGACAAGGAGAAGGATGACAAGGAATGGAAATTCTCTGCGGTCAAGGTCGCCGCCGAGTTTAAGGGCTACGACCTCGACAAGGCTGGCAACCCAACCTTCCGTTCCGCGGGTGAAGGCTTCGCGCTCAGTGACGCCTGGCTGCCGGAAGAACATTCTGGAAAGGCCACGCTCACGCGCACGCTCAAGGTAACTGGCGCCAAGTCTGTCGTGGTGGTACTCGCCCGCGACCTCGCCGTCAGCGGTCCGAGTGACGGTGTCGCCGAAATCGCCGGCGGCCTGCTGGTGCGCGCCGTTAGCGGCCCGGCCCCGAAGACCAACGCCAACGACAAGAGCCTCACGCTCACCCTCAAGCCCGGCGAGACCGCCGTGCTGGGCTACTCCTTCCGTTAACCCTAAAATCGTAAATTAATTATATGAAGAAACTCTCCCTCATCCTCGCCCTCGCCGGACTCACCGTCGGCGTGTCCGCCGCCCCTGCCAAGGCTCCCAAGGCCGGGAAAATGGCGACGGCCGACAGCAAACTCTCCGAGGCACGGCAGGATGAATTCTACGAACGCGTCGAAATCCCCACGCCCGCGGGCGAGGTGACCGAAGTGTCATCGATCGCACTGCTCCCCGGCAAGAAGGTCGCCATCGGCACCCGCCGCGGCGATATCTGGGTCGCTGAAGGCGCCTATGCCGCCGACCTCTCCAAGATTAAGTGGACCAAGTTCGCTTCCAACCAGCACGAGCCGCTCGGCATGTTCTGGAAGGACGGCTCGATGTATGCGATGCAGCGTCCGGAGTTCACGCGCCTGACTGACCGCGATGGCGACGGCCGCGCGGACAGTTTCGATACCGTGAGCTCCCAGTGGGGCGTCAGCGGCGACTATCATGAATATGCCTTCGGCTCCGAGCCGGACAAGAACGGCGACGTCTGGATGGTCCTCTGCCTGACCGGCTCGTTCCACGCCCACGCCCCGTGGCGCGGCTGGTGCGCGCGCATCACGCCTGACGGCAAGTTTGTCCCGACCACTTCGGGTATCCGTTCGCCGGGTGGCATCGGCGCCAACGCGCAAGGAGACATGTTCTACACCGATAACCAGGGCGTCTGGAACGGCTCGTCTTCGCTCAAGTGGCTGCGTCCTGGATCGTTTCAGGGCAACCCCACGGGTAATAAATCGGCCGCCCTCGCGAACTTCCCCGCACCGCCCGAGCCCACCAGCGGTTCGCGCATCCTGACCGAGCGCCTGAAGTATCCGGAGTTCGTGCCGCCGTCGGTGATCTTGCCGCACGGCAAGGTCGGCAACTCGCCTTCCGGTATCGCGTGCGATATGACCAAGGGCAAGTTCGGCCCATGGGAAAATCAGATGATGATCGGCGAGCAGACCGCTTCGCAAGTGCAGCGCATCAATCTCGAATTCGTCAATGGTCTCTACCAAGGTGCCGTCTTCCATTTTCTCGGTGGTTTCGAGGCGGGATTGATCCCGGTCCGCATGGACCAGGAAGATGGCACGCTCTTCGTCGGTGGTTCCAATCGTGGCTGGGGTTCGCGCGGCTCGAAGCCGTTCACCTTTGAGCGCGTGCGCTTCAAGGGCAAGGTGCCGTTCGAGATGCATGACATCTCGGCCAAGAATGACGGCTTTGAAGTCACCTTCACGCAACCCGTGGACGCCGCGGCGGCTGCCGATGTCGCCAACTACACCATGGATACCTTCACGTACATCTACCAATCCAGCTACGGCAGCCCCGAAGTCGACCAGACCGAGCCTAAGATTAAATCAGCGACCGTTTCGGCTGATGGTTTGAAGGTAAAACTCGTCGTCGAAGGTTTGGTTCGGGGACATATCCATCACCTCGTCGTCGGTGACCTCAAGTCTAAGTCCGGCGATACTCTTTGGCATAATGAAGGCTGGTATACGTTGAACGAGATTCCGGCCGCGAAGTGACGCGCGCGGAGGGAGTGAGGGACCGGGGCAGGACCAAGTAATTTAAGAGGGGCGCCAATCGGCGCCCTTTTTTGTTTGGGTAGGGGCAGCACCACGTGCTGCCCTAAGTGCAAAAGTGCAAATCGGCCTGCGGCCTGTGCAAAAGTGGAGAGGGGAGAGTATTGAGTATCGAGTATGGAGTATAGGGAGAGACAAGCCCTGGGTGGCAGGTGGCGGGTTCGGTAGGGATGTGATGACATCGCATCCGCTTGTCTTGAGGTAGGGGCAGCACCGCGTGCTGACCTAGCTGCATCGGGTAGGGTTGAGCGCCCTCGCTCAACCGCGGCTGACCAAGGGTGGTCAGCCCTACCCATTGCATACCTTGTCAACTGGCCCACTGGTCAACGAATCAACTAACGTTGTATTGTTCTGGT
>JAPLTU010000038.1 GCA_026397965.1 Verrucomicrobiota bacterium | reverse complement strand
GTTGGTTGATGGTAGGCATGGACCTCGGTAAATAGGGAAAAGAGTGTTTGGGCATATGTCCTCAAGCCCCTCATGCAAGCGGAAAGTGCACGGATTTTAAGGTTTCTTTACCAGAGCACCTTATCGCCCGCCCTGCTGGCTTTTTTGAGCGGGACAATTATGTTCGGACAACCAAAGATGCCCGTCCTTCCATGTCCTGCCCCCGTTCGACCTTTTATTTGCTAATAGCCATCGCCTGCGGGCATGACCGTGCGCTTGCCCAAGCCGCAGCAACCGCCCCCCAGGCAACCCCGAAAGTGGCGGCAAACGTAACCCAAGATGAACAATCCGACGCCGAAATCATCCTTTTAGCAGGCCTTCCGCTCACTCAGCCGAAAGAGTCGATCTTGAGCTACACCCGGCAAACATACATAAAAACTGACTTAATTAAGGACAAAGCCATCCAACAAATGGTCCGGATGGCGCTTTCAAAAATCGAGGATCAGCCCGAAAAAGCTGGGGAAATTCGCCAAGGACACCTCAATTTATTGTCCGACCTCTTCCTGAATCAGGCGATGGAGGCCCAAAAACAGAACCGCTTTGCCGATTTATTAAAATTAATCCAAATATCGGTACGTTGTAACCCCGCCAACGCCAAGTCTAAGTTGTTCTATGCCAACTTTTTACACTCAAACATGGGGCGGACTGATGATGCCATCCAGACTCTGCGTCATGGCCTCGAATTCCTCAACGCCGATGACACCCTGGGGAGAGACTACTTGGAGCGTTATTTTCAGTTGCTGCAACTTCGCGAGCGCGATGCCGAGGTCATCGACCAAAGCTTAAAACTCCTCCAAGCCGGCAAGACCTTACCCCAACCTACCCGGGAAATTATTTCCCTGGCCGCCGCCACCTCGCTGTACTGGACGGGTAAATACCCCGAGGCGGTTAACATCATCAATTCAAGCAACTTAGATAATAGGGCCAATGGGTTACTGCTGAAGGCTAAGGCCCTCTTTGATGGCGGAAAATATCAAGACGCCGTCGCCTTGCTTGAGTCTAAAAGTTCTTCCTACAAAGGCGCGGCCCATGATGCGATTCTTTCACAACAGGCGCGCTTCCACATTCTCTTAGGCCAATCTAAAATCGCGCTGTCGGTCACGAATGACCGGATTGCGAGCGATGAAAAAGCCCCCTTCCCTCACATTCAAAAACTACAACTCCTCGACCGGATCGGCCTAAAAGATGACTACGATAAAGAGCTGCGACTGATTTCGGAAAACTTCGCAAACAACTCGGCGGCGATGATTGCGTTGGCTAATTTTGCCGCCGAAAAAGGCTACGATGGCCTCACGCTGGCGGTCGCTAACGTCGCCCAAAGCCAGGGCTTCGATCGGGCCACCTTTGCCGCCCTTCACCTCGAAGCCCTCCTCAACGCCAAACAGCCCGAACAAGTCATTCTTCAGTATCAGCAAGTCACCACCGCCGAACGGACGTTCTTCAAGTCTAACGAACCTCTTGTCCAAGCCCTGCTGGGTATCGCTTACCACGCCCGCACTAAAAAAGATGCGCTCGCCGCCAAGGTCGACCGGGATATCGGCGACCGTTATCTGAGTGAATTCCTCAAATCAAAGGACCTCGGCCCCGAAGCCTTTCGTTCCGTGGGTCGACACCTCCGAGCCATCCGCGCGACGGACGCCGCCGTGCGCGTTTTGGAAGCAGGCATCTTGGCCCACCCCAAACATTCCCAACTGAGAGCCGATTGCATTCGCGCGCGGATTCTGGCCGGCCAAACGGACAGCTACGGCACGCGCAAATCCGTCGTCGAAGAATTGGAATTACTCCTGACCCAACGCCGGCCTTCGCCCCTCATTTGGCAAGACGCCATTTCGTGGTTACAGACCGAATCAAAATTACCCGCCGACAAAGCCCGTAAACTGCAAGCCCTGATGGCACCCCTTGTCCGCAGCAACCTAGACCCCGAAGCCCTCGCCGGACGCTGATTTACCCCATGAGCCTCGTCACGAAGCGCGCCGAGCTGGTGGCCGAACTTGAACCCTTTTCTGACCATCACGAACGCTTCCAATACGTAATCGATCGGGCGAAGCTATCCCCCGCATTGCCATCTGAACTAAAGTTGGATGCGTTTCTGATCTCCGGTTGCACCTCCAATCTCTGGCTCGTGCCATCGCTTGAAAGCGGCGCCTGCCGCTTCCGCTGCGATGCCGATTCACTTATCACCAAGGGGATCGCGTCGCTGGTCTGCGAATTTTATGATGGCGCCACGCCGGCTGAAGTAGCGGCGACCGATGCCGATTTCTTGGCCCAAGTAGGCGTGACGCAACACCTCTCGCCCAATCGCCGCAACGGACTCACCAATCTGGTCGGCAAAATCCGAAATTTCGGACGAGCCGCTTCCTGACCTATTCTTAATGTCCCTTTTGTCACCTAATTCGACCCTCGCCTCCGAGCCACACTCCGCCCTGCCGCAACGCGGATTATTCGTGCTGTGCCTGGCGACGCTTTTCTGGGCGATCCTGGTGCTTCAGGCCGGTGGCTTTACGACCAGCATCCATGCGGGCATGGCTTTCTTGGATTGGCCCCTTTCCAATGGTTCGGTGAATCCGCCTGGCTGGCTCACGGAGATCGATAAATTCGCCGAGCACTCTCACCGGCTTGCGGCGACCGTCCTTGGCTTATGCTGCATCGCGATTGCCGTAACCCATGCCCGCCGCGAACCACGCCAACGCGTCCGGCAAGCCGCTTACCTACTCGTGGCGCTCGTCGTCCTGCAAGGCGGTCTCGGCGGCTTCCGCGTGATGCTTGATAAGTTAAATATCGGCGGAACGGGTAACCTTAAAGCCGTGAGTTTTGCGACCGCCCATGCGGTGAACGCCCAACTCACCATCGGACTCCTCGCGCTGATCACTTTCATGCATACGCGCAGTTGGGTCTCGGCGAGTGCGCCGACCTCCCCCCGCCATCGTCTCGTCGGCAAAATCGCCCTCGGGCTGGTCTTCGGCGTGATCATCATCGGTGCCGTGATGCGGCAAAACCATTTTACGACCTGGGTCTCGTCCGGAAAAATTGCCGACCTCTTCCTGCCTGTCGGCGAAGGTTTAGGCTGGGCGGTCAACCTCCTGCATCGAGCCGGGGCGCTACTTGCCGGCTTAGCCGTAATCGCCTTCGCTATTTTAGGCGCACGCCAACTGCGCCGAAGTTTGCCGTTGGTTTTTCTCCTCGGGTTGCAAATAACCTTAGGCGTCATCAGCATCCAATTGCCTCTTAATCCGCACGTCCGTACCGTCCACTTAGTGGTGGGGGCCGCCCTTTTTTCCACCCTGTGCGTGCAAGTTGCCCTCGCCCATCGTCCTGAGGGTTTCTTGGCCGAAGTATGAGTGTCGACAGAATTACCTTTAACCGAGGGCGTAAAGTCGCCACCACCCCTGCATGAGCGAACGCGCCGGATCCCTACCCGCCGCCTACTGGGAGCTGACCAAGCCCCGGTTGTCGCTTCTTTCCGTCCTGTCGGCGCTCGCCGGATATTTCTGCAGCGCCCCAAGACAATCGACGGATCTTAAAGTACTCGCCGCACTCGCGCTCGGCACGGCCCTCGCCGCCGGCGGCTGCGGTGCGATTAATATGTGGTGGGAGAGCGACGCCGACGCCAAGATGGAACGCACGCGCCACCGCCCCATTCCCGCCGGCTTGATCAAACCCGGTGCCGCCTTGCTCTTCGGCATGCTTTCGCTGGCAAGCGGTGTCCTAATCGTCTGGAACGGAGCTAATGCCCTCGCCGGCGCCCTCACGGCCGCCACGGCGATTTCTTATCTTTTCCTCTACACGCCCCTGAAGACCATGACCTCATGGTGCACGCTGGTCGGCTCGCTTCCCGGTGCCATCCCGCCCATCATCGGCACGGCGGCTAAATTAGGCCACATCGACGAGATGGGCTGGCTGCTCTTCGCGTTACTCTTCTTCTGGCAGGTGCCGCACTTCATGGCCTTGGCCGTCCTCTGGCGCGAAGACTATGCCCGCGGCGGATTTAAAGTCTCCACCGTCCAAGACCCTTCTGGTCGCTCGGCGGCGCTCTGGGCTCTCCTGTTCATCATTCCGATGCTCTTTGTAGCTGGGGCAATCGCCACGAACTTCTTCCCTGACTGGCGCAGCCCCTACGTATGGATTTCCTTCCTGGCTGGGGCCTGGTTTTTCAAACTGACGTTGGACTTCGCCGTTCCCGACCGCCGTGCCGCCGTGGCCAAACCTTTATTCTTCGCCTCAATCTTGTATCTACCTGTCGTCCTGTTGACTCTCACGCTGAACCGGATTTTCTAAGGCCATGGAGGATGCCTGTGCAGAAAAAGCGCGCCTGCGACTTGTACTGAAAGCCCGACGCGCCAGCTTGACCGCCCGCGAACTCCAAGTCGCCGGCGACGCCTGCGCTCGGTTGATCGCACAACTCCCCGAATGGAAACAAGCCAAGGCAGTCTGTCTGTATGCGTCCTTGGGCGCCGAACTTTCCACCGAATCACTGCTCCAGATCGCCCTCTTGGAGGGTAAAATCTTAGTTCTTCCGCGCGTGGCCAAGGCGTCGACCCTGACCCTTCACCGCGTCGAGGACGTGGCTGACCTACGGCGCTCCAAGCTGGGCATTCTCGAGCCAGCCGTCGATGCCGATGAGATTCCACTCTCGTCGGTCGGTCTAGTGCTGGTTCCTGGGCTAGGCTTTGACCGCCTGGGGCATCGCTTGGGCTACGGGGCCGGCTTTTATGACCGTCTGCTGGCGAAGTGCCCTAAAAAGACGTTCCTCCTTGGCCACGCCCACACCTTTCAATTCGGCTCATACCTACCGGCCGAGCCTCATGATATTAAAGTTAAAGCAGTGGCCACCCCTCAGGGCATCATTCGCTGTCGAGTGCGTTAGCAAGTTTGCCAAGCGGTCATATTTGTGTCCGTTGGTGGGTTCCCGATGTCCGCTTCCCGACCCGATGCCATTCGCCTACGCGGCGTTCGCCAAAATAACCTGAAGGGGTTCGATGTCGATATTCCGGTCGGCAAATTAATCGTCGTAACGGGTCTGAGCGGAGCCGGAAAATCTTCCCTAGTTTTTGACACGCTCCACGCCGAAGGCCAACGGCGTTACGTTGAGACGTTCAGTCCTTACGTCCGCCAATTCCTCGAGCTGCTTCCCTCACCCGCTTTAGATTCGGCCGAAAATGTCCGCCCATCCGTAGCCATCAAGCAAGGTAACGCGGTCCGGACCTCGCGGTCGACCGTCGGGACGATGACCGAACTCTGCGATTGGTTTAAAGTCTGGTTTGCGCACCGCGCCGAGTTAATCGATCCCGCTTCAGGCGAACGGATCATTCCGCGCGGACCCGACGCCGCGTGGGAAGATTCATTACGTCGTTTCCCCAACCAAGCGCTGTCCCTTGCCTTCGCCGTCCAAAAACCGACGGAGTTAGAATGGAAAACCATCGCCGAAGAATTCACCAAGGCGGGCTTCACCCGCGCCTTTGCCGGCCAACACCGCCTCCGCCTGACGGAAGATACGATTCCTAAATCCACGACGGAAATCCTCGTCATTCAGGACCGGGTCGTGATCACGCCTGACCAAACTTCACGCTTTCACGAAGCCGCCATGGCCGCCTTCCGCCTGGGCGGCGGACGGCTTCGGTTGCTCGACGATCAGGGCGCCGAGCTTTCACGCTACAGCGAAGCACTCGAATCTCCCATCGATGGCCGGAAATTCCGACCGGCGACTCCGGCACTTTTTTCCTTCAATTCTCCGATCGGCGCCTGCCCGGAATGCCGCGGCTTCGGCCGGGTGATCGGCCTTGATTGGAAGAAGATCATCCCGAATCCGGCAATCACCTTGGCCGAAGGCGCCATCGCTTGCTTCCAAGGGACGGTGTACGGCGAGAGCCAACGCGATCTTTTGAAAGCCTGCCGCAAAGCCGGTATCCCGCTGGATGTACCCTGGAAAAAACTTTCCAAAGCTCATCGTAAATTCGTCGAAGAGGGCGAGGCCACCTATGTCCCGGGCGAATGGGAATCAAAATGGTATGGCATCCGCGGCTTCTTCCGTTGGCTCGAATCCAGCACCTACAAGATGCACGTCCGGGTCTTCCTTTCCCGCTGGCGGGCCTACGAAGAATGTCCGAAGTGTGCCGGTAAACGTTTTTGCGCCGAATCGCTTTGGTGGAAATGGCAAGGCCGCACGCTACCAGATTTTTATCTGCTGCCCGTTACCGAACTCCGTCAATTACTCACGCCGTTAGCCCCCAAAGACTCACGCCACCCTGCCGACCATGCGCTCGAAGCTATCCTGGCACGGCTCGGCTACCTCGAAGCCGTCGGCTTAGGCTACCTCGCCCTTGATCGTCTTTCGCGAACGCTTTCGGGCGGCGAAGTCCAACGCGTCAACCTGACCTCCTGCCTCGGTGCATGCTTGGCCGATACGGTCTTCGTGCTCGACGAGCCGAGCGTCGGCATGCACGCCCGCGACCTCGCCCGCATGGTCGGGATTTTGCGCGGGCTGGTGGAACAAGGGAACACGGTGGTCGTCGTCGAA
Source organism: Verrucomicrobiota bacterium (assembly GCA_026397965.1). GTDB lineage: Bacteria > Verrucomicrobiota > Verrucomicrobiia > Opitutales > UBA953 > UBA953. The sequence goes on along the minus strand of JAPLTU010000038.1, from coordinate 13,938 downwards.
CATGACGAAGCCGTCATGCGGGCCGCCGATTGGCTGATTGAAATCGGCCCCAGTCCGGGAGCTGCCGGTGGTCATCTCATCTACCAAGGTAAACCCGAAGGTATCCTAAAAGTAAAAGATTCCGCCACCGGTGGCTGGCTCTCTGGTAAACGTAAGCCAGTGGTGCGTCCCCCTCGGATGGTCGACGACTCGACGGCACGGCTACGCGTGCAGGGCGCCTCGGTCAATAATTTGCAGGATTTCTCGTGCACCATTCCGCTCGGCCGCTTGGTCGGGTTGTGCGGGGTATCGGGTTCAGGAAAATCAACCCTCCTCCACCAAGTCATCGGGCGGCGTGATCCGGAATCAGGCAACGAAGGTCTCGAATCGAAATGGCTTCAGTTCGATTGCGAGCCTTCCGAAGTTGCCTTAGTCGACCAGTCGCCCGCGACGCGGACACCGCGCTCTAACCCAGCCCTTTACGTGGGCGCCTGGGATGCCATCCGTAATCTTCTCGGAAATTCGGCCGATGCGAAAGCGGCGGGCCTCACGCCTTCCCACTTTTCTTTCAATGCCGGTGAAGGTCGCTGTGAACGTTGCGGTGGGGCAGGCTGGGAAACCGTCGAGATGCAGTTTGTCTCCGACGTGGCCCTGCCGTGCCCGTCCTGCCAAGGAAAACGTTTTCGCGACGAGGTCTTGGCATTCCAGTTTGACGGCAAGTCGGTGGGCGATCTGCTCGCGATGTCGGTCACCGAAGCCCGGGTCTTCCTTGGCGAGCGTACGCCAGCCTCGGCTCAGCTCGCCTGTCTCGAAGAGGTTGGCTTGGGCTACCTTTCATTAGGCCAACCGTTGACGACACTTTCGGGCGGCGAAGCCCAACGCTTGAAACTCGTCCGGTTTCTTTCCAAGATTGATACGAGAAAAAGCGGCGCCCTATTGCTGCTGGATGAGCCGACGACGGGGCTTCACCGCGAAGACGTGGCTCGCCTCATCGGCCTCTTCCATCGCCTGACCGCCGCGGGCCACTCGCTGATCGTCGTGGAACATCACCTCGACGTGCTCAAATCCTGCGACTGGATCTTAGAAATGGGACCAGAAGCCGGGCCGGGCGGCGGACAATTAGTCGCGGAGGGCACGCCTGCCAAAGTGGCGACGGCTGGTACGGTCACCGGCAATTTCTTGGCTCAAGGCGAAGATGCCTTCGCCAAACCAGGTACGACCAAGCCCAAACCCCGGCCGACCTCGATCTCGCTTCGTGGCGCCCGTGAACATAATTTAAAGAATGTCTCGCTGGATATCCCGCACGGCTCCCTGACGGTGATGACAGGTGTCTCCGGTTCGGGTAAGTCTTCTTTGGCTTTCGATATTCTTTTTGCCGAAGGCCAGCGACGCTTCCTCGAATGCGTTTCCGCCTACGCACGACAGTTCGTCGAACAACTCTCCAAACCGGATATCGATTCGCTCACCGGCCTGCCGCCGACCGTAGCCATCGAGCAACGCATCACGCGAGGCTCCGCGAAATCAACCGTAGCCACGGTCACCGAAGTGGCCCAATACCTGCGAGTGCTTTTTGCCCGCGCCGGCGTCCTGCACAGCCCCGTGTCCGGCGAACCGCTCGAAGAAATGACCGAAGACGCGGTCGTCCGACTCGTCGCTCAGAAAATAAAGGGCCTCAAGAAAGGCTCGCTCCTACTTGGCGGTCCGCTCGTGCGGGCCCGCAAAGGTCACCACCGTCCCCTCGCTGCATGGGCTGAATCCAAAGGGCTACGTCAATTACGCTGCGATGGCAAATTAACGGCGATCGAGGGCTTTGACGGCCTTGATCGCTATGGCGAACATGATGTCGATGCGATTGTCGGAGAACTTAAATTCGACGGCACCATCCTTCTGCCCGATGAAACCGAAGAAGTCGGTGAAAATTCTTTGCGGACGCTTGTCCGGCAAGCCCTGCAATTCGGCAAAGGTGCGTGCGTGTTGCTCAATGCTCACGGCGAACAAGTTGCTTTCTTCTCCACCTCGCGTAGCGACCCAGCGACCGGCGAATCCTACCCCGCCGTCGACCCCAAGCACTTATCCTGGAATTCGCCCCGCGGCTGGTGCCCGGATTGTCGCGGACATGGATTGGAAGTAGAAAAGTTTTCCGCCGATGAGGAAGAATCGCTGAATGAAAATGCGATTGCGGACCGCGTCGGCGAAGCGGCCTGCCCGACCTGTCATGGCGAACGCCTCGGACCCATCGGGCGTTCTGTCAAACTGACGGGGGCGAAGGGCCAAAGCTTGTCCTTGCCCGGGCTACTAAGACTTCAACCCGACGAATCCCTCAATTTTCTCTCCACGCTCAAATTAGGCGTGCGGGAAAAAGCCATCGTTGACGCCCTTCTGCCGGAAATCGCCGCCCGTCTCCGCTTCCTTGATTCCGTCGGTCTGGGCTACCTCGCTCTCGATCGCGGAGCCGACACTCTTTCGGGCGGTGAAGCGCAACGTATCCGTCTGGCTGCCCAACTTGGCTCCACCCTCTCGGGCGCGCTTTACGTTCTTGATGAACCCAGCATCGGCCTGCACCCGCGCGACAACGATCGCCTAATCGAATCCCTCCAAGGGCTTCGCGACCGCGGTAACACTGTCTTGGTCGTCGAGCACGACGAAGATACCATGCGGGCGGCCGATCTCGTGATCGACATGGGACCAGGAGCGGGCCTGCACGGCGGCGAAATCGTCGCCCAAGGAACCGCCAAGGCCTTGGAGAAACTTCCGGATTCGGTCACGGGTCGCTTTCTCCGCGAAGCCATTCCGCATCCGCTGCTGGGCGCACGCCGTCCGATCTCGGGTAAAGGCGCACCCGCAGAATGGATCAAACTCAAGCACGCCGCCTTACGTAATCTCAAAAAATTCGACGTCGAAATCCCCATCAGCCGGCTCACCGTGGTATGCGGTGTTTCTGGGGCGGGCAAAAGCACCTTGGTCACCGACCTACTGGCGCCGGCGATCCGCCTGGCGGTCTCCAAGAAAAAGGAGAGCATCACCGGCAAGGAAGCCCTTGCGGCAGTATCTCACCAGGGAAAGCCTGCTTTCCAAAACCTCACCGGTCTCAAAGGCTTCCGCCAACTTGTCGTCGTCGACCAAGAGCCGATCGGCAAGACTCCGCGCTCGACTCCCGCGACTTATATCGGGGCTTGGGACCTAATCCGAGAGCGCCTGGCTTCTCTGCCCGAATCAGCCATCCGCGGCCACGGCGCCGGTTTCTTTTCTTTCAACACCTCGGGCGGTCGCTGCGAGGCTTGCTCCGGTGCCGGTCGCATTAAACTGGAGATGAGTTTCCTGCCTGACACCTACGTCGTCTGTGATGAGTGTGCCGGAAGCCGTTACGGGGTCGCCGCCAAGGCGATCCGCTGGAACGGAAAATCTGCCGCGGACTTACTGCTGTTGACCTTTGAAGAAGCGGCTGAATTCCTTTCTTTTGACGCTAAGCTGCGCGACCTTTGCGGATTGATGGTCAAGACGGGCTTAGGCTATCTCACGCTCGGCCAAAGCAGCCCGACGCTTTCGGGCGGCGAAGCTCAACGCCTCAAGCTTGTCAGCGAACTGGCTCTCGGGTTGCCGACTTTCCGCGAACGCTCCCGCGGACAGATTCGGCCCAACCTTTATATCCTGGAAGAGCCGACCATCGGCCTGCACCAATCCGACTGCCGACGCTTGATCGAGCTCTTGCACGCCCTCGTGGCGCTCGGCCACACCGTGGTCGTCATCGAACACCATCCGGACGTGATTGCCGAAGCGGATTGGGTCATCGAAATCGGCCCAGAAGGCGGCAATGGCGGTGGACAACGGGTGCACGCGGGCGACCCCGAATCCCTGGCGGCCAACCGTCATTCGCCAACCGCACCTGCCCTCGCGCTGGCTTTATCGCGCGGCAAAGCGACACCGTCTAAAGCGAAATAAAGCTTTCGGGCGAACCCTAGAGCGAATGTTCTTTTTGACGAATCTCCCGCCCCCGGTATCTTCCAAGCCTCACGGCTTGCCGGCCCAACGTTAACCCCCTGATTATTATTAATGATACCATGAGTGCTTCGCGTATCCTTTTAGGGGTTAACATCGACCACGCCGCGACGTTACGCCAAGCCCGTTACCGTGGCCTGCACGCTTCGCCGCAGGCTGAGCCCAACCCAGTCGAATTTACTCGCGAGGCCCTCGCCGGCGGCGCGGATGGTATCACGGTACACCTTCGTGAAGATCGTCGCCATATCCAAGACGAAGACGTCTTGGCCATCGCCCGCTTACCCGGCGTTCGCCTTAACCTGGAAATGGCCTGCACCCCCGCGATGATTGATTTCGCGCGTCGGTTGCGCCCCGCCGCCGTCTGTCTCGTACCCGAATCACGGGAAGAAGTGACGACAGAAGGCGGACTTGAGGTGGCCGGGCAACTCGCTCGCGTCACCGAGACCGTTCGGGCTTTAGCTTCCGCAAATATCGAGGTATCCCTTTTCATCGGACCTGATGCTCCGCAGATTGAAGCGGCTAAAGCCACCGGCGCACCGGTCGTCGAACTTCACACGGGCGCTTTTGCGAATGCCTGGAAATCTCCGGCGGCGGCGCGCGAACTCGAGCGGCTGCGCCAAGGTTGCGAGTTGGCCCGAAGCCTCGGGCTGATCGTGAATGCCGGCCACGGCATTAATTACGATAATATCGGAGCCATCCTCACCTTGCCCCATTTGCATGAATTAAATATTGGCCACTCCATCGTCTCCCGGGCGCTCTTCACCGGCATCCGCAGCGCTGTCGCCGAAATGCAGGTCCATTTACGTCGCCCATGAAACTCGAAGGTGGCAATGTGATTGGCGTCGGGGTCGACCTGACCGAAGTCGCGCGCATCCGCGCCGCTCATCAAAGACACGGCGCGCATTTCTTGGATAAGATCTTTACGGCCTCCGAACAGAAAATCTGCCTCGCCAAAGCCGACCCCTATCCTTCTTTCGCCGCGCGCTTCGCCGCCAAGGAAGCCGTGAGCAAAGCTTTTGGTACCGGTATCGGGGCGGAATTTTCGCTCACCAGCGTGGCCATCCTCGGCGGCCCCGAAGGCGAACCGGTGGTCGAACTCGATGCCAAGGCCCAAGCCTTGCTCGTCAAGCGTGGTGCCGTGAAGGTTCTGGTTTCGTTGACGCACACCGACACCTTGGCCCAAGCCTTCGCTGTCTTGGGCAGCTAACGAGGAAGCGGTTGAATTAGCCGTCGTCTGGCATGGATGCGCGGCTGATATTCTAAGGAGAAAACAGGGGGAAGAGGCGGTGAGAACTACCGACCTTCTTACTGAGTTATCCTCGGCCTTGCTGAGTTAACCGGACTCCTGCTCGCTGGTGAAGTGGTATCCATCCCCCTTCAACCCCTCGCCCAACGCCTCTTGCTGAATGGCTTGGCCGGGGTGGGCCCGGTCACCGTCCGGCGGCTGCTCGAGGCTTTTGGCAACGACCTCTCCTTGGCTCTCGCGGCGCCCTGCGAGCGGCTGCAACGCATCAAGGGCATCACTAAGAACGCCGCTGAGGCCATCGCGCGCCGCGAGTTTGATTGGGAGAAAGAATTATCGGAAACGGAGCGCTTGGGCTTCCGGTTGCTGACCGAAGAGTCGCCAGCGTGGCCAGCTTCGTTGGCCCAGCTCTGGGATCCGCCTCTGGTGCTTTATGCCGAAGGCGCTCAGGTGCCTGACGCCCGCTCGGTCTCGATCATCGGTTCGCGACATTGCACACCCTATGGGGCTTCGTTAGCTCGCTCCTTGGGGCGCGACCTCGCCAAAGAAGGTTGGTGGATTGTGAGCGGACTTGCGCGCGGGATCGATACGGCCGCCCACGAGGGTGCGTTGGATGCGGCCGGAAAAACGGTAGCGGTCTTAGGGCATGGTCTCGATTTAACCTATCCACCCGAAGCCCTGAAACTCCGCCGACGTATCGTTGAACGCGGATGCATCCTTTCGGAGTTTCCCTTAGGCCGCCCGGCCGATCGCCAAAGCTTTCCGCAACGGAACCGCATCGTGGCCGCGCTGGCCCGTACCATTATCGTCGTCGAAACCGACATCGACGGCGGCAGCATGATCACCGCTCGTTTCGCTGGTGATCTGGGTAAGACAATCTGTGCGTTCCCGGGCCGGGCGGACAGTCCGGCGAGTCGTGGCTGCCACGCCTTGATTCGCGATGGTGCTACTTTGGTTTCGGGTGTGGATGAGATCCTCGAAGAGTTAGGCGAATCGCGCGGATGCCCGGCGCTGCCGCTGGCGACCGAGGCGCCGGAGCACGTACGGTGGTTACGGCATTTCGCTGGCGGGACCGCCCATGATGCCGAATCGCTCGCCACCACCGCCCACTGCGCCATCGCCGAAGCCGCCGTGATGCTGACGCTCTTGGAAATCCGCGGGATCTTGACCAGGCGCCCCGATGGTCGGCACGAACGAATTTAGGTTACCGGTGAGGGTGGTTACCTTCGTTGGCCGGCATCGACGTCTGTAATTCGTCGCCCATCACCCAATCGATAATCGCCTTCGGTTTAGCAAAAAAATCGCGCAACCAGGAACGCCAAACCCTGACCCCGGAGCCGAAACCCGCCGGGTAGGCCGAAGCGTTTAGTCCCGCGCGATCAGCAAGCCAAAGGGCCCGCACGCAATGCCAGTCCTGCGAAATAAAAACAATATGTGCGTTGGGATAATAAGCTTTCGCCCGGACCACCGAATCCAAGGTGCGCCAGCCGTAAGGATCTTCGATCAAGGGACATTTGACTCCGGCGGCTTCCAATTGCTGAGCCATGGAAAGCGATTGCTCCATCAACCCCGAACAGACCACGGCTTTGACTTTCGCCTGACGACAGAGCTCGATCGTCGCATCGATGCGCGGCTGATAGGTCCCCGTGGGCTCCCGTGATTCAGGCATGTATTGATTGGTGCCCAAAAGAATAACGATGGAGTCCGCCGGGACTTGGCTGGCATCGGTGGTGAGGCGGCCCCATCCCGCCGACCAGACCCACAAGTTGGTTATTACAAAGAAGGCCGCGATGCCCCAGAGAGTCCACCGGAGCGCTGTTTTGAAGATTCGAAGCATTCTGTGAGCATTAGGGTGGTCAAATGAATGGCAAGGGGGCGATTATAGGCCAATTTGTCTAAAATTAATCACACTTCGTTTGTGTTAAGGGTGATATCGTTCAAATTGGGGTTGCCCAGTCCTCTGGCACGAAATCTGCCTACTTTTACTCATATGAGCCAAAATCCATCCGCAACTTCCGCTAAGATCATCGTCATCGATGATGATAAGGACCTGCGCTACTCGCTTCGTCGGGCTCTCTCGGGCTTGGGTCACACCGTCCTCGAGGCCGATAGCGGCGAAAGCGGCGTGAGCCTCGCCAAGCGTGAACAGCCCGACGTTATTCTGCTCGATAACCGCATGGGCGGTATGACCGGCATCGAAACTTTGCAAATGCTCCGCGGCGCCCAACCCCAGGCGATGGTGATCCTGATGACGGCTTTTGGCACGACTCAGACCGCCATCGAGGCCATGAAATTTGGTGCCTACGATTACGTCATGAAGCCGTTCGATCAGGCTAAACTGATCAACCTCGTGGACAAAGCCCTATCGGCTCGGCGCGATTTGGCCAATGCCGGCAAGTCCGTCAAATCGCTCGTCAACCCAGCCGACTACAAAGAAGGCATCGTAGGAAGTTCTGAACCGATGCAGGAAGTCTTGAAGGCGATCGGTCAAGTCGCCGCGAGCGATGCGACCGTGCTCATCACGGGTGAAAGCGGCACAGGTAAAGAACTCGTGGCCCGCTGCATCCACCAGCACTCACTGCGCTCGAAGGGTCCCTTCGTCGCCGTCAATTGCGCGGCGATTCCGGAGAACCTAATCGAATCCGAACTCTTCGGACACGAGAAGGGCTCGTTTACGGGCGCGACGAACATGAAGCCCGGAAAATTCGAGCTGTGCGACGGCGGCACGATTTTCCTCGATGAAATCGGCGACATGTCACTGCCCACGCAGACCAAAGTCTTGCGCGCGATTCAAGAAGGCGAAATCCAGCGCGTCGGCGGCACCGTGACGCTGAAAGTAAGCGTGCGCCTCGTGGCCGCGACTAACAAAGACCTCGAGGCCATGGTGGCGCTGCGTCAGTTCCGCGAAGATCTTTATTATCGCTTGAACGTCTTCCGCATCCGGTTGCCCGCTCTGCGCAACCGCAAGGGCGACGTGCCTTTGCTCGTCGACTTCATGCTCCAGCGCCAAGCGGCCGCGAAAAAGACCCACCCGAAGCGCCTCTCCAGCGAAGCGCTCGAAGCTCTCCTCGCTTACGATTGGCCAGGCAATGTCCGCGAACTCGAGAATGTGATCCAGCGCGCCAACGTCTTGGCCAAAGGAGAAACCATTCTCCCGAAAGACCTCCCGCAAGATGTGCTCACACCTCGCAAAGCCACCGTCGTAGCCGCGGCCCCCGAAGCAGCCCGACCCGCCGCTGATCCAGCGATCGTCGCCATTTCTCCGACCAATCTCCTACCCGCCTATGACGCAATCTATCGGCAGTGCCGCGTCGGCGACGCCAAGGGTATTCTGAACGTGATCGAGTTGGAAATGATTCGCCGGGCCATGGAGGAAACGCGCGGCAATCAACTGCGCTCGGCCATGATCCTGGGCATTAATCGCTCGACTCTTAAAAAGCGGCTGCTTGAGATGCGCGAGGCCGGCATCAAAGTTTTCACTTAACCTTTGCCTTGGCCTAGCGGGGAAGTTGGATGAAGGGGTATGACCACCCCCTCATCCCTCCGCCTCGCCTTGTTGGCCGCTGGAAGCTTGCTTCTAGCTACCGCCTCGAGCTTAGCAGGCGAAACCATCAACCTCTTCGACGGCAAATCCCTTGCTGGCTGGAAGGCCACCAAGACTGCACCAGAAGGTACTTATAAATTCGTCGACGGGATTTTGGAAGTTCGCGGCGGTAGTGCCGACCACCTGTTCTACGTTGGCCCCGATGGTAAGGCGACCTTCACGAACTTCGACTTCAAGGGTAAGGTAAAAACCTACCCTGGGGCCAACTCTGGCATCTACTTCCACACCACCTACCAAGAAGAAAAATGGCCGAAGCTGGGCTTCGAGTGTCAGGTCAACGCCAGCCATAAAGACATCAAGCGCACCGGCGGTCTTTATGCCGTGCAAGACGTCCTTAATACGCCCGCCGCCCCAGATAATGTCTGGTTCGAATACCACATCCGCGTCGAAGGAAAACAGGTTCAGATCTGGATCGACGGGAAGCAGACCGTGAATTTCACCCAACCCGAAAATTGGGTTCCGCCTAAGGGTATGGATGGTCGCAAAATCAGCTCCGGTACCTTCGCGCTGCAAGCCCACGACCCGACGTGCAAAGTCGACTACAAGGACTTCGTTGTCGAGCGTCTGCCTTGAACCGTTACTAAACTAAAGCGCCCTTCAGCGCGGCGATCAGGCGGGCCCTTATGGGTTCCGCCTTTTTTGTGAGCCGCCGCTGCTCGCTCTCGTAAGTGGAACGGCCTTCCGGCGTCTCGATGCATATCGGCTCCAAGCCTACCGCCGAAAAATCGTAAGGGCTCGCCCGCATATCAACTGCGCGGGCATCACGCGCGAGCTCGAAGCTGTCGGCCGCCAACTCCGAACTTACCCAAGGCTGCGCCTTCATCGTCCACTTATAAAGATCCATGGTGACGTGCACGCATCCCGGTTGCTCGTTCTGTACGCGTTGCTCCAACGTCGGCGTCAGGCGATTCAAGGGCCGGGCGCCGGGCGTAAAGAAGCGAAAGGCGTCATAGTGCGTGCACCTAATGGCGGAAGCGCGCACCACGGCATCCGTGCCCTCGGCGCCCAGTCGCAAGGGCCAATCTCCATGACGCCGATCGGCGGCCTGATTGAAGACCATCGCCCATTCGTGCAACCCGAAGCAGCCCAGGAAAGCCGGACGCAAGGCGATCGCTTGGCTTAATTCCAAAGTAAAATTTAACCGATGCCTTTCGGCGTCGGTCGGCCGCACCACGCGCACCAAGCCATCCGCCGAAAGCTCGAAACGATGACCATCCACCAATTCGGGGGCATCTTCCAGCCCGACGCCTGCTCCGGGCGACCAACGTTGCAAGGCGGAGAAACGGAACGGGTAGTAGGTGAATAAAAAATCCTCCACTGGCTCCTTGACGCCTAAGGCCGCCCGTTGCCGGCGCGCTTCGATCAACGTCGCCGTGCGCGCCTCATGCGCTGCGCGTCGAGCACGCCAATCGCGCGCCGAGAGGATCTGGCCGGCGCAATGTTCCCTGAGCTCGCTCACTCGAAACGGCGATGGAAAGTGGCGACCTTGATATATTTCTCCGCCCAACCTGGCAGCGCCGCTTGTTCGGTAGCCGTCAACGGTCGGATAATTTTAGCCGGAGCACCCATGACCATGGAGCCCGGAGGGATGATCGTCCCTTTGGTCACCAGGGAGTTGGCACCGATAATCGAACGCGCGCCGATGACCGCACCGTCGAGCACTGTCGCATGCATGCCAATCAGGCATTCGTCTTCGATGGTACAGGCATGGATCATCGCCAGATGCCCGACCGTCACGCGGCTGCCGATTTTTGCCGGCAAGCCGTCGGCGACGTGCACCACGGCTCCATCCTGAATGTTAGTGCCCTCGCCGATTTCAATGGGAGCCACGTCGCCACGCAAAACCGCACAAGGCCAGACGCTGGCCCGCGGACCAATCAGCACATTCCCGATGACCACCGCCCGAGCGTGGACAAAGGCCGTGGCATGGACGGTGGGGCCTCGGGCCAGGTTGCGGGTGATTTCCCGTTCGAGCTCTTCGTCAGGGGTGCCAGCGGGGCCATTAGGGTGAAATGGGTTCACCCGCCCACGATGGGAGCGGGGGCGACCGCAGGAAAGAACGAACCTATCCCAATTGCGTCCCTATACTCAAAACGGGGACGACTTAGCCCCTTTTAAAGGAGTTTATGGCCCGGCGAACCACCCCCGAGGCTACCCGGCGTCGCTCCGGTCCGCCTCATTTAACCGTGAACCCTAAATTCCCCTTGCCAACCCCTCATCTGTCCGTTTGCTCCGACCTTCCGACAGCCATGAAGGCCACATTTATCACCTCCGGTCGCCAATTCACCGTCAAGCAAGGCGACATCCTCATCGTTAACCAGTACCCTGGTAAAAACGAAGGCGACGTCCTCACGTTTGACCAAGTCCTCCTCGTTGGAGAAGGCGTCAACGCCAAGATCGGCACCCCCACCGTGGCAGGCGCCAAGGTGACCGCCACCATTCTTGAAAACAAGCGCGGTGAGAAGATTCGCATCTTCAAGCACCGTCGCCGTAAAGGTTACTACCGTCGTCGCGGCCACCGCCAAGAGCTCTCGGTCATCAAGGTAGACTCTATTTCCGCTTAACCCCTTAAATCAGAAACTACCATGGCAACAAAGAAAGGTGGAGGAACTTCAAGTAACGGACGCGATTCTCGCTCCAAGCGTCTCGGGGTTAAACTTTACAGCGGCGAATTCGCCACCGCCGGTTCGATCATCATCCGCCAACGTGGCACGCGCATGAACGCCGGTCGCAACGTAGGTATGGGTCGCGACCACACGCTCTTCGCCAAGGCCGACGGTCTGGTGAAGTGGGATGCTGAGCACCGCAAAGTCGAGATCGTTCCTACGGTCTCCACCTCCTGCTCCCTCTCGTAAGCCGAGAGTAAAGCGCCTTCAAGAAGCCGACCACCAAGTCGGCTTCTTTGTTTCGTGGAATGGACGACTAGACGATATCACCCCACCCCGGAAAGAGCTTCCGGGCTGCATGACGGACGCTCGTCAGGAGTCTAACCGGCCTGACGGCGATGGATGTTTTCCAGGGCTGACTGGAAAATCGATCGGGTCGAATCAGCATACACCGGATCGTGCACGACGTAGTCGCACACGCACTCAAGTGCCCGGCGATGAACTCCACGCACGCGGCGAAGCGTGCTCAACTCGATGACGAGCATTTGGAGTTTCTCTAAGGACATGAGCGTGGTATCTGCCTCGGCTTCCTCACGGAAACCGTATTCTGGATCTTCATCCATCTCCCGATTAGAGGTGATGTATTGAGTTTGGTGCATTTGGGGTGCGACTCTAAGGGTAGCGCTGCTCCGCCCCCCGCAAAGCCAGCGGTTGTTAAGATTGGCCTGCCACCCTGTGTCAGTCGAGTGACAGCCTAGGCGTCGACCCCAGCCTGCGCCGCCCGGCGAAACTTCCAGGTCATCGCGAGCGCGACGAGGATCAACCCGCTGGCGAGTGAAATCCAGATACCCACCGCACCCAAACCCCAGACCCCGACAGGCAAGCCGAACAACCGGAACCCAAACGGAAACGCCAAAGCCAAGGCCAGGGGTAGGCAGAAAAGCCAGTAGACCGTAAAGACGCTCCAGGACGCCCATGCCGCGCAATTCACCGAGCGCAGAAGGTAAGCAGCGACGACTTGAACGCCATCAAAGGGCGCCCAGACGGCGGCAAAGATCAGGAGCGTCGAAGCCAGCATGGCGGTCTCGGTGCCAGCCACGCCATACGTCTGCATTAATAGGGGTCGCAGCAATACCAAGCCGAGACCGTAGGCCAGCATGATGAGCCCGCCCAAGATGAGTGCGCCAAGACCGACCGCCTGGACCTTACGCGGATCTTTGGCGCCATACGCTTCGCCGACGCGAATCCCGGCGGCGATGCCGAGGCCGAGCGGCAGCATGAACGCGGCCGAAGCGGTGCTGATGGCGACCTGATGGGCGGCCTGGGCCGTGGCGTTGATCCACCCGGCCATGACGGGGACAATCGCAAAGATGCCGACTTCGCTCAAGCTGTGCAGCCCCGCGGGCCAGCCGGTCTTCATGAGGCGCTGGAACACAGCCATCTGCAGGCCGTCCGCCCAGCGCACTTCCCCGCGGCCAGGCGTATACCACAGGCCGATGAGCATGACGAGACGAGCGACGAGCGTGGCCCAACCGGCGCCCGCCAAACCCATCGCGGGGAAGCCCCAGTTGCCGAACATCCAGAGCCAGTTGAAAAAGATATTGGCCAGAATGCCGGCGCTCAGCCACGCGAGCGAAATCCAAGGCTGACGCTGCGAGTCGCGATGCCCACGCAGTGCATGGAACATGAGCCCGGGCACCATCGCCCACGACATGAGGATAAAAAACTCCTGCGCTTCAGCGGAAACGGCGGGCGATGAGCCCAGCAGCGGGATGAACCGAGCGGCACCGTGCGAGAGGATTGCCGCAACGACGCTGATGACGACGGCCAGCACCATGCCGTGCCGTAAAATCGCCGGCGAAGACTCCTCGACCCCAGCCCCATTGTCCTGCGACTGATACACGGCAATCGCGCCGACGACGCCGATGCCAAAGACATAAGGGATATAATTAAGATTCGAGGCCAACGCCGAAGCCGCCAGCGCAGTCTCGCCGAGGTGGCCCGCCATCGCGACATCCACGACGAACATCAGCCCGTAGCCGAGCATCCCGAGCATAATCGGAATCGCCAACTTCAACGTGGGTCCGATTTCAGAACGAATGGTAGGCGAAGTTTCCAAGCCCCCAGAAGGAAAGGTTTAGTCTGCTGAAGCGAGTCAGTTCTTCGGCAGGCGGTTTAGCGTGTAATACGCGTCCGCATGATCCAAAGATTCTCCGGACACCGAACGAATGCCGTCAGCGTGCAACTCGTGGATGTAAAGCTCGCGGAGGCCATCGACCTTGAGACGGACGCTGAGGCCATCCGGGGCGACCGTAGCCGAGATGATGCCGTTCGCGGCCGCTTGAATCTCGTCGCTGCCGTAGGCGCCAGAGTAGAAGAGCGTGTAGTTGGTCATGTGGTACGAGGCGATGTCCCCGGCGCGAGCGACGTCGACGGGCTTGGTAAAGACGAGCTCGAAGCCGTCGGGCTTCGCCTTCATTTCCTTAATAGCGAACGGTACGGTGCCATTG
>JAPLTU010000081.1 GCA_026397965.1 Verrucomicrobiota bacterium | reverse complement strand
TCGGCCAAGTTTTCGGCGGTCGCGACCACGGCACCGTCATTCACGCCCGTAAGACGGTCGTGAATCAGATGGAAGTCGACGCCAACGTCCGCCGCACGGTCGAGTATCTGCGCACTCAGTTGTCGATGAATCGCTGAGCCGTCTTTCATGACCGAAAAAAGCCCGATGTTCTCTCGGGCTTTTTGGGCTTCAGATCGGCCGAGGTCAGAGCATCCGAAAGGTGAGGGGAAATCTATAAACCTTTCCTTCGGTGGCTTTGACTAGGCCGATGATCGTGAAGATGAACCAGAGTGCCGCCAGGACCGCCAGCAGCACGAAGCCGATTAGGATCAAGCAAAGGATACCCGAAACGATCGCATAGATGACAAAGCTGAGCTGGAAATTCAGCAGTTCACGGCCTTGGGCGTCAATAAAGGCACTTTCGTCTTTCTTTACCAACCAGACGATCAGGGGGCCGATGAGCGAGAAGCCGCAGAGGCTCAGCACATGCATGATGATACCAAGGTTCTTCTCGTCCTGGGTGGGGATGAGGTCGGCGGGGAGAGATGGGGCTTCCATGGGTCATTTAAAGTCACCAGGCGATGGTTGGGCGAGTCTTTCTGGCAAACGTGAGCATGGACTTGCTTCCAACGGGAGGTCGGTCTTGATAAAGGCGTTCCTTCCAATTCTTTCCCAGGGGAGTCCGCGACCGGACTGAGATGAGGCTTGGCCTCGAACCCTCGTACCTGATGCGCTTCGGCGCCGTAGGAAGCGGATTGTTCAGTCATAACATCCCCGTTTCCGCGAACCTCCCAAGTCCGCGAGGATAGTCTTTCGTCCAGTCCTCCGGCCCTTTTTTCTCCTATCCTCTATTCATCCATGGTCTCCGATAACAAACCTTCCACTTTCCCGAACTCGACGCGTATTTACGTGCCGGGTTCCCGGCCCGACCTCCTGGTGCCCATGCGCGAGGTGAAGCTCGCCGATACTTCCCGGCCCGGAGGCGCATCGACTCCGAATGAGTCCGTCCGGATCTACGATACATCCGGCCCCTGGGGCGACCCCGCCTTCCATGGCGATGTCGAGTTGGGGCTTCCGGGTATCCGTACGCCTTGGGTCCTCGAACGTGGCGATGTCGAAGTCGTCGCGGGTCGCGAATTGAAGCCTGAAGACGACGGCTATCTCTCATGGAAACATGCGGAGACAGCTCAGCGTGCCACTTCCCGCAGCCGTTTGGTGCAATTCGCCCGCGGCGATCGGAAGATTTATAAGGCCAAGCCCGGAGAGCGTCCGACCCAGCTGGCCTATGCCAAGAAGGGTATCATTACCCCGGAGATGGAATATATCGCGATCCGGGAGAATCTCCGGTTGCAGGCCGCCCGTTCCGATATCGCGCCCCGTCGCCATGACCTCAATTTTCAGCATGCAGGTCACTCTTTCGGTGCGGCTTTGCCGAAGGAAATTACGCCCGAATTCGTCCGCGAAGAGGTCGCCCGCGGCCGCGCCATCATTCCGGCCAACATCAATCACCCGGAATTAGAACCGATGATCATCGGGCGAAATTTCCTCGTTAAGATTAATACGAACATCGGTAATTCGGCCGTGGCTTCTTCCATCGAGGAAGAGGTCGAGAAGATGCGCTGGTCCATCAAGTGGGGAGGCGACACGCTCATGGATCTTTCGACGGGTAAGAACATCCACCAGACCCGCGAATGGATCTTGCGCAACTGTCCGGTCCCGGTGGGGACAGTGCCAATCTACCAGGCGCTCGAAAAGGTCAATGGACGCGCCGAAGACCTGACTTGGGAAATTTTCCGCGACACGCTCATCGAACAGGCCGAGCAGGGCGTCGATTACTTCACGATTCACGCCGGCGTGCGGCTCGCTTTCATCCCGATGACCGCGCATCGCGTGACGGGGATTGTTTCCCGCGGCGGCTCGATCTTGGCCAAGTGGTGCCTTTCGCATCATAAGGAGAATTTCCTCTATACCCATTGGGATGATATCTGTGACATCATGGCGGCCTATGACGTCAGTTTTTCCATCGGTGACGGGCTTCGTCCCGGTTCCATCGCGGACGCCAATGACGAGGCTCAGTTTGCCGAGCTGAAGACCCAAGGGGATCTCACGAAGCGTGCCTGGGAACGCGGCGTCCAAGTCATGTGCGAAGGCCCCGGCCACGTACCGATGCATATGATTAAGGAGAATATGGATAAGCAGCTGGAGTGGTGCCATGAGGCGCCGTTCTACACGCTCGGTCCGCTCACGACCGACGTCGCTCCGGGCTACGATCATATTACTTCCGCCATCGGCGCCGCCATGATCGGTTGGTTCGGTACGGCCATGCTTTGTTACGTGACGCCCAAGGAACACTTAGGGCTTCCGAATAAGAACGACGTCCGCGAGGGCGTAATCGCCTACAAGATCGCTGCCCATGCCGCTGACTTGGCCAAGGGGCATCCCGCCGCGCAAATCCGCGATAATGCGCTTTCGAAGGCTCGCTTCGAATTCCGTTGGGCCGACCAGTTCGCCTTAGCTTTGGATCCGGAGCGCGCGCAAGAATACCACGATGAGACATTGCCCCAGGAGTCGGCCAAGACGGCCCACTTCTGTTCAATGTGCGGTCCTAATTTCTGTTCGATGCGCATCTCAGATGACATCCGTAAGTTCGCTGACGCCCAAGGGGTCACCGAGGACGAAGCTCTCGCCAAGGGGATGGAGGAAAAGTCGAAAGAGTTCCGCGAAAAAGGCGGAGAAATCTACCTGTAATCAGCTCGAAGAACGGCTGGCCTGGTGACCAGCGTTTACGTAGGCAAGCCTACTGGTTTGCTCTCCGATTTTTCTCATCGATGAATTCCGCACCCGCCAAGAAATCTGCCACTGCCTGGTATGACTCGCCGTTATATTATGACATGGTTTATGCCGATTATACGCTCAGGGAGACGCGTTTTATCGAAGGCATCATGCAACGTCACGGCCCGAAGCTGACGGGACCAATGCGCGTGCTCGAGCCGGCCTGTGGCTCGGGTCGGCTACTCGAATCCTTATCTGCCCGCGGCCACGTGGTCCATGGTTTTGATTTGAACAAGCACCAGATTGCGTTCGCCAAGCGTCGTCTGAAGGAGAAAAAACTGAAGGGCAGGGTGTGGCGGGATCGGTTACAGGATTTTTCCGTACCGAAAGACGCCGTCTACGATGTGGCTCACTGTTTCGTCAGTACCTTTAAGTATATCGACACCGAAGCGGGTGCGCTCAGTTCGCTGCGTCGCATGGCCGCGGCACTCCGTCCGGGCGGGTTACTGCTGCTCGGCATTCATCTGACGGATTATAAGAAGAGCCCGCCTGACCACGAGCGTTCGACCGGGCGCAAGCCTGGGGTCCGGGTCGTCAGTGACACTTGGTCTAAACCAGCGGACCAGAAGAGCCGCACTGAGGCCATGCGCACCCGCATGCAGATCACCGAACAGGGTGAAACGCGAATCGAGGAAACTTACTGGGATTTCCGCACTTATTCGCCTGCCGAGGTCCGCACGCTGCTGGCCAAGGTGCCGGCGCTGAAGCGTGTCGCAATGCATGATTTCCATTACGACCTTGTGTCGACGCGGAAACTTAACCTGGAGTATTCGGATATCATCCTCGTCCTGCGTAAAAGCTAGGATTCGCGACGTTGCCGGCTAGTGTTGCTTATCCTTGTCACTTACTACGGCGTGCGTCAGCGTAACTCTATGTCGTTGACCGTTTTACTCGTTCCTTACCGTCTCTGCTTACGGCTAACCGCTTTGACCCTAATCGTCGCTCCGGTTTTCGCGCTCGATATCGAATTAGATAAGCCTTCCAAAACCTTCGCCGTTTTACCGGATAAGGCGACCGACGTGGTTCGATATACCCTCAATGGTAAGGATCCTGATTTTACCTCGGGCGTTTACTTGGCTCCAATCGTCGCCCCTTTGGGAGCGACCGTGAAGGCGGCGGTATTTGAAGGCACGAAGCTGGTCGGTAAGGTCGCCACGCGTTCATTGGTCGTTCCTTCAGCCGAGTTCTTTAATTCGGCCGAGCTTCCGCTCACCCAAAATCGCGATCACCGCACCTATGATTGGGTGCAACGCCATCAGGAAATTTTGGCCTTGAACAAGCCTGGGGCCTCTTCGGCCAAGGTCGTACTCATCGGAGATTCCATCACGCATTTTTGGAGTGGCGAACCTAGGGCCACGCGTATCGCCGGACCGCTTTCTTGGGAGAAATATATCGCCCCGCACCAGGCCATCAATCTGGGTTTTGGCTGGGATCGCACCGAGAACGTGCTCTGGCGCCTGCGTCATGGCGAAGTCTCTGGCCTGAAAGCCAAAGCGTTCGTTGTGCTCATTGGTACGAATAACTTCTCCGTTAATTCCGTGCCGGAGACCGTCGAAGGGGTGGAGGAAGTCTGTTTCGAGATTCGTAAGCAATTCCCCCAAGCCAAAATCCTGTTATTGGGTATTCTCCCGCGTTCCGAAAGGCCTGATGCGATGCGTCAGAAAGCGATTGATGCCAATAGTTCGCTCAAGGACCGGTCGACGAAGTGCGCTGATAAATTCATTGATCTTTCCCCTAAGTATCTCGTGAGCGATGGACGCATCTCCAAAGACATTATGGGCGATTTTCTTCACCCTACGGATAAAGGCTACGAAATCATGGGCGCAGTGATCGACGCGCAGCTGAAGGCCTGGGGCCTTTGAGGCTAAGGTGGAGGCGCGCTGACTCGCACTGGCCTGCTTTTCTAATTAGATCGGCTTCACGACCGATTTCGCAATTCCTTGAATGACCAACTCGGTGACCGGAACTAAGTCAGGATAATTCGCATTCTCGGCTTTTAGGAATGTCTTGGAACCTTGTTTGACCAATCGCTTCAGAGTGGTTTGCCCGTCAATCAAGGCGGCGACGATATCGCCATGCTTGGGGTGGCCGGGTTCAATGATGACCGTGTCGCCATCCTGGATGTCGGCATCGATCATCGAATCTCCGCGGACACGTAACGCAAAGGACTGGGGAGCGCGACGGCGAGAGCCTTCGGTGATCGGGGCCTGCATGCTTGCGACCACGCCCGAAGATTCGGTGTAATCTGGCAAGCCGGCCGCAATCGAACCCATGAAGGGGATGCTACCCAGCTGGATAGCGTTCTCGTCGGGGCCTTCGTAACGGATGATGGTTTCGGAAAGGTCTTCAACCAAGGCGACCGGGGCTACCTTATAGGCCCGCGCGGCGCCAGGGATGCGTTGGAGGACGCCTTTGCGTTCAAGGGCTTGGAGATGCCCAAAGACGGCGTTGGTGCTCGCAAAACGGAACTTCGCCTGGATGTCCCGGATGCTCGGCCAGTAGGAGTGCTCCGCCACATGGCCTTTCATGTATTCAAGGATAGCGGACTGTTTCTTGGTGAGTTCTTCCATAGTGAACGGATGTTCTATGAAAACTTGTTCACTGTCAAGCCTGAGGGTTAATTGGGGCTTTTATGGGTAGAACAGATCATTCGGCCACTGGGATGGGTCGGGCCTTAGGGTGCCTACGCGATTTTGGGTTTAAACCCCATCAAGACTTAAATTCTTAAATTCCCCGTAGGGGCCTTTGGGGCGTGGTCCAAAATCCGGTGGTTTCTGAAAACCCATGATACACTCCGATTCCATGACCCCCGAATCGACCCCCTTGCCCCGCCCCGAGAAGAAAGCCAAGAAGCCTTTACCGGCGGGGGCCATCAAGCTCAATAAGGGCACGCCGCTGGGATGGATCGTCTATGCGGTGGAGCTCCAGCCATTCGCCAAGCTACCTATCGGGAAGCAGCGCGAACTTCTGGAGCTTAATCCTCAGGCCAAGGACAAGGCGCGCGTCTTTTACGTCGGACAATCGCGACACGAAGCGGTCGATCGCTATCAAAATCACCGGGCCGGATTCAATGCGAGCGCCTGGGTGAAGCGATTCGGGGTCAGGCTTATCGTGCTCGACCGGTGGGTGCCGGCGCTACGGGGGGTGCGCTCGCAAGTGGTGAAGGACATCTTTCTCATCGCCCAGCGCAATAAGGGCGAACCCACCGCCCGTGAACGCCAGGTGACCGAACTCCTGCGCGGTGAAGGCTTCTTCGTTTACTCTAAGTAGCCGAAGGGCATGGAACCTTTTGTGGTAAACCCTGTCATAATTTTTACCTCATTATTACCCTATGAAATACCTCCCCCTCGTCACCCTCCTCACGGCCGCTTCTGCTTTCGGGCAGACCGCGGTCGCTCCCTCGACCTTGTTCGCTAATAACGTGTCGTTAACCTACGCTCAAGTCAGCACTTCCGGGGTTGCCGGTAATAAGAATGAATGGTCCGCAAGCGCGACCGCTTACCTTGGCACGACCGAAGCTTTCGTGCAGGCTGCCACTAATATCGGCGGAGACTTGGGCAATGGCGGAGACCTCATCCAGGTTGGATATCGTTTTAAGAATGTGGCTGGCATCGCGGATGCCGCCCTCGCTATTGGTTCCAATGAGCGTTACACTGTCGCTCTACACCGGGCGCTCGGCGCTGGTTTTGGCGCTTGGATTTCTTATGTCCGTGAGCACGACGACAATCAGTTGGGCTTCACGGTCAGCAAGATGCTGACCCATGATTACTCGCTCGACCTGAGCTACGCTCGAGCAGAAGTGAGCACATTCAACTCCGACATCTGGGCCCTCGGCGTTCGTCGTAAGTTCTAAGTCTCTTACGTTCCGATCAGCCGCCGTTCTCGCGAGGGAGCGGCGATTTTTTTATGCCCGCATCCCTGATGCGCAGGTAAGGCGGTGGGAGAGTCTTTAACCGGCCTTGAGCCAGATCTCAGAACATGGTCTTCAATGCCGGCTTGGTGACTTTGCCCATGGCATTGCGGGGGAGCTCTTTCACGACGCAGAGGCGTTGCGGAATCTTATAGACGGAAAGCCGCGATTTACACCAACCGCGTAGCGCTGAAAGTTCGAGTTTTGCTTCTCCTTTCACGACGATAGCCGCGCTGACGGCTTCGCCCCAGGTATCATCGGGCAGACCGATGACGGCGCACTCCGCGATGTCGGGGTGCTCAAGTAAGGCGGCTTCGATTTCAAGGGCCGAAAGTTTATACCCGCCGCTTTTGATAATATCGACGGACAGCCGTCCCATGATGCGGTAGTAGCCGGTTTCGAATACCGCCATGTCGCCAGTGCGATACCAACCTTCGGCGTCGAATGACTCCGCCGTGGCGGTGGGTTTGCCCCAATATTCTTCAAAGACATTCGACCCGCGGACTTGGATTTCTCCGGGGATATCTTCGGAGGTAATGATTTCTCCGGATTCGGTTTTGAGACGGATCTCAACGCCAGGGAGGGCTTGGCCGACGGCGCCCGGACGACGCTCTCCGCGGAGCGGATTGGAGATGGCCATGCCGATTTCCGTCATGCCGTAGCGTTCAAGAAGTTTCTGCCCGGTCAAAGCCGTCCAATGTAAGTGCACGGAGGCGGGTAAGGCGGCGGAGCCTGATACCATCAGGCGCAGGCGGGCGAAGCCGGCCACGACCTTGGCTCGTTCGGCCGCATCGCTACTTTCGAGCGCTTGGATCAGCTTCACGTAAATTGTAGGCACCGCCATGAAGAGCGTATAGGCATCCGCTTTGACGCGCTCAAGGATGGCCGGTTGATCGAACTTGGTGAACGGCTCGATGGTTGCTCCGACCCAAAGCGCGCAACAGGTCACGTTGATGATACCGTGGATGTGGTGCATCGGCAGGAACAAGGGGATGCGATCTTCTTTCGTCCATTCCCAGGCCTGGATGAGGCTTTCAATTTGAGCTGCGATGTGCGCATGGGTGGTCACGACGCCCTTCGGCTTGCTGGTCGTGCCGCTGGTGTAGAGGATCATCGCCCGTCGGTCGGGCGTGAGCTCGGGCAGCGGGCCTGCGGAATCTTTGGCAGTATCGATGTCGACAAGGCGAATACCTAAGCGTTGGCAGAGTGGCCCGATTTTAAGAGCACTGGCAGAATCCGCCATGACCGCACTGGCCCCCGAATCCGTCAGGGAATATTCCCATTCAGGCTCGGTCGCCGTCAGGCAGATCGGAACTTTGACGGCTCCGGCGCGCCAGAGACCCCATTGGGCGGCGACGTAGGAGGCTCCGGCAGGAGCAAGCAGGGCCACGCGGGCTTCCTTGAGGTCAGGCTGCCCGGCGAGCAGGGTAGACGCCAAGGACGCTGAGTGCTTCAGCAGATCTTGATAAGAAGTCGTGCCGGCGGGGCTGCGAAAGGCGACAGCGCTGCCATATTGCTTGGCACGAGCGATAAGCGGAAGGTCGGGCATGGTCGATTAGACGAGCGCGCGCACGATGAAATAAAGTAGGGAAGGAGCGAGCAGGCAGCCGAGGCCGGTGTGGAAGGTCGCGACGAGCGCGCCGTAAGGAACGAGACTGCGGTCGGTCGCGGCGAGCCCGGCCGAAACGCCGCTGACCGTGCCCGCGAGGCCGCCGAAGACCATGGCGGAGCGAGGAGTCTTCAGGCGCATGAACTTCGCAAGCATCGGGGTGGTGACCATCACCAAGATGGCTTTGAAAACCCCGACGGCGATGCTCAGCGTGATGACTTCAGAACTGGCGCCGATGGCCGCACCGGTGACCGGGCCGACGATATAAGTGACCGTGCCGGCACCAATCGTGGTCAGGCTGATAGCGTCGCGATAGCCGAAGGCATACGCAATGCTGACTCCGATGATGAACGGCAGGAAAGTGCCGATGAGAAGAGCGACCGCGCCGATCCAGCCGGCACGCTTAGCTTCGGTGGGTTGGACTTCGAAGGCCGTGGCGACGATGGCGAAATCGCGCAGCATATTCCCGCCCATGAGTGCAAGTCCGCTGAAGAAAGCGAGATCGGCGAGGCCTTTGCTGCCACTGGTCATACGGCCGCCGACATAGGCGAGGGTAAGTCCGATGAGGATTGCGATGGCGGAGCCTTGGACGCGACCAAAGGTCAATTTCCGGGAGAGGAAACCAGAACAGAACACGACCAATCCGACGATGGCGAAGGAAAGAATCAGGCCGTTATCGACGGCAAGCTTTTGCAGGAGCGTATTCATGGCTCTTAGTTCTTAGGGGCTTCGTCCGCCGTAATGACTTCGCGACGATTGATGAATGAGACGCAACCGGCGCATGCCGTGACGGTGGCGATTGCCGTGAGTAAGACCATGGGGCCGCCGCTTAGGGCCTTGACGACGTTCTGCTGCATGGCCATCGCAATCACGACCGGGATGTAGAGCGCCGCCCAGTAATTGACGCCTTCTTCGGACTTCACCTGGAGCCACCCGTGCTTATGTCCATGGAAACGAACGGCGATGAGCAGGAGCATCGCGATACCCACGCCTCCGACGTTGGCTTGGACGCCAAGGGCGCGACCAAGTAATTCGCCGAGGAGGATGCCGGTGAGGTGGCATCCGGCAAGCAGGGCAGTTCCGTAGAGGGGCATGATGGGGTGGTCGGGGTACCTATGAAATTTGGGATTAAATCGGTGGAGGATGCAAGCCGATGTGATGAGAAGTCGCCTCGCTTGGATGTGCGCACTCAAAGCCAGCCTATCCCGCCATGCCGAGATGCCTATCTGACCAAGCAGGGCATCTTGGGGTCGAACTTCCAGCCAGGGATCAGGAATTGCATCGCCGCAGCGTCATCTCGTGAGCCCGAAGGAAGTTTCAGGTAGAGCTCGTGGGCGGCCGCGAGCTGGGTCGGGTCGATTTCGATGCCGAGGCCGGGCTTTTTAGGAACGGAAATCTTACCGCCTTTGATCTGCAAGGGCTCTTGGGTGAGGCGTTGGCCTTCCTGCCAGATCCAGTGCGTGTCCATGGCCGTGACATTGCCGGGGGCGGCAGCCCCGACGTGGGTGAACATCGCCAGCGAGATATCAAAATGGTTATTGGAATGAGAGCCCCAGGTCAGGCCATTTTCTTGGCACACCTGCGCGACTTTCACCGAACCTTGCATGGTCCAGAAGTGTGGGTCGGCCAAGGGGATGTCGACGGCTTGCAGTTTTAACGCATGCGCCAGCTGACGCCAATCCGTTGCCACCATGTTGGTCGCCGTGCGGAGACCGGTGGCTTTTTTGAATTCGGCCATGATTTCGCGCCCCGAGAAGCCGGCTTCGGCACCGCAGGGATCTTCGGCATAGGCGAGGATGCCCTGAAGATTCTGACAGAGCGTAATCGCATCTTTAACCAACCAGGCGCCATTAGGGTCGAGCGTGATGCGGGCTTTGGGAAAGCGGGCGGCGAGGGCGCGGACGGCCTCGATTTCTTGGGCGCCATGAAGCACGCCGCCTTTGAGTTTAAAATCTTGGAAACCAAAGCGCTCTTGCGCGGCCTCGGCTTGGCGCACGATGGCTTCAGCGGTGATTGCTTCCTCGTTGCGGAGGCGGTGCCAAGCGTGGGCGGAAGCGGACTCATCGCGATAGCCGAGGGTAGTCTTATGCCGGTCGCCGATATAGAAAAGATACCCTAACATCTCAACTTCGGTGCGCTGCTGACCCGTGCCGAGCAGCGCGGCCACCGGTTGGTGGAGATGCTGACCGAGCAGGTCGAGCAGGGCGGATTCAATCGCCGTGACGGCGTGGATGGTGATGCGCAGGTCGAAGGTCTGCAGGCCGCGGCCACCGGCGTCACGATCGGCGAAGGCGGTGCTGATGGTCGCGAGCAGCTTTTCGTAGTCTGCGATTTCCTTGCCGATAAGTAAGGGTGCCGCGTCTTCGATCGTTTGCTTGATCTTTTCGCCGCCGGGGACTTCGCCTAACCCCGTCTGTCCGGAGCTGTCGGTAATAAGAACGATATTACGGGTGAAGTAAGGGCCGTGTGCACCGCTGAGGTTGAGCAGCATGCTGTCGTGGCCGGCGACCGGCACAACGCGGATGGAAGTGATGAGAGGGGTAGTCACGTTAAAATCAGGCGCGGGTTCGGGCGCGGAAGACCAAGGCGGCGGCGACCAGGGAGGTGAGGGCGAGTCCGTAGAGCCCACCTTGAATCGAACCCGTATGTTCCTTGAGCCATCCGAAAGCGTAGGGGGCGACGAAGCCACCCAGGTTGCCGATGGAATTGATTAAGGCGATGACGGCGGCGGCGATGCGCGGATCAAGGTAACCTTGCGGAATGGGCCAGAACAGCGAGGAGGCTGACTTAAAGCCGAGGGCGGCGAAACAGATGGCAACGAAAGCGAAGATCGGTCCGCCGATCGTGGCGAGGAACATGCCTAAGCCGGCGATGAGCAGGGCGACCGCGACCCACGCTTGTTGGTTTTTATAACGCGCGGCGCCGGCGGCGGCAAAATACATCCCAGCAATGGAGACTAGCCAAGGGAGCGAATTGAGGTAGCCGACTTGCATATCGGTCATCTTGCCCATCGAACGGATGATGGTGGGCAGCCAGAACGTCGCCGCGTAGATGGTCAGCTGGATGGCGAAGTAGACGACGCAGAACAGGATGATCTGTAGGTCGCATAGTAGTCGCCAGAGGCTTGGTCGGTCGCTGCGGTTTGCTTGAGCGGCTTCATTCTCAAGCGTCGAAGTGAGTGCGCGACGCTCTTCCTCTGTCAGCCAGTTTGCTTCATGCGGAAGGGAATCGAGCCAGATCCAGGTAAAGACGGCCAAGAGGACGGAGAATCCGCCTTCGGCGACGATCATGAATTGCCAGCCTTTGAGCCCGTAGGGTTGGAATTGCAGAAGGTAACCGGAGAGGGGTCCGGAAATGACGGAAGCAATGGCGGAGCCGCTCAGGAAGATTGCGATGGCTTTGCCTCGGTCCGCCGAGGGTAGCCAGCGAGTGAGGTAATAGATGACGCCCGGGAAGAAGCCGGCTTCGGCCGCACCGAGCAGGAAACGCAACCCGTAGAACTCGTGGGCGGTCGTCACAAAGGCCATGCAGGCTGCGACCGCGCCCCACAGCAGAGCGATGATGGCCAGCCAGCGGCGGGCCCCGATGCGTTGCAGGATGAGATTCGAAGGGACTTCAAAGACCGCATAACCGATGAAGAACAGGCCGGCGCCGAAGCCGAAGGCTTCATCGTTGAGGCCGAGGTCCGTGTGCAGATGCTCCTTAATAAAACTGACGTTTACGCGGTCGACGTAGTTCACGATGAACATCACGACGAAGAGCGGTAGTACCCGCCACTTAACCTTCGAGACCGCGGACTGGAGGCTTTCGAGGGGCACGGACGATTACTTGACTCCGGCTTGGGCGATCAGCGCGGCAAGTTGTTCGACTTCGGTCGGCTTGAGGTCGGTCAAGGGTGCACGCACGGGACCGGCGCTATGTCCGACAATCGTCGCTCCGGCTTTGATGATGCTGACGGCATAGCCGGCGCTCTTGTTGCGGATTTCGAGATAAGGCAGGAAGAAGGTATCGAGTAAGCGGTTCTGGGTGGCGACGTCATCCTTGGCGACAGCGTGGTAGAAATCCATCGCGGCCTGGGGGATGAAGTTGAAGACCGCGGAGGAATAGACCGGTACGCCCATCGCTTTGTAAGCGGCGGCGTAGACTTCCGCCGTGGGCAGGCCGCCCAGGTAACTAAAACGCTCTCCCAGGCGGCGGCGAATCGAGACCATGAGTTCGATATCACCGAAACCATCTTTGTAGCCGATGAGATTAGGATTATTAGCCGCAAGTTTTTCGAGATGATGCGGCTGGAGTCGGCAGACGTTGCGATTGTAAACGATGACCCCGATTTTGACCGACTTGCAGGCTTGGTCCACGTGCGCCGCCACGCCGTCCTGATTCGTTTCCGTGAGGTAATGGGGTAACAGCAAGATGCCCTTGGCACCAAGACGTTCGGCTTCTTGGGCGTATTGGATGGCCACACGGGTGGGGCCGCCCGCACCGGCGAGGATCGGCACCAGGCCATCGCAGGTATCGACCGCGGTTTTGATTACCGAAGAATATTCCTGGGGTTCGAGGGAGAAAAATTCGCCCGTACCGCCAGCGGCGAAGAGTGCCGTGGCGCCGTAAGGAGCCAGCCATTGCAATCGCTTGGCGTAGCCCGCGGCATCGAAGTCACCGTTCGCCTTGAAGTCGGTGATGGGAAAGGAAAGCAGGCCTGACGAAAGGACGGCTTTTAATTCGGTGGGAGACATGGGAGAGGAGCGAAGGGTTCAGAGGGCGGAGTCGGAGCGCACGCCATTGACAAGGCGGGAGAGGCCGAGCGGGTTGGCGTTCTGCAGTTCCGCAGGCAGCTGCGCGTCAGGGAAGTTTTGGTAACAGACCAGGCGCGTGAAGCGATAGATGGCATTGGAACCCACCGAGGTTGAACGTCCGTCGGAAAGCGAAGGGTAGGGGCCGCCGTGCACGATGGCGTGCGAAACTTCCACGCCGGTCGGGAAACCGTTGATCACCAAGCGGCCGGCAATGGCCTCGAGTTGGGCGACGAGTCCCTTATTTTTGTTAAGATCATCGTCCGTGCCATGGATGGTCGCGGTGAGGCTGCCGTGCAAGGCCGTCACGACGCGGTCACGTTCTTCGCGGTTGGCGCACCAGACGACCAGGGAACTCGGGCCGAAGATCTCTTCCTGCAGGGAATCGTTGGCCAGGAAGACGGCCGCTTCGGTGGCGAAGAGTGTCGGGGTCGCACGATTAGGTTCACCGCTGGTTTTGGCTTGGGCGAGGACGCGGACGTTTTTCTGGGCGGCGCGTGCCACGAGTCCGTTGACGTACGCATGGTGGATACCCGAAGTAAGCATCACGCCTTCGGCCGCTTCGGCGAACAAAGTGGAAAGCCGTGCGACGAAAGTTTCGGCTTCGGCGGAGCGTTCTAAGATTAATAAGCCGGGTTGAGTGCAGAATTGACCGACGCCTAAGGTGCACGAACCCAGCAGGCCGGCGGCAAGGCCTTCGCCGCGAGCGGCAAGGGCGCCTTGTAGCAGCACCACCGGATTGACGCTACTCATCTCGGCGTAGACGGGAATGGGCGACGGGCGGGCCGCCGCGGTATCCATCAAGGCCCGTCCACCGAGGCGAGAGCCGGTGAAGCCGATGGCGCGGAGCGCGGGGTGCTTGGCAAGCTGTTGACCGACGACGCGGCCTTGGCCGATCAGTAAGGAGAAGGTGCCTTCGGGAAGGTTGCAGGCGTGGACCGCGTCCACGATGAGCCCGCCCATGATTTCTGACGTGCCGCAGTGGGCATGATGCGCCATCACGATGACCGGACAGCCGGCGGCAAAAGCGGAGGCGGTGTCTCCGCCTGCTACCGAGTATGCGAAGGGAAAATTGCTGGCGCAGAAGACCGCGACTGGTCCGAGGGGCCGGAGCATCGAACGATGGTCAGGCTTGGGCAGAGGCTTGCGTTCGGGATTGGCGGTCTCGATGCGGGCATCGATCCAATCGCCTTTATCTACAAGATCGGCGAAAAGTCGGAGCTGGCCGATGGTACGTCCGATTTCGCCTTGGCAGCGCGCCTCAGGCAGGCCGGTCTCTTGGGTGGCACGGCCGACAAGCGTGGGGGTTGCGGCTTCGATCCGAGTGGCAATGTCGCGCAGGAATTGGGCTTTTGCTTTCCCGCTGAGAGCGGAAAGGCTGGGCGCCGCCGTCGCTGCGAGGGTGGCGGCCTTCAGGACATCTGTCTCGGTGGCTTGGAAGAAGTCACCCGCTAACTCGACGGACGTCGCCGGGTTGACGCAGCGTTGGACAGGCCCGGTCGATTGGCTGCGGGAAAAGCCGAGGAATGATTGGCCGGACGAGGAGGACATGGGTCTTGAGAAAAGGATTGGGGATAGGGGTTAGGGTATGGGTGGGGGGGAGGCAAACAAGATAGGGATGATGCCATGGGCTCTGAATAAGCGGAATCACTGATGCAGGACGTAAAAAAGGCAAATTTCCTGCAACCATTCTAGTTCTGGCGGGTTTTAGAAGTAATTACCCCCCGTATGAAACTCAGAGTTTTGTTTATTCTGGCCTTGGTTGTTTTAGTCAATTTGCCCTCGGTCGCCTTCGCTGATGAAGTGGGCGTCTTGGTCCGCTTCGGTCTGACCGATACGACCTCGTCGAAGTGGGATGGCTCGGTGAGCGTTTCCTCCGGCAAGGTCGAGAATGTCGGCGGATGGAGATTCCAAATGAAGGACGCGGTGGAAGGGACGTCCTGGACGGCGATGACCCGGCCGTTGACTGAACGTCGGAGTAATAACGCCAAGAAGGGTGCTCAGCAGAATAAGAAAAAAGCCGCCAGCGAGGCGATGGCCGACAACGGCGTCGTCCTCCATCTCGTGGATGTAAATGACGATACGGTCGTCATGGTAAAGACCCCAAAGGGAGATGTCGTTTTTAAGCTCGGAGAACTGCCTTACGGTAAGGTCGTCGAGAAATTGGCCGGGGCGGTAGATCTGGAGCGTACGGCTGCCACCACGAAACTGACCGCGACCCGTGCCGACGATGATTATCCAGCCATCGCCGTAGCGAACGACGGCACGATTTTCACTTCCTATGTCAGTTTCACCCCAGGCTTAGATCGGGACGAACGCTCCAAGGAGACTTTTTCGGAAGAACCTAAAGATTTAAGCTACCTCGCTAAGCTACCCGGCGGCGATCGCCTTTGGCTGAGCATCAGCGGCAAGGGTAAGAGCGTTTCACTTCCGGTCACCGAAGAAGGTTGTGATATTTATAAGACGGCCGTCACGCAGGACAGCGCCGGACGCGTCTGGATTTTCTGGAGTGAGAATAAGGCATGGAAGCAGATGAAGTCTGTTCCGAACTTCGAAATCTGGGCACGCTCCTACCTTGACGGCAAATTCTCCGAACCGGTTAATCTTTCCCAAAATGAGGCAAACGATGTCAGTCCGGTCGCGACGACGGATGCCAAGGGAAATGCCTGGGTGGCTTGGCAAGGAGTGCGCGACGGGATTTTCCGGGTGCTCGCCCGCCGGCAGACTTCCGCCGGTTGGGCGGATGAGATTCGCGTCAGTACCCAACAAGGCAGCTGCTGGACGCCGGCAATCGCCGCCGCGAAAAACGGTCAAGTGGCCATTGCGTGGGATACTTACGACAAAGGAGATTACGATATCTGGCTCCGTACTTTTAGCGCCGATGGCGAAGCCAAGCCCGCCCAGCCGGTGACCAATTCTTGGTTGTACGAAGCGCGTCCGTCTTTGGCCTTTGATGGCGAAAATCACCTTTGGGTATGTTGGGAGCAGAGTGGGCCCACCTGGGGGAAGGATTGGGGTGCTTACGACAATCAGGATGGTATCGGACTTTACAAAGGGCGTCAGATCGGCGTCAGGGTTTTGGCCGATGGAAAGTGGATGTCGCCGGTGACTTCCCCGACGACCGCCTTCATCGATTCAAAGCCACGTAATAAAGGCAAAGCTTTGCCGCCGCGGACGCCTGAGCCGGTGGATCGCATCAAGGGGGAAGAAGCCGAGGTCGATGCTTCGGCCAATTCTTACAATAATCTCGGTCGCATCGTCGCCGATCGTGACGGACGTGTTTGGATTCTGTCGCGTAGCCGTCAGAATAATTTCCATACGCCCTTGGGTACCGTGTGGATGAGCCATGCGACCTATTTCGATGGCCAGAAGTGGGTGGGTCCGATCCTGTTACCGCATTCCGACAACCTGCTTTATAACACGCCCGCCGTGGCAGCCCACCCCGCTGGTGGTATCATCGTGGCCCACTCAAGCGATCATCGGCAGAGCGCTCACGTGCAGAAGCAGGGAACGGGTGCTTCGAATGCCGGCCTTGCGTCTGATAAAGATCCTTATGACAACGACGTGTTCCTGAGCCGACTGGAACTGACTGGTTCGACCGTGTCACCTCAGCTCAAGGGTGCGCCCGCTTCCTTGAAGGTGGATCCTCAGCCAAGCTCCGAAACTGTGAAAGAGCGCGAAGAAATCGCCCGCGCCCGCGCCTACCGCACGGAAATCAACGGCACGAATCTCCAGATCATCCGCGGCGAATTCCACCGACATACCGAAATCTCCGGCGACGGCGGGAGTGACGGGCCTTTGGAAGATATGTGGCGCTATGCGATCGACGTCGCCGCCATGGATTGGCTCGGTTGCGGCGACCATGATAACGGCGCCGGCCGCGAGTATCCCTGGTGGTTGACGCAGAAGACGACCGACGCTTTCCGAATCGCCGGAAAATTCGAGCCACCTTTCACCTATGAGCGCAGCGTGACGTATCCCGAAGGCCACCGTAACGTCGTTTTCGAACAACGCGGCGTCCGGACGCTTCCACGTCTGCCTAAGTCGGCCCGCGACTTCACCGGTCACGCGCCCGACACCCAGATGCTTTATAAGTATCTTAAGGCTTTTGATGGCGTCTGCGCTTCGCATACCAGCGCGACGAGCATGGGTACCGATTGGCGCGACTGGGATCCGAAGGTTGAGCCGATGGTGGAAATCTACCAAGGTGCGCGGCAGAATTACGAGCGCCCCGGCGCCCCGCGTTGCCCGACGGCTGACGATTCCATTGGCGGATGGGAGCCACTGGGCTTCGTGAACCTCGCCTTCAAGAAGGGCTATCGATTCTCTTTCCAGTCGAGTAGCGACCACGGTTCGACCCATATCAGTTATGCCTTGGTGTATGCGGAGAACAACTCCCGCGAAGCTTTGCTCAAGGCGATGAAGCTCCGCCATACCTATGCGGCGACCGATAACATCATCGCCGAATATAAATGTCAGAGCGGCGGTAAGACCTACATGATGGGTGACGAGTTCACGGCCCAGAAGGCTCCGGAATTAAAACTCCATCTGCAGGGTACGGCACCTTTTGCCCGGGTCGTCTTGGTGAAGGATGACGTCGAAGTCAAAGTCTGGGAACCCGGCCAAGCCGTCGTCGACATCCAGTGGACCGATCCGAATCCGACCGCCGGCAAGACCAGCTATTATTATTTCCGCGGTGAGCAGCAAAAGCGGGGCAAGGACACCAATGGCGAGCTCGTCTGGGCCTCGCCGATGTGGATCACTTATGCGGCTGCTGCCAAGTAAGTCGTGCGTCGGTTCTGGGTTTTGAGCGGGATGACGGCTGCTGCCTGGGCAGGCCTGTTCGCCTTGGTGGCGACGGCTGTCCCGGCGTGCGCCCATAATCCAGACACCAGCTACGCCATCGTCCAGATCGAGCCGCGCCGTTTGGCGACGAAGCTGACCTATGATTTGTTCACCTTGAACAAAATCGTGAACCTGGATGAAAATCACGACCACCGCATCAGTCGGGTCGAGCTGGAAAAACACCTCCCTGAGATTCTTCTTTTCTTAGAACGAAATATCACCCTGGAGGTATCTGGAGA
The DNA here is from genome assembly GCA_026397965.1 of Verrucomicrobiota bacterium. Classification (GTDB taxonomy): domain Bacteria; phylum Verrucomicrobiota; class Verrucomicrobiia; order Opitutales; family UBA953; genus UBA953. Next base: position 38,364 of record JAPLTU010000081.1, on the reverse strand, counting down.
GGCGGAAGGCTTGGGTAAGTCGATGGGTATGACCTGGCCGGAAGGGGTGGGCGAAGACATTCGGGAGAGCGATTATCATTCGGTCGCTTCGCTCGTCGCTTTTCGTTTCGAGCGGCCGCTTCAGGATAAGCCGGAGGAAGTCACGCTAGAGTTCGATTTTTTTGAAAGACTCGGTGAGCGGCATACGGTGTTAGGCACCTGGATCAACTCGGGCGTGAGCGAGGAAGTAATCTTTAGCCGCTTTGAGCCTAATTACCTTTTTGATACCGGATATGTCGCGCCGCTTTGGCCGCGGTTGCAGCAGTTTTTCTTCCTAGGGATGCAGCACATCTTTCATGGCTTCGATCACCTATGTTTTCTCGCCGCCTTGATCGTGGTCGCCCGGCCCTGGGAACTTTTCAAAATCGTCACCTCCTTCACGGTCGCCCATAGCATCACTTTGATTTTGGCGGCCATGGAGATCGTTCAGTTGCCTGGGCGGTGGGTGGAAAGCGCGATTGCGGCGACCATCGTTTATGTCGCGCTGGAGAATCTCCGGCCCACGCCGCCGCGTCATCGAGCGGTGCTGACTTTTGGTTTCGGACTGGTCCATGGTTTCGGATTTGCCGCCCTCTTGCAGTCGATGGTGTTGCCGACGACTGGACTTGTCCGATGCCTGTTGTCTTTCAACGTCGGTGTCGAGGTTGGCCAGCTGGCCGTCGTATGCGCCTTGCTGCCCTTGGCCTTGCTCTTGAAGCGCTGGCCTGGATGCCATTCTAAGGCATCGTTCGGTTGCGGCTTAGCCAACCCTGCCTCTGCTCATAGAAAAAGATTACTTGGCGGCCTTACGCTTCTTTTTGCCCGTATTCTCATCGCCTGGTTCGGGACCGTCATTGTCGTTCGCTCCTGCGCCCCAGAGCGGCTTGACGTTGGATTTATTCCATTCGTTCCAGAGGGCTTGCAGTTCTTTGACCTTATCAGGCATCTCAGCGGACAGATCCTTGTCTTCGTGGATATCCGTGGCGAGGTTGTACAGCTTCGCCGCAGAGGTGGGCTGCTTCTTGCCCCTGCCAGCGTTGGTATCGGCGTTGGTGTCATAGCGTACCAACTTCCAATCGCCGGCACGAATCGCCATTTGGTCGCCGAAGCGCCAGTAGAGCGCGGCATGAGGCGCGACTTTATTTTGGCCTGATAAGTAAGGCAGTAAATCGACGCCTTCCAATTTCCATTCGGGCTTCGGCGTGATGCCGGCCGCGGCGAGGACCGTCGCATGGAGGTCAAGTTGTACGGCGGGTTTTTCAAAGACCGCCGGTTGGATGTGCCCTGGCCAAGCGATGACGAAAGGCACGCGGATGCCGCCTTCGAGCGTAGTGCGCTTGGAGCCGCGTAACGGGGCGTTGACGGAGCCGTTGACCGTGACGCCGGCCATTGTGGGGCCGCCGTTGTCGCTGATGAACGTGATAATAGTGTTTCCTGCTTGGCCGCTGTCTTGGAGGGCCTTGAGCACTCGGCCGACATTATCATCCATCGCGGACATCATCGCCGCATAGGTCCGCCGCTTCGTGTCTTTGATCTGGGAAAACTTTTCGAGGCGATCTTTGGTCGCATCCATGGGCGTGTGGACGGCGTTGAAAGCCAGGTAGAGGAACCACGGCTTGCCCTTGTTGCGTTCGATGTAGGCGACCGCTTCGCGTCCGAAGGCATCGGTGGTATAGTCCAGCTCCTTGACCTGTTCCGTGCCGCGGAGGATGGCCTTAGCGTTAAAATAGCTATGGGCGCCGCCGAGGAAGCCGAAGAAGTCCGTGAAGCCCCGTTGCTGCGGGATCTGTGCCGGGAGCGAACCCAGGTGCCATTTACCGACCATGCCCGTGACGTAACCGTTTTCCTTCAGGTGATCCGGTAAGGTCGTTTCGGTGAGCGGTAAGCCGCTGGCACCGTTCGGATTGAATTCATGACCAAAGCGATTCTGCTGTCGGCCCGTGAGCAACCCGGCGCGCGTGGGCGAGCAGTATGGGCCCGTCACGTAACCGTTGGTGAAGTTGACTCCGGAGGCCGCAAGGGCATCAAGGTGGGGCGTTGGAATATCTTTACAGCCGTGGAAGCCCACATCGGCATAGCCCATGTCGTCGCCGACAATGACGAGGATGTTGGGGCGCTCGGCGGCGCCGCAGAGGCCGGCCCACGCGAGTAGGAAGAGAAGGAGGGGTGGCTTCATATAATGATTATAACACGGCAAACCTCGTTAAGTTGCAAAGCGGGTGAAGTCGGTCGCTTTCGGCTTTGCGGACGGGCAGGGCTTCGGTCATCCAAGTTCATGCGACAAAGCTTAACTTGGATAGGGTTGTGCGTGATGGCCTGGGCTGGGGCGGCGGAGAAGGCCCCGAAAGTGCCCGCTGGGGTCAGAATGACGGCGGATTTAGAATATGCCTCACCGGGTGGCAAGTCGATGAAGCTAGATTTATATTTACCCGAAAACCCCTCTTCTAAGCCGTTGCCGGTCGTGATGTGGGTCCACGGCGGCGGGTGGAAGGGCGGGAGCAAGAGCAGCTGTCCCGGGACGTGGTTGGTGGCGCAGGGCTATGCGGTCGCCAGCGTCGAACACCGCTTCATCCCCGATTACGCATGGCCCGCCCAGATTGAAGATTGTCATGCGGCGGTCCGTTGGTTGCGCGCGAATGCGGCGAAGTACGGTATGGATGGAAAACATATTGCAGCTTGGGGCGGATCCTCCGGCGGTCATTTGGTCGCCTTGATGGGGACCTTGGACGCGCCTTCGGAAGAGCGCGTCCAAGCCGTGATTGATTGGTATGGGCCGACGGATCTTTTGACCATGCCTCCGAATGTGTTGTCCGCGAAGCGTACCCGGGCAGATCTGGCGAAAGCGAATGGTGCCTTGTTATTAGGCGGGATCGTGATGGATCAGCCCGAGAAAGCCAAGGCGGCCAGCGCGCTTTATCAGGTCAGCGCCGGGGATGCGCCGTTCTTGATCATGCATGGGGATCAGGATACCAGCGTGCCGGTCGATCAAAGCGTTAGGCTGCACGAAAAACTCAAATCGGTCGGGGTCGAATCCTCTCTCCATATTATTGCGGGTGCGGGACATGGCGGAAAACTATTCGAGGCGCCCGCACAACATAAACTCATCGAAGAATTCTTGGCCCGCCAATTGAAAAAGTAGGCCGAAGGATTCGGTGCTCCTGGTTTAATCCGCCAATTGGGCGATCAGCTTGAGGGTCTCGAGGGGCGTCTTATGGCTGGCGACGGTGGCGCGGAGTCCCAGCGGCAGAAGTTCGGTCGCCGTTTCCTTTAATTCCAACAAGCGGTTTTGAAGTTGGGTGAGGGCGGCGGTCGGTTCGTCGGCATTTACCCAGACGTCAAAGACCGTGATGACTTCGCCGGGCTTCTCGCCGTCGACTTCGCCTTCGCCTACTTCGTAACCGGCGTCCTGCAGTTCGTCCCAGAAGTTCGCATCACACTCAAAATCGTCTTCTAGTTCGTAAAGACGGATACCATTGAGCCATTCGTTCAGTTTTTCAAACGTCGCCTGATGGGCTTGATGCGCCTCGGTGAAAGTGAAGGCCATGCCGACGGCGACCAGAATCTGCCCTTCGAGCGTATCGCCGATCTGCGGGCCGTCGGTGGGTTCGGAGGGTTGGGTCATCGTGCAGGAAAGATGATTACGAGGACGAGGGTGGCAACGGGAAAGGCGAGGGCGGCTTAGGCGCGAGGTTGGGCCGCCGCGGAGCCGGCAAGGTAGCCCGTCGTCCAGGCATTCTGAAAATTAAAGCCGCCGGTGACGCCATCGACGTCGAGGACTTCGCCGGCGAAATATAACCCAGGACGTTGCCGACTCTCCATGGTCTTGAAATCGACTTCAGAAAGTTTCACGCCGCCGCAGGTCACGAATTCGTCTTTAAACATGCTTTTGCCGTCGACCTTGAATTCGCTTGCGGTGAGCTGAGTGGCCAGGGCTTGCAGTGACGGGTTGCTGACGTGAGCCCAAGGGGTCGTGGCGGGGATCCCGGCGGCAATAACAAAGCGTTCCCAAAGGCGTTGTGGCATGGGCACGGGACTGAAGGTCGTGACTTGCTTGCGGGCATTTTGTTCGCGCACGAGGGAGAGCTCCTTGAGCAGCGTATCGCGCGTGCGCGGCGGAACCCAATTGATATGGATCGGAAACGAATAGTTCTGCCCTGCGAACTCGCGTGCGCCCCAGGCGGAGAGTTTAAGGACCGCCGGTCCGCTGAGGCCCCAGTGCGTCACGAGGAGCGGCCCGTCCGTCCGAAGTTTGGTGCCGGGGGCCGTCACGACGACATTTTCGACCGAGACGCCGGAGAGGTCGTGTAATCTCGTATCTTGGATATGAAAGGTGAAGAGAGAGGGGACGGGTGGGACGATCGTATGTCCGAAGCTTTCGGCCATGGCTAAGCCGCCGGAGGATTTATTGCCACCCGTAGCAATGATGAGGCGGTCGTAGCGCGCGGCAGAGCCGTCCGTGAAGGTAAGTAAAAACTTTTCTTCGACCCACTCGACTTTACGCACGCCCATCGTGGGGACGATCTTAACCTCTGCTTTCCGGGCGGCGGCCATCAGGCATTCGATAATCGTCTGCGAGTCATCGGTGACGGGGAACATCCGGCCATCTTCTTCCGTCTTGGTTGCGACGTCGCGAGCGGCGAACCAAGCGACCGTATCGCGGGGTTGGAAGCGATGAAAAGCTCCGAGCAGTTCGCGTCCGCCCCGGGGGTATTTTTTGACTAATTCAGCGGGTTCGAAGCACGCATGCGTCACGTTACAACGACCGCCGCCGGAAGAAGCCAGCGGCTCCTCCTCCGATGACGGCGATGCGGGTGATAGGTGGCATGGACAAGAGACGAAATGAGGGAGAAAGGGTCGAAGGAGGCGATACATTTGTAAAATCGTTGGCAACTTTCAGGCCAGACGTTTGTCTTTCTTATTACCCCCTATGCGTACGACTCTTTTTGCTTTTGGATTATTTTGTCTCACCGCTGCTGCCGCCGACAAGCCGAACATCATCGTCATCCTCGCCGATGACCAAGGGTTTGGGGATGTCGGGGCGAATAATCCGCAGAGTAAGATCGCGACCCCGAACCTCGATCGATTGGCGGCAGCGGGCATGCGCTTTACGGATGGTCATACGACTTCGGGCGTTTGCACGCCAAGTCGTTACAGTTTACTGACGGGCCGTTATCATTGGCGGAGCAAATTACAGAGCGGCGTGCTGGGAGGATTCTCCACCCCCTTGATCGCTCCGGATCGTCTGACCGTCGCTGGCATGTTGCAGCAGCAGGGTTACGACACCGCTTGTTTCGGCAAATGGCACCTGGGGATGTCGTTTCCGTTGAAGAACGGACAACGGGCCGATGATGGCGGAGATTTCAGCACCGATTACAAAGATGCGGCTTTGGTGGATTATGAGACGCCGATCAAGGACTGTCCTCTAGATCACGGCTTTGATACCTATTACGGTATTAGTGCCTCGCTTGACATGCCGCCTTTTGTCTGGATTTCAAATCGCAAGGTCACAGAAGTTCCGACCGCGACCAAGAAATGGCTCCGCAGCGGGCCGGCCGGACCTCATTTTGAAGCGATCGATGTCGTACGTGGCATCACGGATAAGGCCATCGAGCTAATCGGCACCAAGGCTGCCTCCGCTAAAGCCGGACATCCTTTTTTCGCTTACCTGCCTTTTACGGCGCCGCATACGCCCATCGTACCAGACAAGGAATTCCAAGGGTCGAGCGGCATCAGCCCTTATGCGGATTTCGTGAAGCAGATGGATGCCGCCGTTGGTCGGATTATGGTGGCGCTGGAGCAGCAAGGGCTCGCCGAAAATACTCTGGTTGTTTTTACCTCGGATAACGGCTGTTCCACAGCGGCGAATATTCCTGAACTTCAAAAAGCCGGACATCAGCCGAGCTATATTTATCGTGGTAACAAAGCGGATCTATACGAAGGGGGCCATCGCGTCCCGTTCATCGTACGCTGGCCGGCGAAAGTAAAAGCCGCGACGGTGTCGGAACGAATCGTTGGCCAGATTGATTTCATGGCGACCTTTGCGGAGATCACCGGAGCAAAATTACCTCCGAACCAGGGAGAAGATAGCATGAGCTTTCTTCCCGTGCTTTTGGGTGGAAGCTCCGATACTACCCGCAACGGAATCATCAGCCAGTCGATCAACGGAAGTTTTGCGATCCGGTCCGGTGATTGGAAGTTATGCTTGAGCGCTGGATCGGGTGGTTGGAGCTCGCCGCGCCCCGGAGCAGAGGAAGCCGGCCTGCCTCCCGTACAGCTTTATAATCTCAAGGATGATCCCTCGGAGAAGAAGAACTTAGAAGCGCAATTCCCTGAACGCGTCGCCACGATGCGGGCCGACTTGGAGAAGCTTATCGCGCGTGGCCGGAGTACGCCGGGTGAAGACTTGAAGAACGACGTCAATATCGAGCTCATCAAGAAGAGCCCGACAGGTAAGCAGAAAGCTAAGGCCAAGGCGAAGAATCAGGATAAGTAAGGCGTAAGCAGGTTGACGATAGAAGGCCTTGCAAGGTAGAACAGGTCATGACCCGCTGCCTCTTACCCCTGGCTGCGCTGCTTTTGCAGCCGCTTTATGCTCAAACCAAGATCGCGGCTCCGGCGACGCCGGTTGCCATCGCGGTCCGGGCCGAACGCGCGGATGCGATTTATCACCAAGGCGAAAAAATCATCTTTAATATCAAAGTCACCGAGAGCGCTAAACCGGCCGTGGGACTCGTCGAATGGGTTATCGTCAAAGATGGTCTGACCACCGAGCAGAAGGGGCAGGCGGAACTTGCGGACGGCGCGGCGGTCGCGACCGGTAGCCTGAATGAGCCGGGGTTCGTGCAGGTCAAAGTCACCTATCGCGCGAACGCGAAAGCCAAGGTCGCACCGATTACCAGCTTGGCAGGTGCCGCCGTTGATCCGACGGAGATTAAGCGCAGTTTGCCGGTGCCGGAGGACTTCGACGCCTTTTGGACGAGCATGAAAGCCAAACTCGCCGCGATTCCGGTTGCCCCTAAATTGACGCCGGTTAAATCGCCGGCGAAGGGCGTGGATTCGTTTGATGTGACGGCGCCCGCCCTTGGTTTGCAGATTTCGGGTTATATGGCTAAGCCGACGGGTGCTAAGCCGAAGAGCCTGCCAATCATCCTGACCGTCCATGGCGCCGGCGTGAGCGATAGCTCGTTAGGCGGGTCGTCGAGTTGGGCGAGTAAAGGTTTCATTGCCATGGATATGAATGCGCACGGGATTCAGAATGGCCTGCCACCGAAATATTATGCCGAGCTCAAAGTCGGTGCCATGAAGGACTATCGCTACGAGAACAAGAACGACCGTGAAAAAGCCTATTTCACCGGCATGATGCTCCGTCTCGTGCGTGCCATCGACGTCCTGACCGCCCAGCCGGAATGGGACGGCCAGCATGTGATCGTCTTCGGTGCAAGTCAGGGAGGATATCAGGCCATCGCCGCGGCCGGACTCGACCTACGTGTTACCTTCTTCGCCGCCGGCGTCCCGGCGGGCTGCGATCATAGCGGCATGTTGGCCAACCGTATCGCTGGGTGGCCGAAGATCGTCCCCGTGGTCGACGATAAGCCGGACCTGAGCGTCCTGGAGACCTATCGTTATATCGATTGTATGAATTTTGCGACGCGGACCAAGGCCGCCGGCTGTTTCTTCACTGTCGGATTCATCGACGCCACTTGCCCGCCCACCAGCGTGTATGCCGCTTATAATCAGCTCACCATCCCCAAGGAGATCTATAACGATATCCCGAGCGGCCATAGCCATTCGCAGACGGCCCGGGATGGCATGGTGAAGGCTGTCATGAAGTATTTGGGGAAGTGATGATCTCGTCGAATCGGGTTACGGGTGAGACGGTATCCGGTTGCTAGATTAATGATATGAGACAGGAATCCTCCTCGCCCCCAATCTCATGAAGCGCCGTGATTTCCTGCTTACTTCCGCTTTGGCGCTGTCCAGCAGCTTGCTGCGCGGACAGAACCCTTCACGCGTGCTGACCGTCGGCGTCATCGGGCATACCGGTCAAGGTAACTACGGACACGGGGAGGACTCCGTTTGGTTGAAAATTGCTGGCACGAAGATCGTCGGCGTGGCCGATGCCGACGAGAAAGGCCTAGCCAAGGAGCGTAAGCTGCTGGGCGATATTCCAGGCTATCCCGACTACCGGAAAATGCTGGCCGAGACCAAGCCCGACATCGCGGCGATTTGCGCGCGGCAGATCCACGAGCATCGCGCTATGATCGTCGCGGCGATTCAAGCGGGCGTGAAAGGCATCTATATCGAAAAGCCGTTCGTGCGTACCTTGACGGAGGCCGATGAGGTCGTGAAACTTTGCGTCGAGAAAGGCGTGCGGCTGGCCATCGCGCATCGTAACCGTTATCACCCGGTGCTCGCTGTGGTACGGAAGCTGATCGCGGCGGGTGAAATCGGCGAACTTAAGGAAGTCCGGGTCATCGGTAAGCAGGACCAGCGCGGGGGTGGGCTGGATCTCTGGGTGCTCGGCGGTCATGGTTTCAACCTCGCGACGATATTTACCGGCCCGGCGATTTCATGCGAAGCCAGGGTCTTGGTTGATGGACGCCCGGCGACCAAGGCCGATATCCATCCGGGCGACGAAGGCGTCGGGCTGCTCGTCGGCGACGAGATTCATGCCCGTTATGAGACCCAGAGCGGGATCCCCCTTTATTTTGATTCAAAGAAAGGTACCTGGACGAAAGGGATGCCCTTCGGGGCGCGACTCATCGGCACGCGCGGAGTATTTTCCCTGCAAGTCGACGAGGAGCCGCTCGTCATCCTGGAGCGCGACGGCCAACGCACGCCCGTGACCACCGGAGGGGTCGGGCAGCCTGAGCCCATCATGGATATCAAACTTATCAACGGTGGCCACCACGGGGCCGTGAAAGACCTGCTTGCGGCCATGAAGGAAGGGCGCGAGCCGCTCTGCGGACCAGAGGCCGGCCGAGAGACCATTGAGATGACCTTGGGCGTCTTCGCTTCTTTCGCCGCCGGTGGCGCCAAGGTTGCCTTGCCTCTGATTACACGAAACCACCCCCTCTAAATGTCTATTATGAAAGCATTTCTTCTGGCCCTGACCTTTGTCGTCTCGGCATCGGCGGCTGAACCGCAAGTCATCAAGGTCGCCCTCTATGATGACAAAGGGGCGACCGGTAAGGGTATTCCTTCGGTTGAAGCCATTTTCAGTAAGACGCCTGACATCAAACTTACCCGATTCAAAGGCACTGATTTCGCCACACTGGATGGACTTAAAGGTTATGATTTGGTCATGTTTACGGGCGGAAGCGGAAGCGCAGAAGCCGACGGGCTTACGGAAGTAGGTCGCGCTCGGGTCCGTGATTTCGTACGAAACGGTGGAGGCTATGTCGGGATCTGTGCCGGTGCTTACCTCGCATGCAGTGGTTTCGAATGGGGTATCGGCGTGCTGAATGCCAAGACGGTCTCTGCGAAGTGGCGGCGCGGACAGGGTGAAGTTAAAATTGAGGGGTCAGCTTTCGGGGGGACGATTTCCAATCGCGGGATTCGTTATGCCAACGGTCCCATCATTAAGCCTGATGTGCGTAAGGACCTGCCAGCATTTGAGACCCTCCTCCGTTTTCAAACCGAGTTGGCGGAGAATGATACCCCCGTCGGCGTGATGGTGAACGCACCTGCCATGGTCCGCAGTACCTTCGGGCTCGGACGCGTCTTCACGTCCAGTCCGCATCCGGAGCAGACCGCCGGCTTGGAGCCTTTAGTCGAGAAGGCCGTGCGCTGGGTTGCGCGACCCAAGGGGCCAACCGAAGAGCTCTGGAAGCGGCTCGAAGCCATGGAGGTTGATAAGTATTGGTTGCCTGGGGCGATCGTCGATTGGCAGACCGGCTTGCCGACCGGCCAGCCGATCAAGGATGCCAAGAGCAAGCATACGCATTGCAGTCAGTTTGTCGCGGCCGCCACCGAGCGCCTCGGAATGTATGTCCTGCGTCCGCCGGAGCATGGCGTCGTGCTCCTCGCCAATGCCCAGTTCGATTGGTTAGCATCGGATACCGGTAAGAAATCCGGATGGGTTGTCTTGAAGGACGGCGCCGCTGCGCAACAGCAAGCGAACGAGGGACGCCTCGTTCTCGCCACGCTGAAGAATCCCGATTCGCAGAAATCCGGCCACATCGCGATTGTGCGGCCCGGCAGCAAGGGCGCTGAACTCTTGGCGAAAGAAGGGCCCGATGTTATGCAGGCTGGCGGCACGAACGCCTTGCGCACGCCTTTGCGCAAGGGCTTTGGCAATCATAAGGAGGAGTACGACCAGATTGTTTTCTACGCCCACGCCGTCGAACTCGCATCACCACCAGCTGCTTCCGGTTTGCAGAGGCTCAAATATAATAACCCCGGACTTGTCGTGGATCTGGGCGTCGGACTCTGGGCTTGGCCTTTGCCGATGGATTTCAATGGCGACGGAAAGCTCGACCTCGTCGTGAACTGTCCCGACAAGCCTTCGAACGGGGTGTACGTATTTTCGTCGGGCGTCGACACCGCCAAGAACGCCATGCCGGTCTTCAAGTCGGCGCAGCGTATCAGCAAAGGCTTGCAGAATATCGAGCTCAGCGTCGTCGACGGCGTCACCAAGGTCATGGGGCCGGCGATGGAATACCCTGATTTTCTTAAGAGCGGATTGGAAGACGGCCGTAAGTTGCCATTATCGGTCAATATCCATCCGAATAAAGTCCGGGCCAATATGTGGAAGCAGGTCGACTTCGATGGCGACGGCTTGACGGACATCATCGTCGGCGCGGGCGATTGGACGGATTACGGCTGGGACGATGCGTACAATGAGAAAGGTGTCTGGACAAAAGGTCCGTTACGCGGATTCGTTTATCTTATCCGTAATATCGGCACGAACGAAAAACCCAAGTATGCCAAGCCGACCAAGATAAATGCCGGGACCAAGCCCGTGGAGACCTTCGGCTGGCCTTCGCCTTGCTTTGCGGATTTTGACGGCGACGGAGATCTGGACCTGATCTGCGGAGAATTTTTGGATGGTTTTACCTATTTTGAAAACATCGGAACCCGTAAGGAACCTAAATATGCCGAAGGGCATCGTTTAACGGTGCCGCCGGGTGTCACGGAGAATACCCGATCGGTGGCATGGAAAGCATGGCTTGAAGCGTCGCAGCTTCCTGGCGCCCCACGGGCTTTGACGATGGATCTCGAGATGATTACCCCCGTGGCGATTGACTGGAATAAGGACGGCAAGACGGATCTCATCGTTGGGGATGAAGATGGACGAGTCGCTTATATCGAAAATACCGGAAAATTTACGAGCGACCGCACGCCGCTTTTTTCACCCCCGCGGTATTTCAAGCAAGAAGCGGATGACTTGAAGTTCGGAGCGCTCGCCACGCCCGTGGGTTTTGATTGGGACGGAGATGGCGATATGGATATCCTCAGCGGCGATTCGGCGGGGTATGTCGCTTTCTTTGAAAACCTGAGCGGCCCCGGCGTGGCCAAGCCTAAGTTTGCGGCCCCTAAGCTGTTGCAAGCAGACGGTAAAGCGCTGCGCATCATGGCCGGTGGTAATGGTAGCATCCAAGGTCCCGCCGAAGCCAAGTGGGGATATACGACACTGTCGGTTGCCGATTGGGACGGTGACGGTCTGCCCGACCTCATCGTCAATTCCATTTTGGGTAAGGTCGTTTGGTATAAGAACATCGGTACGCGTAAGGAGCCGAAACTTAGCGCGGCCCAGCCGATCGAAGTGGAGTGGGACGGTGCTCAGCCCGCCTTGGCGTGGGGCTGGATGAAGCCCCAAGGGAAAGCCTTGTTGACGCAGTGGCGCACCACGCCGGTGGCGGTGGATTGGAATCATGACGGACTAATGGATATCATCATTTTGGACCAAGAGGGGTACCTTGCCTACTTCGAGCGGGCTATGAAAGATGGCAAGCGGGTGTTACTTTCGCCTCGGCGCGCCTTCTGCGACGAAGACGGTAAGCCGTTATTGCTGAGCAAAGGGATGGCAGGAAAGAGCGGCCGCCGGAAACTTTGCGTCGTCGATTGGGATGGTGACGGAAAAACCGATATCCTGCTGAATTCTTCCAATGCGAATTTCCTGCGCCAAGTCGGCGAACGCGACGGCAAGTGGCTCTTCAAGGATATGGGCCCGCTGGTGAAGGAGAATATCGAAGGCCATGACGTCAGCCCGACCGTCGTCGACTTCGACGGCGATGGCATTCCGGACTTTTTGGGTGGAGCGGAAGACGGGCATTTTTATTTCCTGCCGAACCCACGAACCGCCGTCAAATAGCCTGCGAGCCCGAGCTTATTTCTTTTTCCCGCCGCTGAACCTGATGGGTTCCGCGCCCCAGTTGTTGGTGGGCGGAAGCGTCCAAGGGTCGACGAAAGAACTGGCAGCCCAATCTTCCCATTGTTTGGCCAGCAGGACGGCGATCGCTTTGTTGACGCCAGCGAGGTTGTGTTGTTCGGTCCGGTCTTCTTCGATGTTATAGAGTTCCCATTCGCCTTTGAATTTCATCACGGCTTTCCAAGGGCCGGTGCGCACGGCGCGATTGCCTTCGTGTTCCCAGAAGATTGGTTTAACGCGATGGAGTGGCTGGCCAAGGAAGGCTGGGCGAAGGCTGACACCTTCGGCGGGAAGGATGCGATGGTGGTTAAATTCCGAAGGGTAAGTGGTTCCGGTGACGTCCATCACGGTCGTCATGACATCGATCAGGTGGCCCGGCTGATTTTCAATCTGTCCCATACGGGCGGCCGGGATGCCGGCGGGCCAATGGGCGATGAAAGGAGAACTCACACCGCCTTCGTGGGTAAAGTGCTTATAGCGGCGCAGCGGGGTATTATTCAGGGTCGCCCAGCTCATCCCGAGGAGCACATGGGAGTCGGGACTGCCGATCACTTCACCTTGCGTGACACCATTAGGGCCGCCTTCGGCGTTACCGCCGTTGTCGCACATGAAGAGAATCAGGGTGTTATCCAGCATGCCGCGTTCTTTTAGTCCGGCTACCATGCGCCCGACGCTTTGGTCGATCCCGTCGATCATCGCAGCGTAGACGGCCATCACGTTGTCGAAGCGATCTTGTTCTTCCGCCGTAAGGCTATCCCAGGCTTTAACTTCTTCGGGGCGGGGTGACATCGGCCATTTAGGGTCGATGATACCGAGTTCGATTTGTTTAGCATAGCGAACTTCGCGTAGCTTATCCCAGCCCGCTTTGTATTTGCCCCGATATTTGGCGATCAGGTCGGCGGGAGCTTTCAGCGGGAAGTGGGCGGCGCCGTGGGCGAAGTAGAGGAAGAAAGGCTTTTGTTTCTCCTTGGCATCATCGACGAATTTCAAAGCCCAATCGGTGAACATCGACGTCGCATACCAATTGCCGGTGCCGACTTCGGGCGAATGGGAGGGTACCTTGCGCCCGTCAAGGTAAACGTATTTGCAGGGTTCCGCACTGCGTTCGACTGGAAAATAAAGTTCACCGAACTGCGTGGTCGCCGTGCGTTGAAAACCACGGTTCCAAGGAGTTGTACCGTTTTGTTGACCAAGATGCCACTTGCCGACCATGGAAGTGTGATAGCCGGTCGAACCCAGCACTTCGGCCATGGTCACGCATCGGTCATGGAGTCTGCCGTGCGTGCCGAGGGATTCAGGTTTAACCATGCCATCAAGCCAACCCATGCCGGCTTGGTGGGAGTAGAGGCCAGTGAGGAGGGAGGCGCGACTCGTACTGCAGCGGGCGGTATTGTAGAACTGCGTAAAGCGAACCCCGTGGGCGGCCAAGGCGTCAAGGTTAGGCGTTGGGATTTCGCTGCCATAACAGCCGATGTCGGAGAAGCCGACGTCGTCGAGCAGGATCACCAGCACATTGGGCCGGTTAGGTTCGGCGGCGAAAACGGCGACCAGGCTGCTTAAGAAAGCAGCAAGACGAAAGATGCGGGGTAGCATGGTGTCAGTTAAGCCTGATCTAAGGACTGCACAACCTTTAGTGAGGCTCTCAACCGCAGGACAATCATCTTCAAACGCACATTGGCGAGATGACTTTAGGCGCTATGTTCGGAGGAAATCTCACTTGATAGCCCTGAATACGAAGACAGATTGGCCTGATGCGCCCCCTGTTATTTTGGTTATGCCTTTACCCGATGGCCTTGTTGAGCGCCGATGCTTCGAAGAAACCGAATATCCTCTTCATCCCCATCGATGACCTGAATCATTGGGTTGGTTTCTTGGGCAGAAATGCACAGACCAAGACGCCGAATATCGATCGTCTCGCCAAACTGGGCGTTGGTTTCACTAAGGCCTATTGCACTGCGCCTTCCTGTAATCCATCGCGAGCCTCCCTGATGTCCGGATTACGGCCGAGCAGCACCGGCTGTTATGATAACGCTCAGAATTGGCGCCCTGGTATCAGCGAAGATAAATTACTTAACAGCCATTTGGCGAAGAACGGTTATGCTGTCTACGGTGCGGGCAAGATCTACCATGGCGCTGCGGATCGCGGAGGCTATTTCGACGACTATTTTGCAGGAGGAAAGGGCGGCCCGCTTAAACTTCATCCCGAGGCCAAGGACGACGGGGTCGGGGGCATTAAATTTGCTCCGTTGGCCTGTAAGGATGAGGATATGCCGGATCACTCCGTCGTCACCTGGTGCATCGAAAAAATGTCCCAGAAACAAGAGAAGCCTTGGTTCATCGCGGCCGGCTTGGTTAAGCCGCATATGCCTTGGAACGTACCCAAGAAATGGTTCGACCTGTTTCCGTTGGATCAGATTCAATTGCCACCCCATATCGAGGGCGATCTCGCTGACGTGCCCCCAGCCGGAGTTAAGATTGCCCGACCGACCGGCGATCATGCCGCGATGCTGAAGTCCGGTCGATGGAAAGAGGCCGTGCAGGCTTACTTGGCGACGATTGCGTATTGTGATTACGAAGTCGGACGTCTGATTGACGCTTGGGAGAAATCACCGGAAAGGGATAACACGATTATTTGCCTATGGAGTGACCACGGTTGGAGTTTAGGCGAAAAGGAACATTGGCGTAAATTCGCGCTCTGGGAAGAGCCGACGCGAACGGTCTTCATCTGGAGAGCTCCTGGCGTCACCACGGCGGGTACCTTGTGTCAGCGTCCGGTCGATTACGCGTGCATCTATCCTACCGTTTGCACCTTGGCTGGGATTCCGCTGCCTTCGCACCTAGAAGGCGCGGATATCACGCCATTACTGCGAGATCCTGCGGCGGCTTGGAAGTTGCCCGCCGTGACCACTTGGATGAAAGGAAACCATGCCGTGCGCTCGGAGGACTGGCGTTACATCCGTTATGCGGATGGCAGCGAAGAGCTGTATCAGGATTCGTCTGACCCGCTCGAATACGTCAACCTTGCTGGCAAACCGGAGATGGCGGAGAAAAAAGTAGAGATGGCTAAATACCTACCTAAGTCCGATGCCGCTGATCTTCCGCACAAGAGTGGGGGCGGAGAAGAAGGCGACGATGGTGCCGCCAAGCTAGTTAAAAAAAGCAAAGGCAAGAAGAAGGCAGAATGAGGTCTCAGCGGACCGTCGCTTGGCAGACCATCTCCAGGATGCGAGGGATGCTGTAGGTCTCGTACGCGCCGTTCTTCGGAGGCGGGGCCGGGGCCGTGTGTGTGCCAAAGCTGTCCGCGGGCTGCGGGATGCGAGTGAGCTCGGGGTTCCACTGACCATCCTTGCCGCCCATCTTGTAGATCACTAGGTCGAGCGATGGCACGATGTAGAGACAGAAGCCGCCGGCGCCGGTCTTGTAGAAGGCGTCGCGGGGTGCGCCGAGGATCTGGCCAGCCTGGTTGTGTTCGAACTGCAGGCTGAAGGGGAAGTGCGGGTTATAGGGCAGCGACTGTTGGCAGAGCTTGATGTAGTCGGCCGGGATAAGTTGCTGGTCTTGCCAGCGTCCGCCTTGGGCGAGGCAATAACCGAAGCGGGCGGCGTCGGTGGCGCGAAGGGCAATCGATCCGGCGCCATTGGCGTGGGCCATCGTCACTTCGCCGCGGTAGAGACAATAGCCCCAAGGGCCCCAGCCCATTGGCTTGCCGAACTTCTCGTCGATGTAGGCCGGCAGTTCCTTGCCTGTCACGCGTCGGAGGACCATCGAAGCGATATGAGGGGCGGGCGAGGAATAGGAATAACCTTCGCCTGGGGCGATCCAGAGCGGCGTGCGCAAGGAGGAGCCGTCCACGTCATGGATATCCTGGCCCTTGGCGGATTTGAGCGATTGGGCTGTGCCCTTGATAACCGCGGAGGGCGCGGCGCCTTCACCGTTGTGACCTGAGGTCATGCAGAGCAGGTGGCCGAGGCGGATGTCTGCTTCGCGCGGATCGCGGAGCGGGAACGCTTCGGGCAGGAATTCCTTTGTGTAGACCTTCGTGTTGAGCCCCTCGGGAATCTTCGCTTTGAACTCCTGCAACATCACACCGCAGGCGATACTCGTGAAGGCCTTGCCCGTGGAAGCCATGTCAGGGTTGGCGTTGCGGTGGGCCTTCCCGAAATATTTCTCCAGCACCAGGTAGCCTTTGGAGATGACGACCAGACCGCCGTTCTCCGTGTTGGAGCGTTCGGTTGCGTGGTAGGCCTGCTCGAGCCGGTCGAGATCGATGCCGGCGAGGACGCGAGCTTCGGCCTTATCTTTCGGCGTGCGCCAGCCGCCTTGGGCGTCCGACGGTGGGAAGTATTCTGCCGCACCGAGGGCGACGCTGAGGAAGCAAAATGAAAGACAATTGCGCATAGGTGTGAGAAGGGATAGGGGGGCTTTACTAATGGGTCTGAGGTGTTAGAGTGAGAATATGAGAAAAGGTTTCCGGGTATTATCTCTGATAGGTATAGCGATGCTAATGGTCGCCTGTGCCAATAAGAATATCGGCGTCATGACTTATGATCAGGCCGTACTTACCTACGGTCCGCCTGACAAGGAGCGCTTCGTCGATGTCCAGCGGGTTGCGGTTTGGAACCGAGGAGAGACTACGCAAAAAACCAAATTCGCCGGCGAGAACCGTTACGACATGACCTACAATCAGGTCATCAGGGTGTTTGATGAAAAGGGTATCCTGAGGTCCGAGCGATATCAGTGAAGCTAGCTTCGCCTCGAAGCGAAGATTCGTCCCATCCATGAGCACCTTTTCGACGGCGGGTGAAACGTTGTTTAGCTGGTAGATTTACTTGCAAGGTATTTTGGCTGATTTAGATTGGCGTCATGGACAAGAATAACGCTCAAATCACTTTGCGAGTCGGGGTGGTGGGATTACTCGCCACGGTGGCGGTGGCCTTCGCCCTTTCCTTTTTTTCCGACAAGCTGTTGCCGGTGGAGTTGCACCAATGGAAAGAAGCCCAAGAGGTCGGGTTCATGGCGTTCGCCGTCTTCGGTTTGGCGATTACCGGGCTCGGATTATTGCTGATCAGCCTGATCGGTCTTTTATTCCTGCAGCGCTGGGCGGCCTGGTTACTCTTGGTTGTTTGCCTGGCGTTTAACTTCCTTTCGCTCGTGGAGCCGACGGTTGAGCCGGGTATCATGGCGTTCCTCGGAAGCGGGGAGGATTTGCTGACGGGTGCAATCTTGGCTATCGCTTTCTTTACTCCTGCTCTGAAGAAGGACGCTTAGGCGACGTGCTCAGATATCCGTCCAGTCGTCTGGTTTAGGTACGTTGGTCGGTCGGGGAACTTTGGGTAAATCGCTGCGATTTTGGACTAGGCCGCGACGTTGGGTCTCAAGTTTACGCATGGCGGCCAGAACTTTTTCGTGGGCTTTGGTTTCAAGGGCGCTGAGGTAGACCCATTGCGTGGCCCGCGTGATGGCTACGAAGAACATCCGCGAGACAGTGTTCCGACTGGCGCGGACGGATGACGATGTCACGCCGGGCATGAGCACCGAATCGAAAGTCAGGCCTTTGGCGCTATGGTAAGTCAGGACGGCCGGCCGGCCGGAAGAGAAATCCAAGCTGGCCCGGAAACCTTTCCGGTCAGTGGTGGTCTGGCGATCGGCGAGGATACCCTGGGTGCGCAGGAAATCGGCGAACAAATCGACCTGCTTGACGGTTGGAAAAAGAATACCGACACGTTCGTTTTTCTGAAGCCGCTCTCGGAGGATTTCGACCAGCCGATGTTGTTCTTCTTGGTCGTTCGCCGCCAGGTAAAGCAAAGGGGTCTGTCGTTCCATCTGGACGGTCGCGGCTTGGCTGCGGAATTGTTCGCGCTCGATGGCATCGTCGATGAACTCGCAGGCAAGATTCACGACATACGGACAGGCACGATAGGTTGCGGCCAGATCGATTTCGATCGGAGGGGTGCCCAGGGCGAGCAGGATATCATTCTTTTTAGCCTCATGGTAGAGGGCTTGTTTATTATCAAAGGCGACGGTCAGGTGTTGTCCGCTCAGCTTCAGTAGGGAGTAACAGTCATTGTCGAGATCTTGGCCTTCATCGACCAGGATGGCCGTAAAGGGAGGAGAGTTTCGATGCCGTTTTAGATGGTTCAGGACATTCTTACGGATCAATTCGAAATCCGGAAAGCCGTTTTCTCCAACCGGAGTTGGTCCGACCAGTTCTTGATGACGAAGCCGGCACCAATGGTCAAAAGTCAGGATGGATTCTGGATCGAGACGGAGTTCGGTGACCGCCGACCGGATGAAGTCGCGGAGCACGTTGGTGTAAACGAGCACCACGACCTTAGCCTGCGGGCCTAAGGCATGTCGCAGGTGATGGGCGCGATGTAAGAGCACCACGGTCTTGCCGGCACCTGGGCCACCGCGGAGCACGACCGGAACCGAGGTCGGCGCCTTGATGGCTGCGGCCTGCGCGGCGGTGAGCCGGTCGGGTGGAGTAAGCCAGGTCAAGGCCGCTCCCTCTCGTCGCTATGAGATTCAAACATCGGCAGCTGTCCTTCGCCGATAGCGGGATGTCCGGGGCGAAGGTCGTTACGCCTACGTTCTTCGAGGGTATACCCATTCTTAAGAACCGTATCTTGGGCCAGTTCGACAGCGGCGCCATACCAGGAGAAAGCGGAATCGTCGAGCCGGCTGAGATCTTTACCAAAGCGGCGGAAAGCATCGGCGAGGGCGGTTTGGGATTCTTCGATCTTACCGCGTGCCCGGAGGCATCGGGAATACAGGACCATTCCGATGGCACTGGGGTCTTCGGCTTCATAGCGTCGGCACAGCTCTTCGGCTTCGAGCCAGCGGCCTTTCCGGGTATAAAAATTTGCCAAGTTGAAAAGGGCCGTAGAGTTACCCGCGAGAATACATTCGAGGTAGGTTTTTTCTTGGCGATACGCGTCGCCCTTACGTCCGTAGGCGATTGCCAGTTGGGCCAGACCGGTTTTCTTATAATCAGGCCGTTGGCGGATGAGGCGTTTCAGCAGATGAATGGCCTTGTCGTACATGCCGACCTTGTTGTGTAAGTTCGCCAGTTCGATAATCTGGACCGGCAGTCGGTCCGGACCGTAAACACTTGCCCGGATGTTGCGTTCGATCTCTAGGATTTGTTCGCGATCCTTGCCCGGATTGACGACGTTATGGAGGGGCGACTCGATGGTACCGGAAAAAGTTTCACCGCCTTTTTCCGGCGTAATCTCGAACGTGAAATGCTGGTTGGCATCAAGGGTGAAGGTCAGGGTCAAGGGCGTACCCGCCTTGATAGGTTGAGTAGTCCCTGTGAATACGGGGCGGGAGCCCATGCCCAGGCCAGCCCAGAAAACGATGCGAATCGGGCCGCCCGGCGCGATGAAGCGGTGGTTTTTGTTGGGCCTGAATTGTCCGGAGAAAGGAAGTTTCTGATTATGGGGGATGATTTCATGGTTCCCGCGGTCGGTCTGGAGGCTGAGGAGATCGCTGGCGACCGGCGTAAAAATGCTTTGTCCGTAAAGGTGAAGTAGCAGTGCATGGTAGGCGGCACCGCGGGCGACGGCCACTTGCATGTCGAGGGCGTTGTCGAAACGATGGACCAAGAATTCGCCGAAATATCTTTTCAGGCTATCAATCACCAGCGGGTTGAGCGAGCTGCCGCCGACGGCAAGCAGGAAGCCAATCTGAGAAGGTTTCAGTTTGGCGCGATCAAGCGCGTCTTCGATCGGTGCAAAAATTGAACAGCTCAAGGTATATTCATCTTCCCGCACTTGCACGCTGTCCTCATCGAGGAATGGCTCCATGACGTTGGCGAATTCAATCCCGGTCAGGGTCGGGGAGCTGAAGGTTAGGCGCGTGCCGTCATTGAGCTGTAACGTCTGGACGCCGGGGTATTGTTTCTTCGCCGCGATAAGGACTTCGACGAGATTTTCGCCGTGGGAAAGCCGGTGATTGATGATTTCGCAAAGGCCGATTTTAAGCTGTTCGGCGGTGGCCAGGAGTTGGGGTTCGAGCTGTTCTTTGCGGACTTCATATTCCCATTCCTCGAGTTCCCGTTTATTCTGTTGGGCGAGGGCAGGGAGTAGGATTTCATGGACGATGGCGCGGTCAATATCCGCACCTCCTAAGCGATGGTAGCGCGAGACCGCGCGCGGGTTGATCTTGAGCCTTTGGTCGGCGGTACGTTGCAAAGTGAAGAGGGCGACATCGCAGGTGCCGCCGCCGAAATCGATGATCATCACTTCGGTCTTGTCGTTGACGCCATCGAGGGCGGCGAGTCCTTGCCGGGCGATGAAATCGATGAAGGCTGCAATCGGTTCGTCGAGTAAATCGCCGTGGCCCAAAGTAAGGTCGGCGAGTTTCGCCGCGCGTACCGTGTCGTCACGCTGGCTGATCTGAAAAGAAGCCGGCACGGTAACGACCGTACGCGCGATGGCGCCCTTGGCTTGCGTCCGAAGAAATTGGAGGACTTGTCCGGAGATTTCGGCCGGCGTGCGGCTGCCTGATTTGGCTTGAGGAAAAGTGCGACCGATACCCATTTCATTTTTTACCTCGGCGAGGTAGGTAGCATTCAGGCGAAGCCCGAGTTCGACTGATCGGCTCAAGGTTCGTCGGGCGCCTTCGCCGACGAAACTGCGATCGGGAAGGTGGGCGACGACCGAGGGCACCAGCACTGAGGTGAAGTCGCCGGAAAGCGTCGGCTGGATGATTTCCAGGCACTCGGCCAATTCGATTTCATCGGGACGCGTGGGTGACCAACGGACTTGGGCAATGGTGGAATTGGTGGTGCCAAGATCGATGCCCAAGACCCGAAAAGCTTTCAAATCGGGGCGAATTTCGGCGTTGGGCGGACGGAGGTGCGGCAGGGGGTTCATCGCTTGAAAATAATGGTCGAACAGTGTCGGGTAAAAGAGGGCACGAAGCAAGGGTGCCGGGGCATATTTATCTTAAGAAATCGGGGTCTCCCCCGGGGGCGTAGGATGCTTAAGAATTCCTTAAGTTTTGGAAACTCTTAGTTCGCAATGGGGTTCAATAGGTAGTGAAATACCCCATGAGACACCTGCGTGCTTTCCCCCTGTCGCTTTTAACCCTTGGTCTCTTGATTTGCCAAGGTCAGCCAGCTCTTGGCGCCGCCAAGAAGCCCGAAAGCAAGGCCGTCCACAAAGAGGAGAAGGCTAATCCGCCGGTCATCACGAAAGTCACGCCTGTCGCGGAGATTGCCCGTCAGAGCGCGATTTGGCACCAATGGACCGACCTCGAAGGTCGGAAGGTGGATGCGATGTTCTGCGCTTACAGTAAGGATTTTATCACCATTCAGACCAAGGGTGGGAAAACCTTCCAATTTAACGTCAATATTCTCATCCCTGAAGACCGGGAGTTTGCGGTAGCCTGTGCGGGCAAGGACAAGGAAGCCGCCTTTAGTCCGGCCGTAATCACAGCGGCGGCGGCGGATGTCGATCGCCTGATCCAAGCGGTTTTGGCCAGTAAGGAACAGAAACCTAACCCTTTGGCGACGGATGAGCAGTTCTTACGCCGGATTTACGTGGATGCCATCGGCCGGGTGCCCACGGCGGAGGAAGCTAATGAATTCTTGAACGACGCGGCTGGCAATAAACGGGCGAAGTTGATCGACAAGTTGGTCTATTCGCCTGGTTACACGATGCAGATGTTCAATTGGATGGCGGACCTCTTACGCGTCAAGGACACCTTCGGCAAAGCGGTCCCAGCCTTTACTTTCGAAGACTGGTTGAAGTCCCGCATCGCTTCGAACGCTCCTTGGGATCAGGTGGTGAAGGAAATGGTCACGGCCGACGGCCGATTGACCGATAACGGTGCCGCGGGCTTCATGTTATTCGATGCCGACATGCCTTTGGATGGGGTTTCGAACCTCATGACCACTTTCTTAGGTACCAATATGGCCTGCGCCCAATGTCACGACCACCCCTTGGCGGAGTGGAAACAACGGGATTTCTTCCAGATGGCCTCCTTCTTCGGTGCGACGGATGGTAAGAACGAGGGCATCGCGCGGCAGATTCAGAGTACGCTCAAAGCGGACCCAACCTTATCGAAGAACGTCGTCGTGAAGATCGGTTTGGTAAATTCCTACCGACTGGAAGATCAGAGCAAGAACAGCCTGACCTTCCCTAAGGACTATAAATATAAGGACGCCAAGCCAAGTTCCCCGGTGT
This sequence comes from Verrucomicrobiota bacterium, assembly GCA_026397965.1. GTDB lineage: Bacteria > Verrucomicrobiota > Verrucomicrobiia > Opitutales > UBA953 > UBA953. The sequence continues at coordinate 15,780 of JAPLTU010000081.1, read as the reverse complement.
CGCCCGTGCTGATCACCTGGGAGAAGAACGACGCCAAGTTACCGATTTATAAGTTGGATACGACCCATCCTTCGCAGCTCCGCGATGAGTTTGCCCGCTGGTTGGTCAGCCCGCAGAACCCACGTTTCGCCACGAATATTGCCAACCGCCTTTGGAAGAAAGCCTTTGGGTTGGCCGTGCTCGAGCCCGTCGTGGATATTGATGATCTAAGTCAGGCCAGCAGCCCGGAATTATTGGCGCACCTCACCTCCGTGATGAAAGCCGCCCGCTTCGACCTGCGTGAATTCCAACGGGTCATCTACAATTCCCGGACCTATCAGAGCGGCGCCAGCGTCACCCCAGATCTCGCCAAGGGGCCTTATCTTTTCAACGGTCCGCTCGTGCGACGCCTCACCGCGGAGCAAGCCTGGGACAGTTTTGTGGTCAATTCGATCGGAACCAACGCCGACAACATCTTACTGCGTCGTTCGGACGTGTTGATGGCGTATTCGTTGCCTGACGGCAAGGTTAGCGCAGCGGTCATCCACAAGGTCATCGATAGCATTAACAAGACCGGTAAAGGTAAGAGTATGGCAGACGGCAAGAAGACCGGGGGCGGTTCTTCCATGGGCTTGGCCACGGGATACGAAGGCGAAAAGCCCGTCACCCGTTTCAGCATGATCATGGCCCGCGCCAGCGAGTTGCCCCAGCCCGCCTCCGAATCCCACTTCTTGCGACTCTTCGGACAGGGCGACCGCCTCTTAACGGATTCTGCGACGAATGATGGTAGCGTGCCGCAGGTGCTACAGATGATGAACGGTTCGATCGGGAAGCTTGTTTCTGACCCCACCGGCGTGGCCATCGGCACCGCTTTGAAGTCAAAAGCGACCGACGGTCCGATCCATTCGCTTTACCTTTCCTACCTTTCGCGCCATCCGACCCCGGTCGAATTGGCCGCCGCCCAGAAAGGCCTGGCCAACGGTTTGCACCTGGCCGACTTGGCTTGGGTCTTAGCTAACACCCGCGAATTCCTATTTATCCAATGATCTCACCTACCTTTGCGAATCAACTTCGGACACCCGAAGACCGCCGTACCTTCATCGAACGTTGTGCGAAGATTTCTTTCGGCCTGAGTGTCTTGCCTTTCTTTTCGCGCGTCGCCGATGCGGCTGAAAAGCAGGGGGCGGCGGTGCCGAACGCAGGCCTGCCAGGCTTCGGTAAGGCGAAGCGCGTGATCTTCCTGGAGCTCGCGGGCGGGATGTCGCACATCGACACCTTCGATCCGAAGAAGGGTGAAAGCAAAGGACCAGGAACGCCCATTCCGACGCGGGCGGATTTCCAATTGACCTCTTACCTGCCGGAGACCGCTGGGGTAGCCGATAAAATCACTGTCATCCGTTCCATGACGGCCAAGGTGGGCGTGCACGCCTCGGCCGCCTACCTGATGCGGACCGGTTTTGAAAGGCGTGGGACCGTTCAGCACCCCACATTAGGTGCTTGGGCGCAACATTACCTCGGTGGCAGCCATAAGACTTTGCCATCCTCCGTGGCCATCAATCGCTCGGCGAATCACGGTAACGGTTGGTTTCCCGCTTCGCACTCACCTCTGCCAATCTTGAGTCCCGAAGACGGCTTGATGAATACGAAAAGCGTCGAGTCAGAAGAAGTGCAAGCCAAGCGCGCCGAACTTCTGATCGCCTTGGACGCCGGCTTCGGCAAAAAAGCGGCGGACGAAAACGTGAAAGCGTATAACGAGTTTTACGATACCACCTTCCAGTTGATGAAGAGCACGGATCTCAAGGCCTTCGATCTGAATTCGGAAACCAAAGAGACCCGCGCACGCTATGGTAAGAGCAAATTCGGCCAAGGCTGCTTGCTCGCCCGACGTCTGGTAGAAAACGGCGTTCGTTTTGTCGAAGTATCCAGCGGTGGTTGGGACATGCACAAGACCTTGGATGATAGCATGGCCGATCGCGGGGGTGAGTTTGACCACGTTTTCGCGACCCTGATTGAAGACCTTGAAGCCCGCGGACTTTTAGATTCTACCTTGGTCGCCGTCACCACGGAGTTCGGACGCAAGCCCGAATTTGCGGGCGGTGGTCGCGGTCACCATCCTTTGGTCTTCTCAACGGTCTTGGCCGGCGGTGGAGTCAAGCGCGGCTATGTCCATGGAACGAGCGATGCCAAAGGATATGGGCCGGAAAAAGACCCTGTCACCGTGGGTAATTTCCATGCCACCATTGCACACGCAGCGGGTCTCCCGGTCGAACAAGAGATCCTGACGCCAGCTGGTCGCCCGATGGTCATCGGAAATAAAGGTAAACCCGTCCTCGGAATCTTCGCTTAACTCAGGAGCGCCGCCAGGTCGCCAGGCTGTTCAAGATGGACAGCGTGGCCGGCCTGTTCGACGACGCTGAGCCGAGCGCGCGGCATGTGTGCGCCCATTTCATGAGCTAGCTCCGTGAATTTTGGATCAAACTCTCCCGTGACAAGATCAACCGGGAAACGCACTTCTTTCAGGCGATGCCAAAGCGAGGGAAGGGTGCCCGTGCCGACGTTTTCCAGGCTTAGCGCCAAAGCTTCTGGATGATTGAGCGCTCTTTGAGCTAGGAGGGGATGGAGTCGCTCGGAGGGCAGTTTGAAAAGCGAGTGAAAGAAAGGCTGATGATGCCAATACTTGTAAAAAGCATCAAGCCCCTGGGTCCGAATGAAAGTGGCGAGGGCGGCGTCAGCGAGCTGGCGCTCCTGGCGTTCTTCGGCGGTTTTTAGACCAGGGCTGGCGCCGATTAGGATAAGCCGGTCGATGCGCTCTGGGTGGGCGATGGCCCAGTGGAGGGCTAGCCGACCGCCCATCGAATACCCTAAAAGCGTAATAGGACCGCTCGTACCCGCCGCTTGGTCGATGATGCTCAGGTGATTGGCCAGCGAGTACGCCGTGGTGGCGGTGAGGTCGCGTAAGGCGCCGTGACCTGGGAAGTCGGGGGCAATGAGCGACCGGTCGGGCGGCAGGTAGAAACGCAAGGCAGAAAAATCCCAGCTTGAACCGGTAAAGCCGTGTAATGCGACGATGGGGGGCATGGTGGCTGGGTGCAGGTTGAGGGTCGAGGGAGTTCGCAGGTAGCCCGATAGTCGACGGCTTTAGGTTTACCTTTAGATTATTGAGATGACAGCCAAAATGTGGGAACAAACGGGGGGCGGATTGACTCTAAAAAGCACCCCCTATGCCTGGCATTCGCGTCAAACCATGGAACCGTGTCGACGGCCCGATTTACAGCCTTTCCACGACGGCGAACGGTCGCGGTAATTTAAATATCTGCAGTTACGTCACCCCGATTTCGATGAAGCCCAAGCGCTTTATCGTGGGGATTTTCAAGGATACCAAAACTTTGGAAAATCTGGAAGCTAACCCCGTCGGTTTATTGAATTACATGGCGATAGATCAGGCGAACCATGTCAACCTGCTCGGCAAGAAAACCGGCAACACGCTGGATAAGATCGCGAAACTCGGAGACCAAATTGAGCACGTCGGCGATGGGCTTTATAAACTCAAGGGCGTCCTGGCGATCTTGCGGCTCAAATTCATGGAGCGGATCGATTGCGGCGATCACTGGGCATGGTTAGCCCACGTGGAGTCCTACGAGAACTTGCGGGAAGTCGAACCGCTCACCTTGGATGAGTTGAAACGGTTGAAACTGATCTTGGCCTAAAGGCCAAGAGGGGGCACGCTGGCAAGTGGGCACGGGCTAGAATCTAAGGCAAAAGAAGAGCCAGACTAAGTCCGGCTCCTTTGGTGCTTATTTCTTTTTGGCTACCTTACGCTTCACCACCGTCTCAGTGCGTTGCGGGATAAGGTAGGTGCGGCCGCGGATGAGGCGTTCGTAGAGGTCCACCATCGCCACCCCTTCGCGGGGGCGGACAGAGTCGGCCTTGGTCGCGCGATCGACTTGGCGCTTAAGCATCCGACAAAGGTCTTCGGCGTTATATTGAATCATGCCCAGGATGCGTTCGACAGAGTAACCCGGGATGCTTTCTTCGATGTAGAAGCCGTCTTCTTCGTCGTCTTCAAGGAAGACGTGGGCTTCGTTGACGCGGCCGAAAAGATTATGGAGGTCGCCCATGATATCTTGGTAGGCGCCGACCATGAAGGCCCCGATGTAGTAAGGTTGGCCTTCCTTGAGCGGATGGAGGGAAAGCGTGTGCCGGACGTCTTCGAGGTCGATGAAATCGTCGACCTTACCGTCGGAGTCGCAGGTGATATCCACGAGCGTGGCCTGGACGCTGGGGCGTTCGTTGAGGCGATGGATGGGCGCGATGGGGAACAGCTGATCAAGGGCCCAGTGGTCGAGCAGGGATTGGAAGACCGAGAAGTTGCAGACGTATTGTTCGGCCAGCATCGAATCGAGACGCGCAAGCTCGTCGGGGACGTCGGAAGTGTGGGCTAAGTCGCAACGGATCTGCCGGCAGATGTCCCAGAAAAGTCGGTCGGCCAGGGCGCGATCTTCGAGTCGCAGGTTGCCTAAGCTGAAGCGAGCGTGGGCTTCTTCGCGCTTCTCTTTCGCATCGTGGTAACGTTCGAGCGGGTCGAACTTGCGTTTGTTCTTACGAACAGCGTCCAGTTCGCGGATGACCTGGTGGAGTTTGCCGTTGGGCAGTTTGGCTGAGCCTTCGTCGCGGGTGATGCGGTCGACGGCTTCGAAGATTAGGATGGAATGCGGCGCGACGAGGGCCCGGCCGGATTCCGAGACGATGTCCGGAAGTTCGACGCCACTTTCGTCGCAGATCTGTTTGACGTTCGCGACGACGTCGCGGGCGTAGACTTCCATGCTGTAATTCATGGAAGATTCGAAGGCGGAGCGGCTGCCGTCATAGTCGATACCGAGACCTCCACCGACATCCAGGAGTCCCATCGGGAATCCCATGCGCTTTAATTCGCAATAGAAGCGGGTCGCTTCGATGACGGCTTTCTTGATTGTCCCGATATTAGGGACTTGAGAACCGATGTGGAAGTGGACCAGACGCAGGGCGTCCTTCATCTTGGCCTTGGAGAGTTTGCTCGCGGCTTCGACGATTTCGGAAGCCGTCAGGCCGAACTTGGCGTTCTCGCCGGTGCTGGAAGCCCATTTGCCTTCGCCTGCGGTCGTCAGTTTAACACGGATACCGATGTGGGGCTGGACGCCCATCCGACGGGCGATGCGGATGATAGCATCGATTTCCGAAAGTTGTTCGACGACGATGATGGTCTGTTTGCCGAGACGGCGGCCCATGAGGGCAAGCTCGATATATTCTTCGTCTTTGTAACCGTTGCAGATCAGGAGGGCCTTGCGGTTTTCAAGCAGGGCGAGAGCGATGATCAGTTCGGGCTTGGAGCCAGCTTCAAGGCCGAAATCATATTCTTCGCCAGCGTCGAGGATTTCTTCCACGACCTCGCGGAGTTGGTTCACCTTGATTGGGAAGACGCCGCGGTAACGGCCGGTGTAATCTTCTTCTTCGATGGCGCGGCGGAAAGCCTCGTTGATCTGCGTGACGCGGTGGCGCAGCAGGTCTTGGACGCGGATGGTCAGCGGGGGTTTAAGGCCCGAGGCTTCGACCTCCTTGACGATATCCGTGATGCGGATTTTGCGGTGATCGCCCTTGGGGTGCACGCAGAGGTGCCCTTGCGGGTCGACGGAGAAGTTATTACCTCCCCAGCGTTTAAAGCCGTAGTACTCTTCGGCGTCTTTAGTAGTCCAAGGCTGTGGTTTGCTCACGTGAGTAGACAGGGGACTTTTTAACCTACGGGGGGAAGCGCAAGGTGAAATCTTGCCAACAGTTCTCCCTTCCGGCTCGACCCGAGGGTAGGCGAGGATTGTCTGGGTGTATGCCAGCGGCTGCCGTCATCAAAGCGACACACGTGTTACGGAAGGCATTAGCTGGCCTTTCCTTCCCGTCTCCGGCGGATTACGTGTACCGTCCCTTGGACTACGCCTGGGAGGCACATGAAGCCTACCTAACGCGTTACGCGGCCGCCGGGCCACGGAAGGTCTTATTTTTGGGGATGAACCCCGGGCCTTTCGGGATGGCGCAGACGGGCGTACCATTCGGTGAGATTGCCGCCGTCCGCGATTGGATGGGGATCGAACGGCCCGTGGGGCGTCCAGAGGTCGAGCACCCGGGGAAGAAAGTGACGGGCTTTGCCTGTCACCGTTCGGAGGTGAGCGGGCGTCGGCTTTGGGGCTTATGCCAAGAACGATTCGGCACGCCGGATAAATTTTTCGCGAACCACGTCGTCCATAATTATTGCCCTTTGCTTTTTTTAGAGAATACCAAGTTAGGGCGTAACGTCATTCCAGAGGAATTGCCGAACGAAAGCATGGCGCCGGTAAATCGTGCCTGTGACCAGTTGCTCCGCTCATTGGTCGAGGCTTTACAGATCAAGACTGTGGTTGGCGTTGGAGGTTACGCGGAGGCGCGAGCGCAGGAAGCGTTGACCGGGTTGGCGGTGAATTTCGCGAAAGTGCCGCACCCGAGTCCGGCTAATCCAGTCGCTAATCGCGGTTGGTCGGCAGCCGCGACCAAGGCTTTAGTCGAACAAGGAGTCTGGTCCTGATCATGGGTCTCATCGAAGAAGTCCTGGTTCGTCCGAAACTCCGGCAGAAGCTTTGGCAATGGTGGTACCCGTTCTTTACCCGTCGCGTGCGGGCGCAAGGCATCAGCTTTCTGAATTACGCTTTCGACGGTAGGGATGAACCTCGACCAAATCTGCGCGCTGAGGACGAAGCCGATCGGGCGAATATTCAACTTTATCGCCATGTGCTCGGCGGGGTTGATTTGCGGGGTAAGCGGGTGTTGGAGGTCAGCTGCGGGCATGGCGGCGGAGCTTCCTATTTCGCCCGTTATCATGGGCCGAAGGAATATATCGGATTGGACCTGAATCCCGAAGGTATCCGTTATTGCCGTGAAAAGCATCAGGTCGTTGGTTTGAGTTTTATGGCGGGTGACGCCCAGGCTTTGCCCTTTGCAGCCGGTAGCTTCGATGTCGTCATCAATGTCGAGGCTTCGCATTGCTATCCGGATTTTCCGGGCTTCGTGAATCAGGTGGCCAAGGTGCTGAAGCCCGGTGGCTGGTTCTGTCACGCCGATTTGCGCTACCCTAATGGGGTCGACGAATGGGTGGGGGCGTTATCGCACCATGCATTGTTACGCTTGGAGCAAATGCGATTGATCAATCCAGAGGTCATCCGAGGGATGGAACTTAATACTCCGCGTTATGAGGCGATGGTGCGGCAGGCGCTGCCTCGATTGCTTCATGGCTTGGCCATGGATTTTGCCGGCGTGAAAGGTTCGCGGCTTTACCGTGACGCGGTTTCGGGGGAGATGACGTATCGGTCTTTTAGGCTGCATCGGCGAGTTTCCTGAGATTGCTTCTGGTCGGGGATGGCTCACGCTAAGTAATCCCCATGAGATATCTTGTAGCCCTTTTATTGAGCTGTCTGGCGACCCTTGCGGCCGAGCGTCCCAACGTCATTTTCATTCTGACCGATGACCAAGGTTATGGCGATCTGAGCGCGCACGGTAATCCCATCCTCAAGACGCCTAATATCGATAAACTTCGCGGCGAAAGCGCCCGTTTCGTCGACTTCCAGGTATCACCGACCTGTTCGCCGACGCGCAGCGCCTTGTTGACTGGCCGGCATGAATTCAAGAATGGCATCACCCATACCATCTTGGAGCGGGAGCGGATGTCGCTCGCTTCGGTGACGTTGCCTCAGCAATTGCAGAAAGCGGGTTATCGCACGGGTATCTTCGGCAAGTGGCACCTCGGCGACGAAGCCGAGTATCAACCGAACAAGCGCGGCTTCGATGAGGTCTATATCCATGGAGCCGGCGGGATTGGGCAGCATTACCCCGGAAGCTGCGGCGACGTCCCGGGCAATTCTTATTACGGCCCCACGTTATTGCATAACGGCAAATTCGTGAAGACCGAGGGGTATTGTACCGACGAATTTTTTAAGCAGGCGACGACGTGGATCGACGGCGAAGTGACGGCGAAGCGCCCGTTCTATGCTTATATCGCGACCAATGCTCCGCACGGCCCTTATCATGCCAAACCGGAAGATGCCGCGATTTATCAAGGTAAAGATCTCGGTAAGGACACCGAAAACTTCTTCGGGATGATTCATAATATCGACCTTAATGTCGGCAAGCTACTGGCGAAGGTCGAGGCCATGGGCATCGCCAAGGACACTGTGATCGTCCTGATGAACGACAACGGGGGCACCGCCGGCGTCAAGGTCTTCAATGCCGGCATGCACTCAGGCAAAGGTACGCCTTACATGGGCGGTATCCGAGCGATGTCTTTCTGGCGCTTGCCTGGACAGTTCCAACCTCAGGATATCAAGGCCTTGGCCGCCCATATCGATTATGCTCCGACGATTCTTGAACTGACGGGTACGTCCGCTTCGCAGGCTATGAAGGCGCAAATGGAAGGTCGGAGCCTCGTGCCTTTGCTCAAAGCTAAAGCTGCATCGGATATAGCTTGGCCAGACCGCGTGCTCTTTACCCACGTCGGCCGCTGGGGTAACATGGTCAAAGGGGTAGATCCTGAGACAGGTAAGTTTGCCGGTACGAGCGTGCGTACGACCCGCTGGCATTTGGTTTCGGCCGGTGGGGCGAGCGGCGCTAAGGGTAAGGCCAACGCCAAAGCCAAGAAGTCGGCTGCCCCTGCGGAGGGCAATTCGTCTGATCCGAAGTGGGAACTCTTTGATCTAAGCACCGACTATGGCGAGACCACCGACGTCGCAGCGGCGCATCCCGATGTCGTCGCTGACCTGATCGCCAAGCATGATGCCTGGTGGAAGGAGTGTCGTCCGCTCATGGTCAATGAAAACGCCGTCGGCCCGGCCGAGAATCCCTTCAAGGTGATGTATCGGGAGCAGACCGGTAAATAAACCAGACTGAGTTGATCGGTTGATCCGTTGACGGGTTGGCCAGAGAGGCTGGTTGCTTTGTCTTACTTTCAACTCGTGGTCACACGCCAAATGCCGAGTCTGTCTAAGCACGTAAAGATAGGGCTATCTCGTGCGGTAACAGGTTAGGTCTGGCCAACTGTTCAACCTTTCAACGGGTCAACTACCACTTCACGCCAACAGCTGCTTGACGACATCCCCGTGGATGTCGGTGAGCCGGAAGTCGCGGCCTTGGTAGCGATACGTGAGGCGCTTATGGTCGACGCCCATCAGGTGTAGGATCGTGGCGTTGAGGTCGTGCACATGCACGCCATCCTTAACGATGTTATAACTGAAGTCGTCGGTCTCGCCGAAGGTGGTGCCCTGGTTGACGCCGGCGCCGGCCATCAGGACGGTGAAGCAGCGCGGGTGGTGGTCGCGTCCGTAATTGGTTTCGGTAAGGGTGCCTTGCGAATAGATGGTACGTCCGAATTCACCGCCCCAGACAATCAGAGTGTCATCGAGCAGTCCGCGTTGTTTGAGGTCGGTGAGTAATCCGGCCGTGGCTTGGTCGGTGTCGTTGCACTGGCCTTTGATGGCATTGGGGAGGCCGACGTGGTGGTCCCAGCCCATGTGGAAGAGCTGGACGAACCGCACGTCGCGTTCGCAGAGACGACGGGCCAGGAGGCAATTAGACGCATAAGAGCCGGGGCGTTTCACATCCGGCCCGTAGAGATCGAGGACGTGTTGCGGTTCTTTGGAAAGATCGAGCAGGTCGGGCACGCTGGTCTGCATGCGGAAGGCCATTTCATATTGTGAAATACGAGTCTGGATTTCGGGGTCGCCCAGGACGTCGTGGCGTTGGTTGTTAAGGGCGGCGAGCTCGTCGAGCTGTTCGCGGCGAACTTCGCGGGGGATGCCGTCAGGGTCCTTGAGGTAAAGCACGCGTTCACCCTTATTGCGGAGCTTAACGCCTTGGAGTTTGGAGGGCAGAAAGCCAGCGCCCCAGAGTCGGTCGTAGAGCGGTTGGTCTTCGGGTCGGCCGCTACCGAACGAAGTCATGACCACATAGGCGGGAAGGTCGGCGTTCTCGCTGCCGAGCCCGTAGGCGGACCATGCGCCGATGCTGGGGCGGCCTGCGAGCTGGCTGCCCGTCTGCATGAACGTGATGGCAGGGTCGTGGTTGATCGCCTCCGTGTGCATCGCACGGACGACGCACCATGCGTCGGCCTTGGTAGACATGTGCGGCATGAGTTCGCTGAACCACGCTCCAGATTGACCATACTGTTTGAATTTGAAGATTGAAGGAGCGACGGGGAAGGACTTCTGGCCGGACGTCATCGTGGTCAGGCGTTGACCCTTGCGGATGCTTTCCGGGAGGTCCTTGGCTCGCATTTTTTCCATCTCCGGTTTCGGATCAAAGAGATCCAATTGTGAAGGTGCACCGGATTGGAATAGGTAGATGATCCGTTTGGCCTTGGGCTTGAAGTTAGGGAAACCCAAGCCAGGATTGGCGGCGAAGGCCGGGGTGCCGATGATGGAGCCTAAGGCGGCGAGGCCGATGCCACCCGCGGAACCCTTGATGAAAGTGCGCCGCGATAAGGCCATCTGCGTGGCAGGGTCGAGGCCTTGGAATTGATGGTCGTTGCAGTTCATTCGCGGGTGACGGTTTCGTCGAGGTTGAGGAGGATATTGGTCGTAGCCGTCCAAGCGGCTAATTGGTCGTGGTCGAGGTCGGTCGGTGCAGGGCTCAGGCCGGTCGCAAGAAGTTTAGGCGCAAGTGTCTTGTCGGTGGCATAGGTCGCGAGGCGTTTCTCGAGGCCTTTGTGCAGGACGGAAAGCTCTTCGGCGGTGGCATCGCGTCGGACCACGTGACGGAAAGTCCAGGCGAGTTTGGCTGCGTTATCGCCGGATTGTCTCATGGCTTGTTCGGCCAGTTTGCGGGCGGCTTCGACGAAGGTGACTTCGTTGAGTAGCGACAGTGCTTGGAGCGGGGTGTTGGAGCGTGAGCGTTTGACGGTGCAGACTTCACGTCCGGGAGAATCGAAGAGTAGCATCGAAGGCGGAGCCGCGGTGCGTTTCCAGATGGTGTAGAGCGAACGGCGGTAAAGTCAAGTCCTTCGCCCTTATCGGCCTTATAATTACGCATGTCGCCGTAAACGCTGGTCTCGTCCCAGACGGCTTCAGGCATGTAGGGCTTGACGCTAGGTCCGCCTTGTTTGTCAACGAGCAGACCAGAGAGTGAGAGGGCTTGATCGCGGATGACTTCGGCGGGCAACCGGAAACGCGGGCCGCGAGCGAGCAGGCGGTTGTCCGGGTCTTTCTCTAGCATCTCCGCGGTGACGGCGGCGCTACGGCGATAGGCCGCACTGGTCATGATCAGCTTCTGCATCGATTTCATGTCCCATTTGCGGTCGACGAATTCGACGGCCAGCCAATCGAGAAGCTCGGGGTTGCTGGGCCACTCGGACTGCGAACCGAAATTCTCCGAGGTCTTCACCAAGCCGATGCCGAAGAATCGTTCCCAGGCGCGATTGACCCAGACGCGACCCGTAAGCGGGTGTTGGCCGCTGACGAGCCAGCGAGCGAAGCCCAGGCGGTTATTCGGTTCGCCAGCCGGAAGGGGTGGGAGGAAGGCGGGCAGCTTGCGTTCGACCTTGGGGCCGATCTTGTCGTATTCGCCGCGGAGTAAGACGAACGCGTCGCGGGGCTTCTCAATTTCCTTCATCACCATCACCGAAATCGGGGCACCGAGGGCGCCATCATGCGCGGTCTTGGCGGCCGCAACCTTGGCGGTGGCGGCGAAGCGTGGGTGCTCGGGGCTATCGCCAAAAAGTTTCTCAAGTGCCTTGCGATCAGCCGTCGTCAGTTGATCAGCTGGTTTGCTGAGGAGGTGGCGGGCAGCTTCGGCGGCCGGGTCGGTCTTCAGTGAAAGCATCTTTGGATCCTGGCCGGAGGCGTTGAGGCGGAATCGACCGATGCTGTGACTGGCGACGGCTTCCTGGCGAAGGGCCACGATCAGCTTGGCGCCGACGGGGATCGTCGTCGGAGCGACGGTGAAGATCGCCTTACGCGCTACACGGTTATTGGGTAGATTGCCGCCGATGGCCCAACCCGCTTTATCGTTATCAGGTTTCTTGGCTGCCTTACCCTTAGCCTTGGCCATAGTTGTCGGCGCAAGCTTGGCGATACTCCAGCCGGGCTGGTCGTAATCGGCTTCGGCTTTTACAAGAGGTAGCGGGGCTGATTTTCCGTCGGAAGTAAGGAGACGTATCTCGATAGCGCTGAGGACGAAATTGCCGTTGAAGGCGCGACCAAGGCTCTTGTTAGGATGGGAGTCGTCGGGCAGCGCTTCGAGTCGTACGGCGGTCAGCAAGCCAGGGGCGGGGGTGGATTCGATGATGTAAGTCTCTTTGGCGGCGGTGCCACCGGACACCAGCCAAGAGCCGTCATCCAACCGGGTGAATTCAGCGTCCTCCTTGGCCGACACTTTCTCGTCGGTCAGCGGCTGCCAGGAGACGCCGTTTTTGGCGAAGGCCGCCTGTTGGCGCTCGAGCCATTTGGCAAAAAGTTCGGGTTGGGAGGTCGGGATACTTTTGAGAGTTTTTTCGGCAGTCGCTAGGGCGGCGGCGGTCTCGTCGATTTTCTTTTGTTGGTCCGTCGTAGGAAGCGCGAGTAAAGGGGGCGTATTGCCACCACGGCGGGTCGTGCCGGAACCCCCGAACTCGCCAAGCACGCCAGATTCGTCGTTCGAATTAAAATAAGCGAAAAACTGATAGAACTCTTTTTGGCTGATTGGATCGTATTTATGGTCGTGACAACGGCAGCAGTTCATCGTCAGAGCCATCCAGGTGGATCCTGTGGTCTCGATGCGGTCGATGACGTTTTCGGCGAACCATTCTTCAACGATACGGCCTCCCTCTCCGTTGAGACGGTGGTTGCGGTTGAACGCCGTGGCAACGAGCTGGTCGCGGGTGGCGGCCGGAAGGAGGTCGCCGGCGAGTTGTTCGACCGTGAATTGATCGAAGGGCTTGTTGTCGTTGAAAGCTTTGATGACCCAATCGCGATAGGGCCACATCGTACGCTGCGTATCGCTCTGGAAGCCGTTGGAGTCGGCGTAGCGGGCGAAGTCGAGCCACTGCATCGCCATATTCTCACCGTAGTGGGGCGAAGTCATCAGGCGGTCGATGGCCTTGGACCAGGCGTCGGCGGAAGAATCGCTCAGGAAGGATTGGAGATCGGCGTCGGTGGGAGGCAAGCCGGTGAGGTCGAGGGCGGCGCGTCGGAGTAGGGTGGCCTTAGGCGCTTCGGCATTGGGCGTAAGGCCTTTGGCGGTGAGGTTCTTGGCGAGGAATGCATCGATGGCATTACCGCCGGCCGGAATTGACGGAAGTGCAGGCTTCTTCGGAATCTGAAAAGCCCAGTGCCCTTGATATTCAGCGCCCTGTTCAATCCAGAGACGGACCGTCTCGACTTGTGCCTTGCTCAAGACTTTGTGGAAGTCGGCCGGAGGCATATGGTCATCGGCATCTTGGGTCGTGAGACGCTTCATCACGGCACTCTTTTCCGGGTGACCAGGAACAATCGCGGCATCGCCGGACTTGCCGCCTCGTTGCGCCGCGGCGAGGGAATCAAGACGCAGTTTTCCCTTCATCTTGTTCTCATCCGGCCCGTGGCAAGCGAAGCATGTATCGGAAAAAATCGGCCGAATATCCCGGTTAAATTCAACACGTTCAGCCGCGACGGCGTGGGTAAAAGCCAAGAGGCTCGCGGCGGAGAGATAAAGGGTGGACGGACGCAGACGCATGGGGTGGGCGAGTTAAAGACAGGATTGGCGGGCGGGCGGTTCCTTGCAACGCGTACTTAATAAAAACCCCCTCTTGCGAGGGGTTTGGATGGAGGCTGGTTTGGCCCTTACTTGGCGGCCAGGTCCTTGATCTCGATGTTCCGGAATTCAGCGGCATCGTTATGTCCAGCGAAGCCGAAGAAGCCATTTTTACGGTCCTTGCCGGGGTGCGGGCTCTTGGCCATCACCGTCGCCATGTCGACCGTGGAGAGATCGGTATCGAGGATGATGTAGCCGTTAAGTTCCACCTTAATGGTCGCGCCGACCACGGTCGTTTCTTGGAAGTTCCATTCGCCGATGGGGCGTTGGTAGCCACGTTGGGCGGCGACCATGCCGTAAGCCGAACCATGCGTTTGGCGTGGGTCGATTTTTCCTTTCACCTTTTCATAATTATCGTCGAGTATCTGGAGTTCGCACATGCCATCGTAGGCTGTGTTGCCCTTGCCAGGGTAACGAATGGCAAGGCCGTTGTTGCCGCCCGACGGGAGCTTGAACTCGAGGCGATTGGCGAAATCAGTCAGGTCCTGATTGTAGTAAGGGGTGCCGCCTTTGCCGGTTTTACAACGGATCGCGCTTTCGACGACTTCGAAGTTCTCGGTCGGACCAGCCCAGCCCGTGAAATCTTTACCGTTGAAGATGGATTTGAAGTTGGCGTTACCGTGAGCGGCGAGGATTTGGTTGGCCTCGGTACCGGAGATTTCGCGGACGGCGATATTGCGCCAGCGGATGGAGGCACCGTGGGTCTGGAGGCAAATCGGTCCCTTGGCTGGGATGGAAGCTTTTCGGTCGTAGTAGTTCTCCAGGATGGCGTGGTCGACGGTCTGCTTGCCGTTGAGCCAGACGCTGACGCGGGCACCGACCATCAGGATGCGCATCGTGTTCCATTCGCCAGGAGGCTTGTCCGCGAGGACCAGGGCATTTTTGCCGGGAGCGCCCTTGCTATTATTCCAAAGCGAGCCTGAACCCAGTTGAGCGTCGTTTTTAACTTCCTTGGGATTAGCGGGATCCCAGATTTGCACTTGAGGGCAGGCACGGAGGTAGATGCCAGAGTCGCCCAGGGGGGCCATATTATATTCCAGGACGAGTTCGATGTCGCCGTACTCCTTGTCGGTGGTCGCATACGCACCCGACCCTGGATTGACGAGCTCGCCGTCCATCACGGACCAGTGTTGTGGGAATTCCTCGCGCATCTTGGCAAGCATGGCGTCCTTCTTCTCGCCGGTCAGCTTGGCGACGGAGTGGGGATTAAAGCCATGCCAGCCGGCAAGATCTTGGCCGTTGAACAGCGGCGTAAAGCCGGCGGGGGCATCAGCGGCTAGGAGGGAACTCGCAACCAAAGCGAGCAGGGGGGTCAGGAAGCGCATGACTAAAGAGCGGCAGGGGCAGTCGGATTACAGGGGTTCGAGGGTGCAGCGTTTGACTTCAAAAGCGCCGCCTTCGACCTGGAGGCCGATGAAACCTTCGGAGAGGTTGGTGCCGGTAGCCTTGTTCACTTCCTTACCATTGACGAGAATCGTGACGGTATTGCCGTCGCAAATCGTCGTGAAGGTATTCCATTCGCCGACGGGTTTTTCGACGCTATCGCCTGGACGGCCGATCTTATAGCCGCGGACCTTGCCAGTCTTTTTATCCTTCAATTCGGTACCCTCTTTGACCGTGGCACCATTCCAAAAATAGAAATCACCTTGGTGATCATGCATGCCTTGGCATTCGATGCTCTTGGGCCAGACCGCGTCCGGCGGAGTCATGTGCACGACGACGCCCGTGTTGCCCGCTTTAGTGAAGCGCCACTCGACCGTGAAGCGATACTGCTTATAGCTTTTTTCGGTGCGCAGAAAGCCGCTGGGCTTGCCGACGCAGGCGAGCAACCCATCCTTTATAGACCAAGTATCTTTGAAGCTGTCGGCCGGAAAGGCTACCCAGCCGGCGGTGTCCTTGCCGTTAAAAAGTTCGGTCTTGGCGCTGGGCGTGGTCGCGTCGGCGGCGAAGACATTGACGGTGGCCGACGTAAGCAGGGCGGCCAACAGGGAT
>JAPLTU010000082.1 GCA_026397965.1 Verrucomicrobiota bacterium | reverse complement strand
GGTGTCGGTCGCCGAGTCCGACGGCAGCAGCGAGGAGTCGCCCGGCAGGCTGGTATCGGCGGTGTCCTTGCGACCACGGCAGGCCATGTCGGGCCCAGCCAGCGAACATCCCAAGCGAAATTAATTGGCCAAGCCAGAGGCCAAGACCACCGACGAGCAGGACTTGCCAGAGGACCCGTACCTTCGGGCGCCCATGCAGCGGTGTGAATGTCATCGCAAGGGTGCCAGCCAGGAAAAACCAGAGTGCGACTGTTCTAACGTGGTCTCGCCAGGAACTCTTTTGGAGCACGAGGTGTTTGGCGTCGTCAGCGAAACGATGTTGGAGGCCGAACGCGATGGCGGAACTGGTGAGCGTCGCGCCCGCCACGCCTTCGATTTTTTCTTTGCCGAAGTTCAGGTTCGGCCATTCCTGCACGTTCCATTTCGTCAGCTGTTTGAGGTAAATCTCATCTTCTTTCACGATGTCGACATAGCGCGTGGTGTCATAGCTTTCCCGGATGATGATCTTGCGCAGGGTCAACGCGTCCGGCTCGATGGCAATCAGGGTTTCGGTCGGGCCGGCATAACCAGAAAACTCATCTCCGGAGGGAGAGGAGCGGACCACGTAGCCCAAGAGAGCGTGGTTCGGGCCGCGGACAAGATTCCACCCGAGGCGCGGCGTATTGGCTTCGAAGCTGAGGGCCTGAGGGAAGCCCACGGCTTGGATTTCCTTCAGGGTGAGGGGCGTGGAAAAGCGCAACGAAGCGTAATTGCCCGATAAGCGTTTCTGGATGGATTCTGCGATCGCCGCCGCAGTGAGCGTCGAACCGGCGTAACCTTCGAGTTTTGGGGCGGGTTGCGACGTCGGCTGCCAGTCTTTCAGGCTGCGTTCAAATGCCATATTGTCGCGTAAGGTATCGACGTGGTCGGGGGTATCATCGCTCGAGAGGATCCGAGTGCCGACGATTTTTTCCTGATTATCAAGGGCGACCAAAACGTTACTAGGTCCGGAGTAACCGATGATCGTATCCGCATCGGGCGAAGTCGTCAGCAGTCGGCCCAGACGATTGCCATATTCGTCTTGGACGATGAGGCTTTGCTGCGGGCCTTCGACGAGGCGCTTGGCTGTCGGGAAAAAGCCCGTCGCTTCGCTTAGGTTCAACCGCGTCAGGATGGTTTCCGTCGTCGGCGTCGTGCGTTGGAGCAGTAAGGCCGCCGCCAAGAGCGCTGTCAGACGCCAGCCTTTGACTAGCCAAGCGCTGACGCGGGGTGCGAGCATCGATTATTCGGTGCGGACGAGCTGGAAGACGTCAGCTTGGACGGTACCGCTGGAGCCTTCTCCCGTCAGGACGAGCGAATGAGCGCCCGGGCTGAAGACGAACTTGCCAAGGATATTAGGAATATCGATTTCGCCAACCTTTTGGTTGAGGCGAAGGCTGAGGGGTTTTTCTCCGGCACGGTTGATGATGAGCACGGAATTAGGCGAACGGTTCTCGTGTCCTTGCCAATAGCCACGGAGCTCATACTTGCCGCCTTCTTTAATTTCGAAAGCATAGGTCGCGCGATTGGCACCCTTGCTGGCGTAGTGATAGGCGCTGCCCAGGTGGGCGAGGCCACGACCTTCGGTCCACGTACCTTCGAATTTCGCCTGAGCATCGTCCAGCACGATGCCGCCGAGCTTGGCGAGTTCCTTGAGGTCTTCGTCGCTGAGTTTAGTCGGCGTGCCTTTGGTGAGGTCAGCATTCATGCGGCCAACCGGCAGTTCTTTGAAGTCGGCGATTGAAGTATCGAGCGTGAGTTCGCCTGCGAGGGAGGTGCGCCGCATGCGTCCAGGTTGTTCGAGCAGATTAAGCAGGGCTGGGAGGTGATGGGCATAGACGCCCCGTGGATCGGTCTTTTCGCGGACAGCGAGGTAGGCGGCCTTACCGACGACTTCGCCCATCATGCCGATGGTCCGCATGACTCGGATAGTGCCCAAGGCTTCGTGGGTTACGCTGATGTGACGACCAGCCATGAAGAGGTTGCTGATATTCTTGGAGTAAAAGAGGCGGTAGGGGAGCGGGTAGCCGTTGCGACGATCGACGGCGGCGATGTGTTTGCCGTCGGCGCCGACGTAGCCGAAGGCGGCCCTTGAGATGAAAGGGTTTTCCGGGAATTTTTCGGCATACTGTTCGCGTGGATAGTGAAGGTCGATGTCCCAGGTCGTGGGCACGCAGCCGTCGGCAAACTCCTTGCGGGTGACGATATCATTCTTATTTAATACGATGTCGCCGGTGAGTAGGCGTGATTCGCGCGGTCCGCCCACGTGGGATGCCCACTTCAAAGAAGCATTGGCATATTGGTCTTTTTTCTCGCCATTTTTAAGTGCGGAGAAAGCTCCGTAAATCGCTCGAAAGTTCCAATCGCGGATATACTCGAGTCCGTTGATCGGGTCTTGGTCGAAACCGGATTCCCAGAACCATTCCGCCTTCATGAAAGGCTTATCGTCAATCTTGGCTTTGGATTTTTGCAGCGGAGGGAAATCGCCGACCGCGAGAGGCAGGGCCCAAGGTGTCGGTGCCCAGGCTTGGGCTTGGGCCTCATCTTGGTAGAACCACATGTTGGACATCCCCATGCGCCCTGCTTTTTGTCGGCGCCGGCATAGGCGCCGATCCAGCCGTGGCCCGTGGTATCGGCTACAAACTTCGCGTGGAAGATGCGTTGGCGGCCGGTTTTGACGTCAATCGCCGTGACGGCGGAGATGCGATTGCCGGACATTTCCACGCCGGTAGCGTAGTGGCCGAGGAAAAGTGAAATCCCTTTTTCGTTCCGTACGACTTTTTCTTTGAGTTCATCTCCGAAGCTGTCGATCCGGCCTGGGCTATCCACCGCCCGGTCGCCGATTTCTTCGATGATCTCGCCCAGGTGAGGGAATTTGCCGCGCGTCGTGCCGCCCATCGCCCAGACGCCGATTTCGGAGCTGCCGTTGCCGCCCAGCACGAATCGGTCTTGGATGAAAGCTACCTTCAGCGATTGCCGGGCAGCGGAAAGGGCCGCGCCCATGCCACCGTAACCGCCCCCGACGACCACGAGGTCGAAGTCTCCCGCATCTTCGGGGCCATTGGGGTTCAGTTGTTGTTGGCGGA
>JAPLTU010000027.1 GCA_026397965.1 Verrucomicrobiota bacterium | reverse complement strand
GCGAAAGATGCCGCTTCGGCCATCCTCGCCGCCGCCGGTAAGTGGCCCGCCGACGAGTCCAAGCTCGCCGAAGGCGAACACTACCGTCTGCCGCATACCGCCATCGCTGCGCTCGCCCGCCTCGGCAACGCCCAGGCCTGCCTCGCCGCGATCGCCGATCCGGCCCAGCGTAATGTCGCCTTCCGTGCCATCCAGGGCATCCACTCCGATGAAGCCGTAGACGGCCTGATCGCATTGGGTGTTAGCGGCGACGAGGCGCAACGTTTCGGAGCGTTGTCGGCGCTCGCCCGCCTTTACCACGTCGAGAAGCCATGGAATTACAAAGATTGGTGGAGCACCCGACCTGATGACCGCGGCCCTTATTTCGAACCCGTGGTATGGGAAGCGACGCCCCGCATCCGCGCTGGCCTCGAAGCGGCTTACGCCAAGCTTCCCGGCAATCTGCGCATGGCCGCCTTGGAAATCCTTTCCAAGAATCGCATCATCATTTCGGAGTTGAAACTCGAAGGGCTCGATCCGCTTCGCCTGGCCATGGCCTCGCAGGCGCTCCGCTCCTCCGACGTGACCTTGCTGGTCGATGCCGCGACGCAAGGTTCGAGGAAATGGGAAGATCGCCTTAACTGCTTCCGCGCGTTGCTGCGGGCCGAAGGGGATGAAGGCCTCGAGGCCCGCGTCAAGGTTCTCGCCGTATGGTCGAAAGAGCCGCAGGCACCAGCCGCCGCCACGCAGGCGATCAACGATTTCATCTTCGAGACCGAACGCGGCAATCAGGTAAATAAACTCCGCACCTTAGCCAACAAGGCCGATGACGCTGCTTCGACCATTCTTTGGAAAGCGCTGCTTAACGTATTGAACAGCCCGCTCGCCAAAGATAGCTGGAAGAAAAGCGTCCAAGGACACGTTGCCAAGAATCCCCGCGATATCGGTTTCTTCCACGCTATCGCCGATCTCGGGTTGACGGGTTTCGACAAGCAACTCCAGGCCGGCATGAAAGGGGACAATGTCATTCAGATTAATGCCGCCAAGGCAGCGTTGGAAGCGGGCAAGCTTGCTGCCGCCGACAAGGGTAAGAAAATCGCCCAGCTCGAGGTGGCCCAAGTCGCGGCGACGGCGCTCAAGACACGCGGTGACGCCAAGCAGGGGCTTAAGCTCTTCACGCAACAGGGTTGTATCGCTTGTCACAGCATCGACCTGACCGCTGAACAGAAGGGTCCTTACCTGGGTTCGGCTGGGGCCAAGTTCCCTCGCGAATACCTCATCGAATCTATCCTCGATCCTAACAAGGTCGTGGCCCAGGGTTTTCAGACCGTAGTCTTCGCGATGAAGCAAGGCCCCGACCAGATGGGCTTCGTTACCGCCGAAGCTGATGGCGTCGTGACGCTCCGAAACATCGCCGGACAGGTTTCCAAAATCAATCGTACCGACGTCAAGGAAGAGAAGCATCTTCCGCAGTCGATGATGCCCGTGGGGCTCGCCGCCGGTCTCACGGTCGAAGAGTTCACCTCGCTCATTGAATATCTCAGCACGCTCAAGGCCATCGGAGGCTGAGCGCGGCGCGTTGCACCGCGAGGGTCACGTGGGCAAGGGGACATGGTGACACGGGGAAGTGAAGAGGGCGCTCGCGGGCGCCCTTTTTATTTGGGGTAGGGATGCGATGACATCGCATCCGCTTGTATTTTAGGTAGGGGCGCCACTGCGTGGCGTCCGTGGGCGAACGGATATTGTGTGGGTCGGATAACTTGCCCGGTTCATCAATGATCTCTCGGCGAACGGACGCGACGCCGTCGCGCCCCTACCCGTTGCAATCCTGGTCCTCCGAGCCTCCGGGCCTCTCGTTTGTATCCCCGGCCCACTGGCCAACTGGCCAACCGGTCAACTTGCCTCTGCCTCTTTCTGGTCAACTGAGCCTCTGAGCCTCCGGGCCTCTTCATTGTCTTTAAGGGTAGGGGCGCCACTGCGTGGCGTCCGTAGCCGACCTGACTTGGTAGGATTGGGATAGCTTGCCCGGCTCATCAATGATCTCTCGGCGAACGGACGCGACGCCGTCGCGCCCCTACCCGTTGCAATCCTGGTCCTCCGAGCCTCTGGGCCTCTGCCCCTTGTCTCGAGGTAGGGTTGAGCGCCCTCGCTCAACCGCGGCTGACCGAGACGGTCAGCCCTACCCCCAGCCCTTTCTCTATCTCTAGCCGTAGCCCTGCGGCCGGCCTTTAGTCGGCCCCAATGACATATCCTCCTATCTGGATACTTGGATACTAACTTGCCATCCGCCCGCTTACCCTTTTGTTTCCCTGACCTTATGGCCTCTCCCGCCTCCTATACCTTCTCCTCCGAATCGGTGGGCGAAGGGCATCCCGATAAGGTTGCTGACAGTATCTCGGATTCCGTCCTCGATGCGTGTTTCGCGCAGGACCGGTTCTCGCGCGTGGCGTGCGAGACGCTCGTCAAAAGCGACCACGTCGTCATCGCCGGCGAACTCACGACCAAAGCCAAGGTCAACTTCGAGGAAGTCGTCCGCGCCGCCATCCGTGAAATCGGCTACGTCAACGACGACGACGTCTTTCACGCCGATAAGGTTTTCATTACCAACTTACTCACGAAGCAATCACCCGACATTGCCCAAGGCGTCGACGAGCGTAAGGCCGAAGGAAAAAAGCATGCGAAGATGGGTGCTGGCGACCAAGGCATCATGTTTGGCTATGCCACAAACGAGACTCCTGAGCTCATGCCAGCTCCGGTGATGTTCGCCCACCGCTTGAACCGCGAGTTGGCCCGTATTCGTAAATCCGGGGCCAAGGGCACCGAGTGGATTCGCCCGGATTGCAAATCCCAGGTCGCCGTTCGCTACGAAGATGGCGTACCGGTGGCTATCGAGAACGTGGTGATTTCTACCCAGCACACCGCCGACGTCTCGCACCGCCAGATCGAAAAATTCTGTATCGAGCAGGTCATTCTTAAAGTCCTTCCTAAAGCGCTCGTCGGCAAGAAGACCGAATACCTAATCAACCCGACCGGCCGCTTCGTCGTCGGCGGACCCCAGGGCGACTGCGGTCTCACCGGCCGCAAGATCATCGTCGACTCGTACGGCGGCATGGGTCGCCACGGCGGCGGGGCGTTTTCCGGCAAGGATCCGACGAAGGTCGACCGTTCCGCCGCTTATATGGCCCGCTGGGTCGCGAAACATATTGTCGCGTCTGGCGCCGCCGAACGTTGCGAACTGCAAATGGCTTACGCCATCGGCCATCCCGAGCCGACCAGCATCCACCTCGACACTTTTGGTACCGGAGCGGTGGACGACGCGGTTATCCTCGCCGCGGTGAAGAAGATTTTCCTCTTCAATCCCGCCGAGATCATCCGCCAGCTCGACTTGCGCCGCCCGATTTACCGGGCGAGCACCCACTACGGCCACTTCGGCAAAAAAGGCCTGCCGTGGGAAGTCACCTCGAAGCTCCCAGCCTTCATCAAGGCCATCAACGCCAACGTCCGCTAATTCTTTCATTCATCACCCACCATGTCCGCTAAGAAATCCTCTCGCGCCTCCAACAAGGGGGCCGATTACCATGTCGCCGATCTCAGCCTTGCTGAGTGGGGACGCAAAGAGCTACAGGTCGCCGAGCACGAGATGCCCGGCCTCATGGCGCTCCGTGCCAAACACGGCAAGCGCAAGCCTCTCAAGGGCGTGCGCATCGCCGGCTCGTTGCACATGACCATCCAGACGGCGGTCCTGATCGAAACGCTGGCCGAACTCGGTGCCTCTGTCCGCTGGGCCTCCTGTAACATCTTCTCCACCCAAGATCACGCCGCTGCCGCCATCGCCAAATCGGGCGTTCCGGTTTTCGCCTGGAAGGGTGAGACGCTCGAGGAGTATTGGGATTGCACCATGAAGGCGCTGACCTGGCCGAATGGCGACGGCCCTGAATTGATCGTCGACGACGGCGGCGACGCGACGCTCCTTATCCACAAAGGCTACGAACTTGAGAACGGGTCCAAGTGGGTCGACACGAAGTCAGATTCCGAGGAAGAGCAGATCATCAAAAATCTTTTGAAGAAGGTCGCGAAGCAACGCCCCGGCCATTGGCACAAGGTCGTCAAGAGTTGGAAGGGTGTCTCGGAAGAAACCACCACCGGCGTGAAGCGCCTTTACCGCATGCTCGAAGAAGGCTCGCTTCTCGTGCCCACGGTCAACGTCAACGACACCGCCACGAAGTCGAAGTTCGATAACCTCTACGGTTGCCGTGAATCGCTCGTTGACGGCATCAAGCGCGCGACTGACGTCATGATCGCGGGTAAGGTCGCCCTCGTCATCGGTTACGGCGACGTCGGCAAGGGCTCGGCCCAATCTCTCCGCGGCCTCGGCGCCACGGTCCAGGTCGCCGAAATCGATCCAATCTGCGCACTGCAGGCCGCGATGGAAGGCTTCCGCGTCGTCACCGTTGAGGATACCCTCGGCACGACCGACATCTACGTCACCGCCACGGGTAATAAGGATATTATCACCCTCGAGCACCTGACCAAGATGAAGGACCAGACGATTGTCTGTAACATCGGCCACTTCGATAACGAAATTCAGGTGGTCCGCCTCAACGCCTTCAAGGGCGCGAAGAAGGATACCATTAAGCCGCAGGTCGACCGTTACACCTTTAAGGATGGTCGTCAGCTCTACATGCTTGCCGAAGGTCGTCTCGTGAATCTTGGTTGCGCCACCGGCCACCCGAGTTACGTGATGTCGACGTCGTTCGCTAATCAGGTGTTGGCTCAGATCATGCTTTGGGAGACGCGGGCGACCGCTAAGCCGAGCGTGGTCTTGTTGCCTAAGCACCTCGATGAAGAAGTGGCGCGTCTGCACCTCGGCAAGATTGGTGCTCGCCTGACGAAACTCTCCAAGGAACAGGCTGCGTATATCGACGTGAAGGTCGAAGGTCCCTTCAAGCCGGACAGCTATCGGTATTAAGCGCGACGCTGCGCGTCGCGAGGGTCACGTGGGCAAGGGGACACGGTGACATGGGGAAGTGAGGAGGGCGCCTACGGGCGCCCTTTTTGTTTGGGCCGCATCACGTTCCGGGTGGCAGGTCGCTGGTAGGGATGCGATGACATCGTATCCGCCTGTATCGGGTAGGGTCGACCATCCTTGGTCGGCCGCGGCCAAGCAGGGATGCTTGGCCCTACCAAGAACCCAGCTCAAAGGGAAACCGGAGACCGGATGATTGGCTTGGCTTTCTCGGGTAGGGGCGCCACTGCGTGGCGTCCGTGGGCGGACGGATATCATCGGGCCGGATAGCTTGCCCGGTTAGTCGTTCGTCGCTCTGCGAATGGACGCGACGCCGTCGCGCCCCACCCCATTGCAATCCTTGTCAACTGGCCAGCCGGTCAACTGGTCAACTTGTCTCTGCCATTATCGGGTGACAGGTGACGGCCCCCGGGACATCGGCCATTCGGGTGTCGGCGTTTCGGCCATCGGCTATCGGCTTCGGGACCCCGGCGGCTGATTCCCGAACGGCTGGCGCCTGATCTCCTGGCTCCCGTGCCCGTCACCTGTCACCCGAAATGATTTTGCCTCGGGTAGGACGGCGATTGCCATCGCCAGCCAGCGAATCGCGGCGCGTTCGCCGGCGGATTCTAACTCTTAAATTGGCAGGGAAGGACGGAGTCGAACCGTCGCCAGCGGATTTGGAGACCGCTGTGCTACCGTAACACTTCTTCCCCGTGGGAGCCTATTTAGGGGAATCACGTCTCCAAAAGCAATCAGAACTGGGGGCCTACGGGAGCTCATTTGTTGGGGGTGGGGGTAGGGATGCGATGACATCGCATCCGCCTGCCTCGGGTAGGGACAGCACCACGTGCTGTCCTAAGTGCAAAAGTGCAAATCGGCCTACGGCCTGTGCAAAGGTGCAAAAGTGGGAGGCAAGTCTCGGGTGGCGGGTGGCGGGTAGGGGGATTGGTAGGGATGCGATGACATCGCATCCGCCTGCCTCGGGTAGGGGCGCCACTGCGTGGCGTCCGTGGGTGAACCGACTTTGTAGGATCGGGATAGCCTTGCCCGGCTCATTGATAATCGCTATGCGAACGGACGCGACGCAGTCGCGCCCCTACCTGTCTGTTGCCTCTCTCTGGGCCTCTGAGCCTCTGGGCCTCCGGGCCTCTCGTTTGTATCCCCGGTCCACCGGCCAACGGGTCAACGGGTCAACATGTATGCTGTCCCACCCTCGATACTCTACTTCAATCCCACCAACCACCTCATGGCGGCGAGTTCGCCTTCGGACTTCATCTTTTCAAGATACTGCGCCTGCGTGGGCTCATCGGAGGAGGCGAACTTTTCGGTGAAGGCCGTGGTCAAGGAACGCATTTCCATGAGCTTGGCATCTAAGGCATCAAGCCTTTCGCCGGCGGTCTGCCCGCCTGGGCCTGCTTGGGTAAGCGGATCGAGCTGTTCCAAGAATTTACGCTCGATGCTGACACCCATCAGCTGGTCGATGAGATAAGGGCCTTGGTCCTGGATGCGCTGGCCGAGCGTGAGCCCGATGATGACCGTGGGCTCAGCGGTGTCGAAGTCGGCGGTACGGATAAATTCCTGCTGCAAGGAGAGGAGGTTCT
Organism: Verrucomicrobiota bacterium; assembly: GCA_026397965.1. Lineage (GTDB taxonomy): Bacteria > Verrucomicrobiota > Verrucomicrobiia > Opitutales > UBA953 > UBA953. The sequence goes on along the minus strand of JAPLTU010000027.1, from coordinate 1,030 downwards.
TCGACACTTCCATCAACGGCTGGACGCGCGGAATGGTCAGGGCCAACATCGCGACTCCCGCCGCCGCCGTCGGCTCATAGCCGGCATCGAGGTAGGCCTGTTCTGAGCCGGCCACGAGTTGCTGCGAGTAATCGGCGAAGAGCGGATTGTCTAAGGACTGTATAAGTGCCGCCGCAGCCCCCCCCGCATCACCCGCTGCAAAGGCCTGGTGGGCGGCAAGGTAGTCGCCGAGCGAATTGCCGGGCGCGGCTTCGCGGAAGGCGGCGACGGCGGCCGACTTCTCTTCCGGCGTCTCGCCCCGAAGCGCGAGTTCTAGCTGCGCGGAGGGATTATTCGGGTCAGCCTTGGCGGCTTCACGAGCGAAGCTGAGGTCGTTGAGGAGGCGTGAAGCGGCGAGCAGGTTAATCGTGGTGCGGCCTTGGTTCTTGAGGAACGCCTCGATTTCGAGCTGGTTGAGCTGCGGCACCTTGCCCTCAAGTATTTCCTTAATCGTGACGCCGGTGCGCTTGGGCGGACCCTTTAGTTGCGGGATGATCTCGGCCGCCGAACGGGGTTTACTGATTGGTGCAACTTCCGCCGAAACGATGACGACAGACTTACGCAACGCCTCCCACTTCTTACCGCGCACGACCCAGACGCTCACGGCCACGAGGGCCAAGGCGGCGGCAATCTGCGCTAAGCGGCGGAAAGACATCATGGTGATAAGTTTAGGGGGCAAGGGTGCATGGGGGCAAGGGGACAAGGGGGAGAACTAGAGAGGCCCGGAGGCTCAGTGGTCCAGAAAGAGGCAACAGACAGGTAGGGGCGCGACTGCGTCGCGTCCGTTCGCAACGCAAGGCACGATAAGTCGGGCCAGCTTATCGGACTCGATAAAGACCTTTCGCCCACGGACGCCACGCAGTGGCGCCCCTACCTCGAGGCAGGCGGATGCGATGTCATCGCATCCCTACCTTTAGATTCTACTAGGGCAGCACGCAGTGCTGCCACTACCCTCGATGCACAAAAACAAAAAGGACGGCTCGGAGAGCCG
>JAPLTU010000049.1 GCA_026397965.1 Verrucomicrobiota bacterium | reverse complement strand
GCCTTAAAGCGCCTAAAAATCGATTAGCAGACCATCATCATTTTCACCAGCGACAACGGCGGGCTCATCGGCACGACCGACAACAGTCCCCTGCGCGCGGGTAAGGGCTCGGCCTTCGAAGGGGGCGTTCGCGTGCCGCTCATCATGTTCTGGCCCGGCGTCACCAAAGCTGGCACCCTCGAGCCGACGCCGGCGATATCCATCGATATTTACCCCACGGTCTTGGAGATGACCGGCATCAAACCTCTCCAATCCTTGATCGACGGCAACAGTTTGGCCTCCTTGTTAAAATCTGGAGCCAAGCCCGACCGGGACACGATCTTCTGGCACTACCCGCATTATCACCCTGGAGGCGCCACCCCCTACAGTGCCATCCGCAGCGGGGACTATCGCCTCGTTCACTTTTACGAAGACGGTCATGATGAAATGTACAACGTCGCGACCGATGTCAGTGAGACCAAGGATTTGGCTGTCACTGAGCCTGATCGCGCCAAGGCCCTGCGCGCCCGTCTCGACGCTTGGCTGAAATCCGTCGACGCCCAATATCCGACTACCAACCCAGCCTACGACCCTGCCGCAGATAATGCCGGCAAGGCTAAGGGCAAGAAGGCCGCGGCAAAGGCGGGAGAATAACGGAGGACTACTTAGCGGCTTCAGGAACAGTTTTTTTCTGGCCGCCCTTTCCTTTACCCTTACCACCCGGCCCGTTGGCGTCATTCCGCTTTCTTTCTCCGGTGGCCATCGGGTCGTCGACCGCTGGCACCTTCAAGGTTTCGCGAAGCTGCTTGAGCCGGTTTTCAAGGTCGGCCTGGACGTCGGCGTAGTCCTTCTGCCCGAAGAAACTCTTTAATTCCAGCGGGTCTTTCTCGCTATCAAAGAGATCCGAACGCTCTTCGCCATGAGCATAGTAACGGACCAGCTTATAGCGATCGGTGATGATGCCGTAATGCGGCGAGACGTGGTGAGGCGATGGGTATTCGTAATAGTGATAATAGAACTCCTTACGCCAATCGGCTGGTTCCTGACCGGCCATGATGTTGGTAAGGCTTCGTCCCTGCATCTCCGCTGGCACGGGCACGCCGGCCATCGTCAGGAAAGTCGCGGCGTAATCCACGTTCGAAACTAAAGCTTTGCTCGTCGAGCCAGGCTGAACCACTCCAGGCCAGCGAACCAACAAAGGCGTGCGCACGGATTCTTCGAAGATCCAGCGTTTATCGAACCAACCGTGCTCACCGAGGTAGAAACCTTGGTCGGAAGAATAGATGACGATGGTGTTTTCCGCGAGGCCTTCGTCTGTGAGGTATTTGAGGACGCGACCGACGCTGTCATCGACGGACTTCACGCACGCCAGGTAGTCATGCATGTAGCGCTGATAGCGCCAGCGCACGAGGTCAGCCCCCTTGGGGTCTGCCTTACGATAAGCCGCATTGCGGGGCTCATAATAAGCGTCCCAGACCTTGGCCTGGGCTTCGCTTAATTGGGGAGGGCGCACCAGTTTGAGATCCTTAGGCACCATGGTCTTCTCGATAGTCATGTCATTTTCGCCCACGACCTTATCGCGGTTGGCGTAGTTATCAAACAGCGTGGGCGGCTCGGCATAGACGCGATCGTTATCAAAATTAAGGTCCTTGAGGTTAGGCTCCCATTCGCGATGGGGTGCCTTTTGCTGACACATCAGCATGAAGGGCTTGTTCTTGTCCCGGTTTTTCAACCAGTCCAACGAAGTATCGGTAATGATATCTGTCACGTAACCCTCGGTCTTGATCATACCCTGAACGGTCTTCATGGGCGGGTTATAGTACACGCCTTGCCCAGGGAGGACCTGCCAGAAATCGAAACCGGTGGGGTCGGTACCCAGATGCCACTTGCCGACCATCGCGGTCTGGTAACCAGCCTTCTGGAGAAGCTTAGGGAAGGTCAGCTGTTCGCCGTTAAAGACCGAATTGGTGTTGTTATAAAAACCGTTCAGGTGGGAGTACTTGCCGGTCAGGATCACGGCGCGGCTGGGACCGCAAATCGAGTTCGTGACCAAGGCCCGGTCGAAGCGCATGCCTTCCTGGGCGAGGCGATCGATATTCGGGGTCTGATTCAGCTTCCGGGCATCGCCGTAAGCGCTGATGGCCTGGTAAGCATGGTCGTCGGAAAAGATAAAGACGATGTTAGGCTGCTTGGCGGGAGCGCCGGACAATTGGCCGCCGACCAGACAGAGAAAAAGTGCTAGGAGTCGCATAGGGGTAATGAAGATTAATGAGGGCGAGTCCTCGTCGGTCAATCGGCAACCTTTACGATTGAAACCTTCCTTACGCTCACCTGTCTCCCTTTTCATGCGTCTGCTGCTTCTAGCCTACTTGTGCTCATTCTTGAAGGCGTTCGCTACGCCCGATGCGACGCCCTTCCCGACCACGAGCAGCCCCAAGGGCCTCCAGGTCCAGATGATTCCCGACGCCCTCGAACTCGGCATTCATCACGCTGGCATCAACATCACGCTCAATGGCCTACTCTCCCCGGAGAAAGAAGCAAAGCCCGGACAGCTCACCGCTTCGGCGGATGGCTTCACCTTCTCACTCAACCAGAAATACGTTGAGTCGATGGACCGGCACATCCAGCCCCTGAGCGACCAAGGAGTTGTGGTCACGCTCATCGTCATCACTTATCGCTCGCCCAACGAACGCATTCGGAATCTGACCATCCACCCGCAAGCCGATCCGGTCAAAGGCACAACGATGGCCGCCAACACGGTGACCCCCGAAGGACGCGCCTGCTACAAGGCACTTACCGACTTCATCGCCCGACGATGGTCTTCGGTTAATGCCACGCACGGACGCGTCTGGGGCTGGATCGTCAGCAACGAAGTGAACTCGCATCATGAATGGCATCAGATGGGTCTCGCGACGGTTGAAGAAGTCGCCACGCAATACGAAGATCAGGTTCGCCTCGCCTGGGAATCTCTGCGCCATCATTCGGCGAACGCCCGGGTTTATCTCTCATTGGAGCACAACTGGACGGCCAAGAATCATCGCGACCCACTTCAGGCCTGCCCGGGTCGCACTTTGGTCGAACTGTTCGCGAAGCGTGCTCGTGAACGCGGCGACTTCGATTGGAACCTGGCCTTCCACCCTTACCCTTCGAATCTCCGCGATCCGCGCACTTGGCTCGACAAGGTGACTTTCGATGACTCCACGCCGAAGGTAACGTTCAAGAACCTCGAGGTCTTGACTAAAAAACTGGCGACGCCCGAAATGCTTTACGCCGGAAAACCACGTCGCCTCAGCTTCACAGAACAAGGCTTCGATGTCACCCAGCGCCCCGAAGCACTCACCGAACAGGCCACGGCCTACGCCTATGCGTGGGAAAAGGTCTTACGCCTCGGCGATGCCGTCGACGCCTTCCACTATCATCGTCATGTCGACAACGCCAAGGAAGGCGGACTGCGACTCGGACTCTGGAGTAACAAGCCGGGAACCATCTCCGAACCTGATCAGAAGCGGCCGATCTGGAATCTATTTCAGGCCGCCGATACGCCAGGATGGAAAGCCGCCGCCGAACCTTACCTGAAGACCTGCGGCCTCAAGAGTTGGGATGAACTGACCCCAAGGTGACGAGCGTTTGGCATCGCTTCTTGCCCAGTCGTTCCCCGCCCCTCAATAATGCCGTATGCACGGCTTCGTCATCGGACTCGACCTCGGTACCTCCGGAGTCCGTGCCGTCGCCGTCGCCGCCTCCGGCAAGATTCTCGGCATAGGTTCGGCGCCGCTACCGGCCACCAAGGCCACGGGAGCCCGACGCGAACAATCCCCGGAAGATTGGTGGAATGGTTGTCGCACGGCCTTAGACGAACTCGGCCAAAACCTCGACCTATCCGCCGCCCGAGCCATCGCGGTTGACGCCACCTCGGGCACGATCCTGCCGGTCGACAACCACAACCGCCCCCTTGCCGCGGCACGCATGTATGATGACGCCGACACCGGCGATCTCTCCGCAAAGATAAAGACTCTCGCCCCTCGCGAAAGTGCGGCTCACGGCGCCACCTCTCCGGCCGCCCGCGCGCTGGATTGGGTCAAACTGCCGCGACTACACTGCATCATCCACCAAGCTGATTGGATCAACGGCTGCCTGGGCGCCACGAACTGGCAGACCGATGAGAACAACGCGCTGAAGACGGGTTACGATCCCGTCAGCCGGTGCTGGCCGGATTGGCTCCGCGACTTCGGACTCTCACCAGGCCTCCTCCCCGAAGTCGTGCCGGTCGGCACGCCGATCGGACACGTCTCGGCGCAGGCGGCCATCGCCCTCGGCATCCCCGAAGGCATCATCATCGCGGCCGGCACGACCGATGGTTGCGCGACCTTCCTCGCCAGCGGTGCCAGCAATATCGGCGACGCGACCACGGCGCTTGGCTCAACCATCGTTCTTAAAATTTTAAGTGCTCAACCGATCTTCGCTCCCCAGTTTGGGATTTATAGTCACCGCTTAGGTGATCAATGGCTCGCCGGCGGTGCCTCAAATTGCGGAGGTAAAACTTTGCTCCCTCTCTTTAGTCCGCAACAAATGGAAGCTCTGGACGATAAAATGCGCCCCGAAAAAATAGTCGGTTTGGATTACTACCCACTCCCATCGATCGGCGAAAGATTTCCCATCGCTGATCCGCAGATGATGCCACGCCTGAGCCCTCGACCGGCCGAAGATGCCGAGTATCTGCAAGCGATCCTGGAGGGCTTCAGTGAGGTTGAGCGCTTAGGTTATGCCCGCCTCGCCGAATGGGGCGGACCAACCCTCAACACGGTACGACATGCCGGCGGCGGCTCGAAGAATAAAACCTGGATGCAACTTCGTGCCCAGGCTTTAAAGGTTCCCTTGCTCCCATCCTGGAGCGAGGAAGCGGCCGCGGGAACCGCCCGACTGGCTTGGCTGGGTCTCACGGGAAAAATGATCAACCCATGAAAAGTTTACAGTCCATTAGCGGACTTTCCGGGCTACCTCCACACTATCGGGTGATACTTCTCGATCAGTTCGGGACGATGCATGACGGTCAGACCCCTTATCCTAAAGCGGCTGAAGCACTCCGCCTCTACCGTCAAAAAGGCGGTAAGGTCATCGTGCTCTCCAACTCTGCCAAGTCCGGACAACATAATCGCGCTCGTTTAGGAAAATTCGGCTTCAATGACGAACACTTTGACGCCGTCGTCACCTCCGGCGATGCTACCCAAGATGCGATCAGACACGGAACGGTCGGGGACAGTTTCAAGCGCGGTGCATGCGTGCACATCTCAGGAAAAGTCGGTGACGACTACGGCTTCGATACGTTTGGTTTTACAATTGTGACGGCTGACAATGCCGATGGTATCATCCTCGCCGCCAGCCAAGAGCCCGATCGTGATTGGAGGGCCCAGGTTCAGGAACTAAGCGCCGCCGCTCGACGGGGCGTGGAAATCTTAGTCTGCAATCCCGACTTCGAAATGCTCACCCCCCAGGGTATTCGACCCTCCGCTGGGGCGATCGGACGTGAACTGTCTAAGCTGGGAGCCAAGGTAAGGTTCTTTGGTAAACCCCACCCCGACATTTACCAAACCGCTTTGCGCGTGGCCGGCAACCCGCCCCTCGAAACCGTCATCGCCATCGGCGATAGCCCGGAGCACGACCTCTTAGGAGCCCATCAGATGGGCTTAGCCGGCGTACTTGTACGCGGTGGCATCCTGTCCGAAAGTAACGAAGAAGAAATTATCGCACGATTGCCCAACGGCGACTGGTACGAAATGGCTGAATTAAGCTGAGCGGATCGTTTAATCCTTCACCTTAGCGGTATTGCCGCGCCCCTTGGGCTTACCGTGGAAACAATGATGGCAACTCTGCTCGTAGACATAATGTTCATGCCGCAGATCCGAAGGGAGCAAGGGCATCTGGCAATGATAACAAAGGACCGAATCCGTCTCGTGCAGGGATGAGTCAACGCCGACGCGTTCGTCGAAGACAAAGCATTCACCGTCGTAATGGGCGCCGCCGACTTCTTCGAAATATTTCAGGATGCCGCCATCTAACTGAAGGATGTTTTTGTAACCCTGAAGTTCCATGTAAGGGCCGGCTTTCTCGCAACGAATGCCGCCGGTACAAAACATCACGACAGGTTGATCCTTTAGGCTGGGGTCGAGCTTTTGCACGGCCTCAGGAAAATCGCGGAAATTGTTAATGCCCGGAATAATCGCACCGCGGAAGGTGCCGAGCCTGACCTCGTAATCGTTACGCGTATCCAAAAGCTGCAAAGGTCGACCCTCATCCAGCCATTCCTTCAACTGACGAGCTGAGATCTTGGGTGCAGGCTTCCTGGCCGGATCGACCCCTTCGACCCCGAAGGCGATGATTTCCTTCTTAACCTTAACCAACATCCGCTTGAACGGTTGGTTATGACTGGGGCTCTCCTTCGGCTTGATTTCAGCCAAACCCGGAATGGTTCGAATCAAGGTGACCACGGTGTCCAACTGCGCGGCACTCCCGGCGATGAAAAAGTTAATCCCTTCCGGAGCCAATAAAATGGTGCCTTTTAATCCCTGATCCTGACAGGCCGCTAAGAGCCGTTCTCGCCAGGCCTCGAGTTGCTCGAGCGGAGCGAATTTATAGCACGATAGATTGGTGATGGCTGGAACCATGGACGAAAACTAATGCTAAGACCGTTAACTCAGGGTGGAAAGGAGGAAAACCAAGGTGCTGATTTCCAAGCTTCGCCGCTTGTCCTCCGCCCAGCCCGCCCTCCATACTTCGTGCTCTCCTCGCTTAACTTGTCCGACGAACTTACCATCAAACCGATTGGCTTTATCCGTACAGAGAAAGCTCTGAAATTTAACGCCCGGCACCAACCCGACGAAAAAAAGCCGGAGACGAACATCTTGGAGATGTTGCCGGGGGATAAATATCAGAAGGCCCTGCAAGATTTGGTAGGCTTTGAAAGGATTTGGCTGATCTGGTGGTTTCACCGCAATAAGGATTGGCGTCCGCAAGTCCTGCCGCCGCGAGGTCCGGCTCAACGCCGCGGCGTCTTTGCCACCCGTTCCCCCCATCGGCCCAACCCCTTAGGCATCACCCCCGTGCAACTGCTTGCCGTGCAGAAAGGTCAACTGCTCCTTGGCCCCTGCGACCTGGTGGATGGCACTCCTATTTTTGATATCAAACCCTACATCCCCGCCTACGACGCATTCCCGGAAGCGAAAGCCGGCTGGATTGATGAAGTGGACGCCGCGCTCGTCGCTCCACCCTCATTCAAAGTAGAATTTTCAACCCAAGCAGAAGAGCACCTGACCTGGTTAAGGAAAAAATGGTCGATTGATTTTCGGGCGCGCCTACTCGAGATCCTGACTCGCGACCCGACCCCCCACCGGACCCGTCGTATTCGCAGTCGTAACGGCGGTCTCTTTGATATCGGTTGCGGAGCCTGGTACGCCGTTTTCAAGATCGATGCCGACGCGATCACCATCCTGCACGTCAAACCGTCTTTCCCGCTTAAGTTCCTGCTGGACCCCGAACGTCCCAACCTGCCCGACCGTGAAGCCCAGCTCGCTTTCCGTTCGCTGTGGCCAGATTTCGTCGATTAACCCTCCCTACAGTTAATTGAGCCTTTTTGGCTGGTGCTTGAGGAAACAATTATTGTGCGCTGGGGTCGAAAAGTCGCCTCGCTAACGAGACATTTTTCCATCCAATCTAATCTATGCCCCGTTCTACCAGCCTTGTGACCTTATGGATGCTTTCCTGTGTCGTCATTCTTTCGCCCCTTGAGGCCGCTCCGCAACTTACACTCAACGACGGTGACCGCGTCTTGCTCATCGGCGACGTGCTGATCGAGCGCGAAAATAATTACGGTCAAATCGAAGCCAAGATGCGCCGAGAATTTCCTGGTAAGAAATTCACCGTGCGTAATCTGGGCTACAGGGGCGACATCCCGCTTGGCGCCTCGCGTGCAAGTTTCGACCCGGTCGCCAAGGGCATCGACAGCCTCAAGGAACAGCTTGAGGTCGTGAAGCCGACCGTGGCCATCATCGGCTACGGCATGGCCGCAAGTCTCGAAGCCATGACGTATGCGCACAATGATCCGGCCTTAAATCCGGACCCCGCACGTTACGGCTCGGATCATAGCCCGGAAAAGTTCAAACGTGACCTCCTCCAACTGATGGAACTTATTACCAAGGCCAGTCCCGGAGGTAAAGTCCGCTTCGTACTCTTAAGTCCGATTCAACACGAAGACCTTCGTGGTAGCCGACCTGGACTCCCCAATCCGGAGGAGCATAATGCGATCATGGCGACTTTCACCAAGGTCCTCCAAGAGCTTGCGGCCGAAAAGAATCTGCCGTTCATCAAGGCAGAGTGGCAGCAATCCGCCGGCATCGCTCTGGCGCAAGGAACCGATAACGGCATTCACCTGACCGACCAAGGCTATCGTGCCTTGAGCGAAGGCATCGCCGCCCAGCTTGGCTGGAAGGTCGATGCTAAGAACTGGGATAATGTCTCGGTATCAAAACAGAAACTTATCGACGCGATCCTGCGAAAGAACTCGCTCTTCTTCCACCGTAGCCGCCCTGCCAATTATACCTACATCTTCGGTTTCCGGAAACGCGAACAGGGACAGAATGCCGTCGAAATCCCTAAGTTTGATGCATTGATCGACAGCGCGGAAGCCGACGTCCAGGGCATCGCCGCTGGTAAGCCGAGCACCCTCGCACCCGAGCCTAAATCTCAAAACAAACTCGCGGTACTCCCTCCCCTTCCCCGTCCTGACTTTCAGTTAGCCGATGGACTGGAGATGACCCTCTTCGCGGAAAACCCCTTACTGGAAAAACCCGTGCACATGAACTGGGATACTTCAGGCCGTCTTTGGGTCGCCACCTCCAATACCTACCCGCAGGTTAATCCCGAAGACCTCGCGGCCCAGATGTCTGGCGATGCCGCGAAATTCGGCCCCTCCACCGGCAACGACAAAATCATCCTCTTGGAAGATACCAATCATGACGGTGTCGCAGAATCGTCACGCATCATCGCGGACAAGCTACTCATCCCGTCGGGCGTGGCCCCAGATAATCTTGGCGGTTGCTACGTCGGCGCCAGCACCGAGCTCCTTCACCTTACGCAACCTAATGCCGACGGCATTCTAAGCCATCGTCGCATCTTGCTCAGCGGTTTCGGCACCGAAGACACGCACCACATCATCCACTCGCTCCATTGGGGTATCGATGGACGACTTTATTTTCATCAGACCATCTACATCCATTCCCACCTCGAAACCCCTTGGGGCCTCGTGCGCGCGAACTCCGGGGTGGCCTTCGCTTACGACCCTAACACCGAACGCCTGGAAGTATTTTCAAAGGGACTCGTGAACGCCTGGGGACAACAAGAAGACCTCAATGGCCAAACCTTCCTGACCTCCGGGGCCGACAACTCGGGCGTGCATTGGGCTTTCCCTGGCGCCACCTTCCCTCCCTCCGAAGGTGCCCGCCGCCTCGTGGGCAGCATCAGCCCCGGATCTTATCCTAAGTTCAGCGGACTCGAACTTATCCAAAGCCCCGTCTTCGGCTCAGAATGGCAAGGCAACGCCATCACCTGCGACTTCCGTGCCCACCGCATCGTCCGTTTCGGTTTTACGGATTTCTCAACCGATGCCAAACCCGCCTCTGGCTACGTCACCAAGGAGCTTCCTGATGTCGTGCGCACCAGCGACGTCTCTTTCCGTCCGATCACCTTAAAGATGGGGCCCGACGGTGGCCTGTATGTCGCCGACTGGACTAACCCCATCATCAATCACGGTGAAGTCGACTTCCGTGATCCCCGTCGTGACAAACAACATGGTCGCATCTGGCGCATCGCTCCGAAAGGTAGCGCATTGCTGAAGTGGGAACCTCTTCCGGGTAAATCGGTCCCGGAACTTCTCGCCAAACTTCTCTCCCCCAGCCGATGGGATTTCGCCCAAGCCCGTTGTGAATTAGCCAAAGTCCCCGTTGCCGAATTACAGAAAGCGCTCAGCACTTGGAGCAATAATGAAGTCACCCGACGCCATGAAGCATGGTTGCTCAGCGGTCGTACCGTCGACACCACCCACTTGGTCAAACTCCTGCAAAGCACCGACCCCATCAGCCTGCAGGTTGGCCTACGGGAATTAAGCAAGTCACGGGGACTTCAAAGCGCCTCTCACCTTCCGTTGATTTCAACCTTACTAACCAACCCGAATCCCCGCGTTCAGATCGAGGCCTACCGTGCTATGGCACATTTGCGTAATAAGGAAAGCGCTGAACTAGTGTTAACCCATCTACCGAAGGACAACTCCGATACCTTCTTAGATTTCGCTGCTTGGTTAAGCGTTAATGAACTTGCGCAGCCGTGGCTCGAAGACCTGGCCGCCAATCCGGGTAAGACCGAAGGCAAGGAAGCCCAACTCGACATGATCGTGAAATCCATCGATCCCAATATCGCTACGCCCTACGTCCAGCGCCTGTTTAGCGGTCGTGAAATCGACGCCGAAGGTAAGGGCCCATGGATTGAACTCATCGGCAAAGCCGGAACCCCGACCGAATTGAACACGATTTACCAGTCCTTTATTGTCGATATCGGCTTGAAACTTTCGACTCAAAAACGGATTGCAACCGCGCTCTTGGAGGCAGCCCGGAATCGCAAAACACGTCCGGACGGCGATCTTGGAGCCATCGGACATTTCTTATCCGATAAAACTAATATCGAACTTAAAGTCTTGGCGGTGCAAATCATCGGACAATGGAAAATGGGCCAATTCATCCCCCAGCTCGCCGAGTTCGCGGGCAGAGAGAATGACGCTCCGCTCCGTGAAGCAGCCTTTGCGTCTCTCCGAGCCATCGGCCAAAAACCTACCGTCGACGCCCTGCTTAAGCTCGTTGATGAAAAACAACCTGCCGTCATTCGTCGTAGTGCCCTCGTTGTGTTGGCTGCCCACGCCCCGAATGAAGCCCTCAAAGCCTTACCCTCGGTCATCGCTCAAATCAAAAACAAGCCTGTTATCACCCAGGTTTGGCGCGAGCTTTTCCAAGTCGCCGCTTTCTCCCAACGCTTAAGTAAGAACTTCCCCAAGAAGCTTTCCGCCGACGCCTATGCCGGCGCACTTCAAGCCGCTCGCGGCATCGGCCGAGGCGGGCAAGGTCTGATCGCAGCCATCGAGCCGCTTATCGGTGCTGTCCAAACTCCGCGGGATTATACCTCCGAAATCAACGCTCTGATTGATCATATCAAAAAAGGCGCCGACCCGGCCGAAGGCGAAGTCTTCTACCGTAAAGGCGGCTGCACCCTCTGTCACGCCATCGGCGGCGCCGGCGGCCGCCTTGGACCTGACCTCAGCAGTCTAGGTGCCAGCGCACCTCTGGACTACATCATCGAAAGCGTGCTCAACCCAGCCGCCAAAGTTAAAGAAGGCTACCACGCTTTTGCTTTCTCAATGAATGACGGCACCACCCTAACCGGCATACCTGGGCGCGAAACCGCGACCGAACTTTTCATCCGCCCAGGTCCGGGCGTCGAATTGCCTTTGATCAAAGCCAATATTAGTAAGCGCGAAAACATCGGCAGCATCATGCCTGCGGGCTTAATCGACGGTCTGGCTGGCGTCCCCAAACGCAACCTGTTGGCGTTCTTAGGTGAGATCGGGAAACCGGGCCCCTTCGATGCCAGCAAGGCCAATGTCGCTCGTCTTTGGAAGTTCTACGTATCCCGCAACGAGGCGCTCGACCCTAAGCCCGCCTACGCGAAGAGCGAGCTGCCCGTCTACACGCTCGTGAACGGCCAGCTGCTTAAGGACTTCCTACCAGCCGACCGCGCCTATGCCGTCGCCCGTTTCACCTTGGCCGAAATCACCACCAAGCCCCTCATCGTCAGCGGGGCCAAATCCGTTTGGTTGGATGGCATGTCCGTCGCATTGAAAGACGGTGCCTACGCCCACTCCATCCCGCCCGGTAATCACTTTATCACGATTGAAATCGATACGAAAAATCCGGCACCCTTTGCCAAAGTGCAATGCGATGACGCCATCTTTCTCGGAGATTGATGCGCGCTGATAAGGCCATCGGGGTGACGCTTTCCCTCCTGCTCGCGGGATGCGGAACCGTGCAGCAGAACCCCACGGCTCCGGAACTCCTCCGCCGGAGCGCCGCCGTTTTCCGGGCTCAAAATCAGCCCGACGAAGCCAAACGACTTCTCCAGCAAGCCATCGCGGAGCAATCCGACAAAACCGATGATGATCTTAGTAGTAAAGCTGACCTGCTCCGTGAATTAGCTTCGCTTTATTCCAGCGCCGGCGAAATCAAAGAGGCAGAAACTTGTTATCGGCAAGCCCTGCAACTTCTTCAACGGACCGCACGGCCAGCCGCGGCTGCGATTATTAACCTACAAACGCAATTAGCCGGTCTGGGCTACCGCCAGGCGCGCTACCAAGAAGCGGCGGACCTTTACCACCTTGTCTTAACGGCGGAAGAGCAACTTCTCGGCATCGATCATCCCGATGTTTTAGCGACCCTTAGTATCCTGGGAGGTCTTGAATTAAAGCTGCGGCACTACCCTCTGGCCGAACAACTCTTTCAACGTCAACTCATCGGCGTGCAAAAGCTTTTCGGGATGGAAAAGCGCGAAGTCGTCGCCGTCCTGGAAAACTTAGCTGACGTCGCCGAAAACTCGGGACGGACCAAGGAGGCGGCCGAATTGCGGGCAAAGGCTAAGCAAATCCAACATAAACTCTGCGACGAGTGTTAGGCCTATTCGGTGCCTTGACACGCCCCCTGCCTTGCAGCCTGGCGGTTGATAGGTAAACCCTAGGAACAATCACTTCGGTGCGATTGGGAATGATTTTCAGTTGCCCCGCCCCACTTGACAGACACCCCTTGACACCCGTGGCCCTAATTACCCGCAGATCAATCGATGAACTTCGCCAACGGGCGGATATCGTCGCCCTTGCTGGTGATTACACGCAGATGAAACAGCGGGGACGGGACTGGTGGGGCCTCAGCCCCTTCAAGTCCGAAAAAAGTCCGTCCTTTAAAGTTAACCCTGAAACCGGACTCTGGTACTGCTTCAGCACGCAACAGGGCGGCGACTCCTTCAAGCTCGTGATGGCGCGCGAAGGTCTGGACTTTCCGGAATCCGTCGAACGCGTAGCCACCCGTTTTGGCTTCAAGTTGGATTACGAAAATAACGCCGACGGTAAAACCGAACGTTCTTTCCGCGGCCAACTGCTAGAAATCCACGAACTGGTCGCAGATTATTGGCACCGTTGTTTCCTGGAAGATCCTCTCCACGGGGAATGGATTCGCGATTACTGGACGACGAAACGAAAGTTCGATCTCCAAATCGCCGAAGACTTCGGTATCGGGTTCGCCCCGGTCGACGATTCCAAACTCATCCCGGGCCTAATCAAAAAAGGTTACACCAAAGAGGCGCTCGCCCAAACGGGGCTATTCTTCGGGACCGATCGCATGCCGGACCCGTTGCGTTGGCGCTGCCGCTTCCGGGGCCGATTAATCATCCCGATCCGAGACATCCAGGGCCGGGTCATTGCCTTTACCGCCCGCACCCTTGATATCACGCCGCAAGATGACCCGTCCCGGGAGGCCAAGTATGTCAACTCGCCCGAAACCGAACTTTTCAAGAAATCACGGACCGTCTTTAACATCGACCGTGCTCGCGCCACCCGGAAAGACGGTGAACCTTTCGTGCTGGTCGAAGGCCAATTAGACGCCATCCGCTGCCACACGGCGGGCATTCCCGGTGCGATCGCTGCCCAAGGTACCGCTGTAACCGAAGAGCACCTGCAACAGTTACGCCGCTTTTCTCCCCAGCTCCTCGTCTTCTTGGATTCTGATACCGCCGGGCAAAAAGCCGCCTTAAGACTCCTGCCCATCGGTTTAAAGGAAGGCCTGGATATCCGCTTCCTTTCACTGCCCGGCGGTAAAGATCCGGACGAATATTTTTCGACCAATGATGCGACGAATTGGAAAGAATTGACCACCGGCGCCCGGAGCGCGATGCAGTTCTGCGTCCAGTCACTCGTACCCGAAGGCTCGGCCAGCCTCCCCCTCGCCCGCCGGCTGACTCTGCTCGAAGCTATTTTTCCGATTGTCGAACAAGCTGGGGCGGAAGAAATCGTCCGCGAAGCCCTCAATGAAGCCGCCCGCCATGCCGGCATCGGCATCCGCGAAATGCATATGGCCTACGAAAGGCATCGGGCTAATTCAGCGGCGAACCGCCCTGCGGCACAACTGAGCCGGACCGAAACCCCGACCGAACCCTTGGTTGTCAAGGGGGGGGGCTTGACAACTACCGAGGAGGATCTGATACTTTTCCTTCTTAGGCATGAATCTTTCTTTGTTCCAGTGGCTCAGTCCCTCCCACTCGAATGGATCGATCAAGCGGGCCGCGGGGGGTTATTGCTGATGGCCCTGCTCAATGAGGCCGCCCATGGGCACTTCACCGGCATCCGGGAAGCGATCAACGGGCTGGATGACGACCTGCGTACCGAGGCGGCTCGACTTTCTGCCCAAACCTTTGCCGGCAAGGATGAAGACAAAGACCTCTACCCGCGCATCAATCTCATCCTGAAGGCCTTTCACGCCCGCAACCTTCAAGCCATTGTCCGTAGCCTTGACACACGCATCGCCGCCACCGCACCTAGCGATGTCACCAGCCTGAACCGTTTACAGGCCGAAAAAATCGCACTTCGTAAATCTCATTTTCAATCCCCATCGCTCAGTCCATCCCTCTAAACCCAACTATCATGTCCGAGAAATCTTCTAAAAAATCCACGACTAAGCCTGCGAAAGCAGCCAAAGCCGTCGCCCACAAGGCACCGTTAAAGGTCTCTGCCAAGGCGCCCCCCGCCAAAGCGACCGCTGCGAAGCAGGCGCCCGCCAAGGCTGCCATCGTTAAGGCCGTTGCAAAAGCACCAGCGAAGTCCCCCGTTATTATTAAGGCGGTCCCCGCGGCCAAGCCGGTCGTAGTTACCAAGCCGGTCGTAGCAGGCAAGCAACCCGCTGCCAAACCCATCCCCGTCAAGGCATCGACGAATAAGGTCATTCCTATTGCCAAGCCCATCGCCGTCGTCATCGCGGCGCCCGCTAAGCCCGCTATCAAAGCGGCCCCTGCCATCAAGCCCACGAATAACCCGAGCGTCAGTCGCGACATCAACGAGAAAGTCCAGCAGCTCGTCGTGCTGTCCAAGAAAAACGGGTACGTGACCGTTCAGAACATCAACGAAATCATTCCAGACAGCGCCACCGACCCAGAATTAATCGAGAATATCATGAACATTCTCGATAACCTCGACATCAAGTTGCTCGACGAAGACGAAGTTGAAACTTACCGCAAAAAAGTCGAGGACTCCGAAGAAGAAGCCGCCCGGACCGTCCCGGCCGATGCGCCGTACGACCCCTTCAACGTCTACCTGAAGCAAATGGGTCACAAGCCCTTGCTCACCCGCGAGCAAGAAGTCGAGATCTCCAAGCGCATCGAAGACGCTGAATTACGTGCCCAAGATTTCCTTTTCTCCATCTGGCTGACGCTGCCCTACCAGCTTGATCTGGCGCTCAAGGTGCTGCGTAAAGAAGAACGTTTCGACAAAGTCGTTATCGATAAGAAAGTCGAATCCCGTGACGCGTATTATAAGATGCTCCCCAAGGCGACCGAGGAATGCTCCAAGCTCCGCGATCGGCTCGATAAAGGCTGGCAGAAATACCTCAACGAAAGCGACGAAGCCAAGCGCCCCAAGCTGCGCGAGGCCTACCGTAAACTCGAAATCGCCGGCAAAGAAGGCTGTCAGGTTATTCTGCGTAAGTTCTGCTTTAAGATGAAGCTTTTTGAAGAATGGTTGGAGCTCCCGGACATCAAGGGAGACATTGAAGATTCCCGTAATCTCATTGAACCAACCATCGTCGCGCGCGGACCGGTCCGGGCCAAGCTCGCGCGCAAACCCGAGATCTCAGCCTCTCGCTCCCGCGAGATTGAACTTCGCTGGCGCCTCACTCCGGCTGAATTGATCCTGATGTCTCGCAATGTGCGCAAGCACCTCGACGAAGCGCAACGGGCGAAGACCGAGATGGTCGAACACAATCTCCGCCTGGTAATTTCCATCGCCAAGAAATACCAGAACCGCGGCCTGCTTTTCACGGACCTAATTCAAGAAGGCAACATGGGCCTCGTGAAGGCTGTCGAGAAATTTGAGTACCGTCGCGGTTACAAATTCTCCACCTACGCCACCTGGTGGATCCGGCAGGCCATCACGCGTTCCATCGCGGACCAAGCCCGCACCATCCGTATCCCGGTCCACATGATCGAGACGCTGAATAAAGTCATGCAGGTCCAGAAACAACTCACTCAGGAACTCGGCCACGAGCCCACCGCCGAAGAGGTCGCCAACGAGATGAACATGGCCATCGATCGCGTCCAACAGATCATGAAGATGGCCCAACAACCCATCTCGCTCCAATCTCCCGTCGGCGACGGCGAAGATACCTCCTTGGGCGACTTCATCGAAGACAAGTCAGCCGAAAACCCGAGCGATACGGCCTCGACCCGCTTACTGCGCGAGAAGATTGATTTCGTTCTCCGCTCCCTAGCCGAACGCGAAAAGGAAGTGCTCATTTTGCGCTTCGGCCTGCTCGACGGCGTGCAACGCACGCTGGAAGAAGTCGGTCGCCACTTTAAAGTCACCCGCGAACGCATTCGTCAGATCGAAGCGAAAGCGCTGCGCAAGATGCGCCACCCCACCCGCATGCGCCAACTTCAAGGCATGTTCGAAGGTGAGCTCGACACGTCGGGACCAGGCTTTGACCAATTCGTCGCCGAAGACGACAAACCGGATCAAACTCCGGGTCTCCTTACCGGCGGCGCAATCCCCGGCGGCAATCTCGCAGCCTTTATCGGCAAGCCCGTCGACGAACCCGGCAGCTCCTCGCGGCAGTGAACCGTCTTGCGGCCCTGGCGATCGCGTTGCTGCTGGTAGGCTGTGCCACTCCTGGGGCGCCGACCACCGACCGTGAGCAGCCGGAGCTTCCTCCGTTCGCTAAACCAGCGGGTACACCGCGAAGTCCGAGAGTCGGCTTCGTTTTACCTGGGGCACCGGCGGGCGGCTTGCTTGCCGTCAATCTCTTACCCAATGCCGGACTCCGTCCCGGGGATATTCTCGTCAGTCGTAACCAAACACTTGCCCCGACGGCCTTGTTACAAGTCGAAGAACTCCAAGGACACATCGCGGTCGTCAAACGCTTGCGCGGTCAGCCCGGAACGAAAGATGAAGCCGTTCTGCCGACCGCCGAACTAAGAAAAGCCGCCGAATCCCTCCCCCTCGCAAGTCCCAGCTCTTGACCTCGGCAGGTCGGATGCCCACGTTGCACTTTCCATGGCAAAGACTCAGGCAGGCATCGTCGGACTCCCTACCGTGGGTAAGTCCACTCTCTTTAACGCCCTCACGCGCTCCCGCAAGGCGGAGGCCGCGAACTACCCTTTCTGTACCATTGAACCGAATGTCGGCGTCGTCTTGGTGCCCGACGCTCGCATGGTCGATCTGCAAAAGATCGCCGGGACCAAGGTCGTCATCCCAGCCACGATCGATATTGTTGATATCGCCGGCCTGGTAGCGGGCGCCTCCAAGGGCGAAGGCAAAGGCAATGACTTCCTTTCTAATATCCGCGAGTGCGATGCCATCATCCACGTCGTCCGTTGCTTCGACAACGATGACATTGTGCACAGCATGGGCAAAGTCGATCCGGTGCGGGACATTGGAGTCATCGAAACCGAACTCATCCTCGCCGACATCCAATCCGCCGAACAACAGCTCGATCGCAACCAGAAGAAAGTCCGCAGCCAAGATAAGGATGCCATCGCCAACGTCGAATTACTGGCGCGCTTGGTCAAGCATCTGAACGAAAACCTTCCCGCGTCCTCCCTCGAAGTCAGCGACGATGAACGTATCCGCCTCCGTTCGTATAATCTCCTTTCCTTCAAAAAGGTTTTATACGCGTGCAACGTCGCCGAGACCGACCTGGCGGATTTCACAAAAAATCCCCACGTCGCTCATGTCCGGGCGTACATCGCCCAACAACACGGTTGCGAATCCGTCGTTATCTGCGCCCAGGTCGAAGCCGAACTCTGCGATCTTTCGCCCGCCGAAGCCACCGAGTTCCTACAGTCCTTAGGCGTCACCGACTCAGGTGTCTCCGACCTGATTCGCGGGGCTTACAAACTGCTCGGGCTTGCGACTTATTTCACCGCCGGCGAAAAAGAAGTCCGCGCGTGGACTTTCCGTCATGGTATGACCGCCCCCCAATGTGCGGCCGTTATCCATACCGACTTTGAAAAAGGCTTTGTTAAGGCGGAAATCGTCTCGTACGATGACTTGGTTAAGAACGGTTCCGTCGCCGCCGCCCGCGATGCCGGACGCTACCGACTGGAAGGCAAATCCTACCTCTTTAAAGACGGGGACGTCGCCCTTTTCCGTTTCACCGACTAATTCTGGTTATAAAACCGGCTGCTATCGGGTAAATATTGATGATAAAAGGACGCCTACAAGCGTCCTTTCGCTTTGCTATGGCAACGGTTATGGGAACAGTTGAAGCAACTTTTCCAGAGCAAAACTGTCTTAACACCATGCGCACCTTCTTCATGCTTGGACTGGCTACCCTCTGCTTCGCGTTTTTGCCGGTTCATGCCGCTGACAGCCGACCTAACATCGTCCTGGTCATCGGTGAAGACATGGGGCCGGATACGGGCGCCTACGGCTGCAAAGACGCCATCACCCCCAACATGGATCGCTTGGCCAAAGAGGGCGCCCTTTTCACCCGGGCCTTCACGCACACCGGCGTCTGCGCTCCTTCCCGAAGCGGAATGGTCACCGGCATCTACCCACTGGCTTGGGGAGCCCAGAACATGCGCTCGAAGGTAATCAACCCGCCGCACCCCTTCACCGAAAAACTTCGTGAGGCCGGGTACTTTGTCATGTGGCCCGGCAAGACCGACTTCCAAGGCGTCTCCGAAAAAGAGTTGGCCGATGACAAGAAACTCTGGGTCAACTACTCCAAGCAGCCGCTCGGCAAGCTGACGGACAAGCCGAAGGAACCCTTCTTCGCTTACATCAACGACACCGTCAGCCACGAGAGCCAAGTTCGTGCCTCAGACAAAGGACACGCCCAGAATACCACCGCCCTTAAGCCCTCCGATCGCCGCGATCCGGCGAAGATTGAATTACCCCCTTTCTATCCTGACACCCCCGAAGTGCGTCGCGAGGTCGCCCACTACCACGAGCTCGTCACGGCCGTCGATTACACCCTCGGCCGCGTGCTCGATTGGCTCAAGGCCCACGACCTCGAGAAAAACACCATCGTGGTTCTAACGGGCGATCACGGTCGCGGCATGCCCCGCTACAAGCGTTCACCTAAAGACACCGGTACCCGCGTCCCTCTCATCGTCCGCTGGCCGGCCCAAATCGCCCCGGGTACGATTCGCGCAGATTTCGCCAGCTGGATCGATTTCGCCCCGACCGCCCTGACCTTGGCCGGCGTGCCGGTTCCAAAAGAATATGACGGCCACTGTTTCCTGCCGACCGCGCTCAATCCCCCCAAATACGCCTACTCTTTCCGCGACTTTATGGATGAGAGCTTCGACAAGGTGCGTTCGGTCCGCGATGCCCGCTATCGCTACGTTCGCAACCAAGCCCCCGGCGTCGACGAAGCCGGCAAGGTGGCTTATCAAGAAGAAGGCCAAACGATGCAGGCGCTCCGCAAAGCTCAAACCGCTGGCACCCTCACGCCCGTTCAAGCCCTCTACTTTAATCCGAATCGGGCCGCCGAAGAACTTTACGATACTCTGACGGATCCCTGGGAGGTGAAGAACATCGCCGCCGATCCAACCAACGCGGATAAGCTTAAAGAACTCCGGGGCGCCTGCGACGCATGGCTAACCCGCTGCGGACCGCTCGCCGACCTGCACGCCGACGAACTTGTCAAAAAAGGAATCATCCAACCCCGCGATCCGAAGTATGAAGAGCGCGTCAAGAACGGCACGACCGAAGGCGATACCGCTGTCGCCCCTAAGAAAAAAGGTAAAAAAGCCGCCAACAAATAATTCTCCTATCTCCATGCGTCCTCTCTTCCTCCTATCCGCCTCGCTGCTCGCCTTCGGCTGCAAACCTGCCCCGCAGGTCGCCCGCTATGAGGTAAAAGCCGAAGCTGCACCGGCCGCAGCCCCCGCGACCGCGCCAGTCTCACCGGTCGCCGCCCAGCCTGCCCCTTCTCCGGCCGTGGCCACCCCGATGGTCGCCCCCGCCTCGATGAAGGCCGAAGCCGCTAGCTTCGACGCACCCAAGTGGGCGAAGCTGCCCGCTGGTTGGTCCGTCGGCCCGGAAAATTCGATGCGCAAGGCCACCTGGATCGTCACCGGCCCGAACGGCAGCAAGGCCGAAATCGCCGTGACGGTCTTCCCCGGCAGCGTCGGCGGCCTCACCGCCAACGTTAACCGCTGGCGTGGCCAAATCGGCCTCCCTCCGGCCAGTTCTGATGAGATCGTCGCCTCAGCCCTAGCGGTCAAGGTCGGTAGTCTCGATAGCCAGCGCTTTGTAATGACCTCGGCCGATGGCAAAAAATCAGTCGACGCCGTGATGACTTCCAAGGACGGTGCCACCTGGTTCTTCAAGATGAATGGCGAGACCGCCGCCGTCGAAGCCAACGCTCCCGCCTTTGTCGCCTTCCTCTCCGCCTCCCAGCTTCCGTGAACAGCGAAGAACATCAAAAGAAGGCCAACAGCGGCCATCGACTCATCGACACGCTGGCGTCGCTCAAGCTGACGGTACTCCTGCTCATCCTGTCGATGATCCTCATCTTGTTGGGAACACTCGAACAAGTCCACTGGGGCATCTGGCATGTCCAGAAGGTCTACTTCAGTTCCTGGCTCTGCTTCTATCCCATGGACGCGACGGCGCCCTTACGCATCCCGCTGCCGGCCGGCTTCACGCTCGGGGCCCTGCTGATCATCAACCTGGCCTTCGCCCACGTCCGTCACTTCAAGGCGACCGCCGCCAAGGTCGGTAACCTCATGATCCACGCAGGCCTGCTGCTCCTACTGGGCGGTGGCTTCGTAACGGCAATCTACCAAGAGGAGTCCGCGATGATCATCCCCGAAGGCGAGCAGCGAAACTACTCCGAAGCCTTCCGCGAATTCGAGATCGCGCTCGTCCAAAAATCCGCCACTGCCGAGACCGTCGTCACCATCCCGGATTCGATTCTACGCGATATCTCAGACAAAAAGGCACCGTCCGCCATCGAGCTCCCGGGCACGCCCTACACCCTCGTCGTCCAGACGTACCATGCCAACGCCATGATCCGGGCAAAATCGCAGATGACCGACGGCCTCGACCTCAAGGCCACCCAAGGCATCGGAGCCCGCACTCAATTGGCCTACAAGCCTCTACCGGAAAGTTATGATGACAATCGCCCGAACTCGCCCACGGCGATTGTCGAACTGAAGACGAAAGATAAGTCGCTCGGCACCTGGGTCCTCAACCTCAACTTGACGGAGTCTTTCGATGCGCAGACCTTCGCAGACGCCGGCAAGACCTACGAACTCTCGCTCCGCCGGACCCGCCACTACGTGGACTTTACGGTGCAGCTGGATAAGTTCACCCACGAGAAGTATCCAGGAACCGAGACACCTCGCCGTTTCGCCAGCGATGTGACGATTAAGGAAGGTATGAGCTCCTTTGACTATAATATCTCGATGAATCAACCACTCCGTCACGCCGGCCTGACCTTCTTCCAGTCCAGTTTCGGCAGCACGAAGGACGGCAAGGATCTCAGCGTGCTTCAGGTCGTGCGTAATCCAGGAGCTTGGATTCCCTATATCTCCGTTGCGCTGATGTCCCTCGGCCTCATCTGGCACTTCGGCGTCTCCCTGCTCCGTTTCTTGCGCGGTCGTGCCGCTAAGACGGCGGTCGTCCTGGCATTAGGTCTGCTCTCCCTTCCCACCCAAGCGGCAGAGCCAACCTGGAACAGTCAAGAGTTCGGTAACATCCCCGTCCAGAGTGGCGGACGCATTGTCCCGCTCGAAACCTTGGCCAGCGGCTCGTTGCTGCAAATGCGTTCGCGTCGTGAGATCCGTCTGACCGATCTGGAACGGATCGCTTTCGGACAGAAACCCTCCACCTGGACCGCCGAACAAAAGAAACTGATCTCCGAAGCGCTGCCCGGTGTAGACGCCAACGTTCAGGCAGCCTTGGAAAAACGTCCGGTACGCTTGACCGGAAATTCCCTGGCGGCCATCGACTGGCTGATTGAAGTCAGCTTCCGCGCCCAAGTCGCTCGCCATCTTCCCACCTTTCGCATCGAACACCCTTCCGTACTCAAGATGGTCGGACGAGATATCGAAAAAACGATGTACGCCAGCTGGGATGATATTTTAAAGAATAGCGAAAAGGTCACGGAAGCCGCCGGCAAATCCCGTGGTCGCGCCCAAGCTGACCGCGACGCCGAAGATCGCTCCTTACTTCAACTCGAAGGCGCCGCCCGCCAATACGCGACGCTCAGCATGACTTTCATTCCTGGCGACCTGCCGTCCGAGATTCCGCCGCAACGTGAATATGAGGCCTGGCTAAGCTCTTTGAGCCGGGCGGTCGCCGAAATGAACACTAATCGCTCAAACGGCGGTAGTGGCACCGCCTTCGATCCTGAATTACAAAAAACGGTGAAGAGTTTTGTGGATCGCTATCAGGGCTTCCAACGTGAAGGTGCCATCGGCCTCGTCCCGCCCAAGGAAGCAGAGTCATTAGATAGGTGGGACAACCTCGGCACCGCCTTACTGAGCGTCATCCAAGACAAAAACAACCATCGGCAGTCCCTCGCCCCTGACGGATTAATCAGCCGCTACGCGACCTTCTGCGTGGCATGGCGAGAGGGTAACGATGACACTTGCACGGTTCAAACCCGCGCGATTGCCGCAGGCCTGCAAGGCAACTGGTCGACGAAATCGAATTCCGAAGCCACCTTTGGGCGCCTCCAACCTTTCTATTGGCTGCTCATCGCCTACGTCGTGACCGTACTCATGATCTTCGGTTCCTGGTTAACCGCTTCAGAATCGCTCCGTAGCTGGGCCTACCGACTCCTCGTTACGTGCTTCCTACTGCACACCTTGGCACTCGGCTACCGGATGTGGCTGCATGGTCGCCCGCCCGTGACGAACCTCTATTCAACGGGAATCTTCGTCGCTTGGGGTGCCGTCGGCCTGGGCATCATCCTCGAACGACTCTGGAAAAACGGTATCGGCGCCGTCGCGACAGGTATCACCGGTTTCGTCTCCTTGATTGTGGCGCATAACCTCGGCCTCTCCGGCGAAGACAACCTCGAGAGCGTCCGGGCGGTGCTCGATACGAACTTCTGGCTAGCGACGCACGTGACCATCGTGACCCTCGGCTACGCGGCGACCTTTGTCGCCGGGTTGCTCGGAGCCCTCCACCTTGCTCTCCGTGCGTTCAAAAAAGACTACATCTGGGGCGACAGCGTTGCCCGAGCGGCCTATGGCATCCTGGCATTCGCAGTGATGGCCAGCTTCATCGGCACGATGCTCGGTGGCATCTGGGCCGACCAAAGCTGGGGCCGCTTCTGGGGTTGGGATCCTAAAGAGAACGGCGCGATTCTCATCGTGCTCTGGTGCGCACTCTGCCTCCACGCCCGCTGGGGTGGCCTCGTTCGCCGCGAAGGGCTGATGCAGCTCCTGATCTTCGGCAATATCGTCACGAGTTGGTCATGGTTCGGCACCAATCTGCTGGGCGTCGGCCTGCATAGCTATGGCTTTACGGAATCAGGCTTCTTCTGGCTCACCGTTTTCTGGATTACGCAAATCATCTTCATCGCCCTTGGATGGCTGCCGGCAAGGGCCTCCGCAGCGACCAAGGTATGAGCGAGATTCCACCGACTTCGTGGTTTTGCATTAAAGCAAAGCCCCGCCAAGAAGCCGTGGCCGTGCTTAATCTTCGATCTTTAGGCGAAATCGAGATTGTTTTCCCGCGCCTGCGGCGGACGCGCAAAGGGCATGATAAAAACCGCGTGGTGGTCGAACCGCTTTTTCCCGGTTATATCTTTGTTAAATTTGACCCCGCGGAACTTTATGGCCCGGTTCGCAACACCCGCGGCGTCCTCCAACTCGTCAGCCGCAACGGCCGTCCCGTTGATGTCGACGCCTCGGTCATCACGGAATTGCTCGCGCTCGGACCTGACGCAATTCTCTCGATGTTAGATGCGGAATTAAAAATCGGGACCAAGGTCCGCGTCATTCGCGGCATCTTCTCCGGCTCCGAAGGTGAAGTCGTCAAACTGCAAGAACCTCAAAAGCGTATCGCGGTGCTGCTCTCTTTGCTGGGTTCCGAACAAGCAGTCGAAATGCCCCTCGACGATGTCGAAGGCCTCGCGGACGAAGCCTAACTCACTCTTTCTACCCCTAACCCTTTTCGTCCATGATCCTCGACCAACTCTCCGCCTCCGCGGCCATCGAATCCCTGCACCCGCTTTTCCCGAAAGCGTTCGCCTATCTCCGTGCCTTCGATGCGAAGACCGAGGACGGAAAGTATGAACTCCAAGGCCAAGACCTGGTAGCCATCGTACAACACTATCAGACAGCCCCTTCAGCGGATAAACTCTGGGAAGCTCATCAGATCTACGGCGATATCCAAGTAGTTTACCAGGGCCTCGAATATTGCGGCCACGCGGATCAGAAGACGCTTAGCGTAACAATGCCTTACCTCGCGGAAAAAGATGTCGAAAAATACGCCGCCCCTTCCGCCACTTCCGCCATGCTTACCCTCGGGCGCGGCAACTTCGCTATTTTCTACCCGCAAGATGGTCACCAACCCGGCGTGATGACTGGAGCGCCCGGGTCTATCCTGAAGGTCGTGATTAAATTCAGAATTTAAGCCCTCGCGGGGAACATCCCGGGGAGATAGGGGTTATGATACATACCCCATGCGAAGCCTCTACATCTCCCTGCTCACCTTCGTTGCGACTTTCACGCTGGTCAGCGCGCAAGAACCTGAACGTATCCGTGATGTCATCTACACTAAGCATGACGGGGTGGCGCTGACGATGGACATTTTTAAGCCAGCCAAACCCAATGGCGCTGCCGTCATCAAAATCATCAGCGGTGGTTGGAACTCTAATCACAACGGGATCAGCGACGGAACCTGGCCCAATTACGGCTACACCACGTTTGTCGTCGTCCATGGCACCCAGCCACGTTTCCATATCGATGAAATCGTTTTGGATATGCAACGCGCCGTGCGCTTCATCCGCAGCAACGCCGCCCAATACGGTATCGACCCGAACAAGATCGGCGTCACGGGCGGCAGCGCGGGCGGACACCTCAGTCTGATGTTGGGCGTCAAAGGCGACGCGGGTAAAGCGAAAGCCACCGACCCCATCGACCGGGCCAGCAGCGCCGTCAATGCCGTCGCCTGCTTTTATCCTCCAGTCGACTTCATCAACTGGGCCAAAGAAGGCGACAGCAACGAGGGCATCGGTCCGCTCAATACCCGCATACCTGCCTTTGGCCCTTTAGTCGAAACCCCTGAAGGTAAAGCCAAGCTCGGACGCGAGCTCTCGCCGCTGACTTGGGTTAACAAGAACCAACCCCCGACCTACATCGTCCAAGGCGATGCCGACCCGTTGGTGCCGTATTCACAAGCCACTCGCTTTCAGAGCAAAGCCGTCGAAGTTGGCGCCAAATGCGAAGTGCTCATCCGGATCGGGGGCGGTCACGGCGGCTGGAACGAGATGACCGACGACATCTCAAGAATGGCCCAATGGTTCGACTTACACCTTCTGGGAAAACAACCCGCGCAGCCTTTTAACTTCGCCGTCTCCTCGCTTCCAAGCACGCCTACGGCTAAGAAAACACCGCCAGCCAAGAAGTAAGCTGAGGCTGAGATTTACGCTGGCAGATTAGGTCGAGTGATTCTACAAAGTCTCATGGCTTCGCCCTGTCGTCTTATCCTCGCCCTTGACGTTGAGACGAAAGAAGAGGCTCTCGCTCTGGCCCGTCCGTTAGCAGGCAATTTGGCCTGGGTGAAGCTAGGCTTACAACTTTTTACCCGCCACGGGCCTGGCATCGTGGATGAATTCCATGCCTTGGGTTTCAAGGTATTCTTAGACCTGAAGTTCCACGACATCCCGAACACCGTCTCGTCCGCGATTAAGAGCCTTAAGGGGCGCCCCTGCTCGTTACTCACCATCCATACCGCCGGCGGACCCGAGATGATCGCCCGCGCCACCGAAGCGGCGCGTGACACCCTTCCCAACTGTCAGGTTCTCGGCGTCACCGTGCTCACCTCAATGGATCAAACCCAACTATCGGCCATCGGCGTTCAAAGCTCCACGGAAGAACAAGTCCGGCTACTCGCCCGCATGGGAACTCAGGCCGGACTCAATGGTTTGGTCTGCTCACCGCTTGAACTTTCGATTCTCCGCTCGGAACTCGGCGCGGGCCCGACCTTGGTGACCCCCGGTATCCGCTACCCCAGCGCCGCGGCCGACGATCAGAGCCGTATCATGACCCCAGCCCAAGCCGCGGCTGCTGGTGCCAATTTCATCGTCGTTGGGCGCCCTATTCTCAAGGCCGCCGACCCTTTTGCCGAGACCCTTAAAATACGCCGAGAAATCGGCGAAGCCCTTTGATCAAGCCTGACGACATCCTGATTCTACTAGCCGCCGGCTCCGCCCGACGCATGCAAGCTGTCGTGGATGATAAGATTACGGCTAATTTGGCGGGGCGGCCGGTTTTTATTCATTCCCTCGCGGCATTCTTAAATTCCGGTACCATTGGCCAGGTGGTCATCACCTACCGGGATGAAACCCAATTGGCGCGCCTGCGGGCTTTGCTGGCAGAAAATCCCTTAC
This sequence comes from Verrucomicrobiota bacterium, assembly GCA_026397965.1. GTDB lineage: Bacteria > Verrucomicrobiota > Verrucomicrobiia > Opitutales > UBA953 > UBA953. The sequence continues at coordinate 25,198 of JAPLTU010000049.1, read as the reverse complement.
CCGCATGTCCGATTGATTTCGTCGCAGGCGGAGAAACCCGGCAGGCTTCCGTCTTGGCGGCGCTACTCGCCTGTGCCGCACATCAGGGCTTGGTACATATTCACGATGGGGCCCGCCCGCTCATCACGCCTGAAGCGATCCGAAAAGTAAGAGACAAAGCCCTTGAAACCGGTGCGGCAATTCTAGCTGGCCGCTCGGCAGATACCGTCAAGATTGCCCGCGTCGATTCCCCGGCGGTCGAAACCTCTCCGGATCGCGGGTTAGTCTGGACGGCCGAAACTCCGCAAATTTTTAAGACGCAGACCGTGCTGAAAGCCTATCAGAAAGTAACGGAGCTCGGCCGTAAAGTAACCGATGATAGCTCGGCCGTAGAATGTGTCGGACAAGAAGTATCGTTGGTCGAAAATCCGTCCGTTAACTTAAAGCTGACTCGCCCAGCGGACTTCGTCCTCGCCGAAGCGATCCTGAAATCGCGCTAAGCTTGCTCAGAAACCTGCCTGCCGCAAAGCGACATCGAGCTTGGCTTGGAAATCGGTGATGTCTTCCTGAGACGGGCGGTAATTGGGAACGCGTGGCACCATCCCGGGACGGCCCGCCTCGTCAATATACCAATCCGCCTTCTGGCTATCGGAGAAAGTCACGTTGCCGCTGATCATCGTGCCTGGACGCGTGATAGCATCGACTTCGACGGTCACCGCAACCGGAGCGCCCGGGGTCGCCGCCACCGCGTCGCCTTCCGGGGCAGGCTCAACGACCACTTCTTTCTTAGGCTCTTCTTTTTCCACCAAAGATAAATTAAGGTCATCTACTAAAAAACGGGCATCCATGTATGTCATCGAGACGCCGAGCTCAGCCGAGATTTTTCCCTGAATCTGAGACAGAGTCAAACCGTCGGCAACCCATTGGGAAACCTGGGAAACTTGTTTAGGAGTAAGGCTGGCCATGGACCTAAGTTGTGGGGGTCGCCGACGATTTTCAAGCGTCTCGTCGCTTATTCATTGGAAATCCCCCCGACGCCCTGCAAGTTAAGGCCATGGCATCCGAGATTCCTTGGCAAAAGAGCGGAGACTTCACCGATATCGTCTACGAGAAGTCCGATGGGGTCGCCCGCGTGACCATCAATCGAACCTCGCGCCGCAACGCCTTCACCCCCGACACCGTGGCCGAAATGATCCGTGCCTTCAGCGACGCGCGGGATGACACCCGCATCGGCGTGGTTTTACTTCGCGGTGCCAACCCGCAAACCGACGGTAAATTCGCCTTCTGCGCCGGTGGAGACCAAAAGATACGCGGAGACAAAAGCGGCGGCTACATCGGAGCAGACGGAGTCCCGCGCCTCAACGTCCTAGATTTACAAAAACTTATCCGCTCGATGCCCAAGGTCGTCATCGCCCTCGTCGCTGGTTACGCTATCGGCGGAGGCCATGTCTTACATGTGATATGCGACCTGACCATCGCAGCCGATAACGCGATCTTCGGTCAAACCGGGCCCACCGTGGGGAGTTTTGATGGTGGCTTTGGCGCTTCTTACCTCGCCCGGATCGTCGGTCAGAAAAAAGCCCGCGAAATCTGGTATCTTTGCCGACAATACAACGCCCAAGAAGCTTTCGAGATGGGCCTCGTCAATACCGTCGTTCCTTACGCGCAATTAGACGCCGAAGGCCTCAAGTGGGCCCAAGAGGTCATGACCAAAAGCCCCCTCGCGATTCGTTGTCTCAAGTCTGCCTTCAACGCCGAACTCGACGGGCAAGCAGGCATCCAAGAACTTTCCGGTAACGCTACTTTACTCTATTATCTTTCCGAAGAAGGTGATGAAGGGCGCTCCGCTTGGAACGAAAAACGTCCGCCCAACTTCCGCAAATTCCCTTGGCTCCCATAAATCCTATCCGCGTCACCGAACGCGCGCAAAAGCTCGCGTCAGAGGCCATCAAAGCTGGAGACTTCGCAATCGACGCTACCGCCGGCAAAGGCCGAGATACCGCTTTCCTGGCCCAAGCGGTGGGCCCCGGTGGCCATGTTCATGCCTTTGATATCCAAGCCGAGGCCTTGCGTTCGACGAATAACTTACTGGAAGCGGCCGGCTTGCTGGAGCGGACCACCCTGCACCACCGGAGCCACGCCGAAATCCTCGCGGCCATCCCCGTGGCCCATCACGGCAAAGTAGCCGTCGCGCTTTTCAACCTAGGCTACCTGCCCGGCGGCAATCTCGCCATCATCACGCAGCCCGCTACGACCGCCCAAGCCCTCCAAGCCGCCCTGAAGCTCTTGCGGCCGTCTGGACGCCTTGTTTGCGTGGCTTATACGGGTCACCCCGGAGGCTCCGACGAATCTGATAGCGTTTTGGCATTCGCCCTTCAATGCGAGCAGGCGGGCGATACCGTCGAGAAGATCGGTTATTTTCCTAACCCTGGAAAACCTTGGATCTTGGTGGTGACCAAGAAGTCTGCTTAGGAGTATTTTTATGTCGGTCGGCCCTCGCATCATTCTTACCGGCGCCTCCGGCCTAATCGGTAAAGCCCTGGCCATCCGACTTGTGCAAGAAGGGTATCAAGTCGTCCCCCTAAAGTGGCGGGAAAAACCGCCGGCTAACTTTGACGTGGGTCAACTTGAGGGAGCTTTCGCCATCATCCATCTCGCCGGTGAAAAAATTGTCCAACGTTGGACTCCCGCCGCCCGTGAACGCATCCTGCGCAGTCGCCAGGAAGGCACTTCCGCTTTAGCCGAGACCTTGGCAAAATTGACGCACAAGCCAACGTGCTTCATTTCGATGTCAGGCCTGAACCGCTACGGATTCCACCGGTCTGAAGTTTTGGACGAAAACAGTCCCGTGAAAGTTGACGGATTTTTAAGCGAAGTCGCCGCCGCTTGGGAAAGCGCGACGTCGACTGCGGAAAATGCCAACATCCGCACCGTCCATCTTCGGACGGGCGTGGTTCTCGCCGCCTCCGGAGGAGCGCTCAAGGCCATGCTTCCCGCCTTTCGCCTTGGGCTGGGCGGCCCTATCGGCCCCGGCACCCAACGTCTGAGCTGGATAAGACTCGGCGACCTCGTCGACCTCATCATCTGGGCCCTGACCCATGCCTCCTGCCGCGGCCCCCTCAATGCCGTCGCCCCTCAGGTCGTCACCCAAGCCGAGTTCGCCCGCGAACTTGGGCGCGTCCTCCGCCGTCCGGCGATCCTGCCCCTGCCCGCCTGGCTAATCTCTTTATTATTCGGCGCCCTGGGCCGCGAGACGATCCTGGCGGACTTAGCGGCCAGCCCTTCGCGCGCCCTCGAGGGCGGATTCAAGTTCCAAACTCCCCGTCTGGCGGAAGCGCTCCCGCGGGCTTTAGGCGAATGATTTTGGATTGAAGCAACGGCCCCATGCGAGAATGTGGAAGCATGGTCCGTGTCCCTTTTGTCTTCCTATTATTGTCCCTCGTCGGCTGCGACGATCATGCGTCCGGCAACGCCCGGACTTTGGACGTGGAGGACCCAGATTTTCGCCAAGGCCAGCTTTACCAAAAACAGGGAGAAAATCGCAAAGCCCTCGAATGCTTCCTCAAGGTAATCGACGCCCGCAAAGGTGCCGCCGAATCTCACCTCGAAGCGGGGCGCATGTACAGCGACCTCTTGGAACCACTGCCGGCGATTTATCACTTTAACCAATATATCCGCCTCAAGCCTAACTCGCAACAGGCCGAGATCGTCGGGCAGATGATTAAGACCGCCGAGAAACAATATTTGCAGCAACTTCCCGGGCGGCCCTTGAGCGCCGATGTCGGCAGCAGTCTCGATGCGAATCAGACGATTCGTCGCCTGCAGAATGATAACGATAAATTAAAGCGGGAAGTAGCTGACCTTAGCCGCGGTCAACGCCAAGCGGAAAATAAGACCACCCCGACCATTAGCGCCTCCGGCAAGCCTGAGAAAATCATCAATAGCATCCCCGTCGCGACACCTCCGGAGAACAAAGGTAATACTCCCAAGACCTATGTGGTCCAAAAGAATGACAACCTCTCCATTATTTCCCGGAAAATTTACGGCACCAGCAGCCGGTCGATGGATATCTTTAAGGCCAACAAAGATAAGATGGCCAGCCCCGCCACGCTGTCAGTGGGGATGACTTTAGTCATCCCAGAGTGATCCATGCGCGTCACCCGCATTCGCGCGGCAGACTTCCGCAACCTCACCTTTGCCGATGTCTCGACGGATGCGCCGCGGATCTTTCTCTTGGGAGATAACGGCCAAGGTAAAACCAACCTGCTCGAGGCCGCCGCACTGGTTTCAGCTTTTCGCTCATTCCGCACCACCGAAATCTCTCCCTTGATTCGGAGCGGTTGCACGGAAGCGCGCCTCCGTATCGACGTTCAGCTCAACCTCGCCGAAAAGGCCGAAGTCGAAATCAGACTCTCGAAGGGTACCCGTAAAGCGTTGCTGAATGGGACGCCCATTGCCTCGGTCGCCCAACATTTAGGGCAATTCCCAACGATTGTCTTTTGCTCCGACGATTTACGGCTCGTCCGAGGCTCACCCTCTAACCGCCGTCGTTGGCTCGACGCCGCCATCGGAGGAACCGATGCCCAATACCTGACCGCCTTGCGCGATTACACCCGCGCGCTCGAAGGTCGTAATGCGCTTTTGAAAAATAACCAGCGGAACGATGATGCCTTGCGGGCTTTCGAAAAAACCATGCTGCCGGCGGCGTTACGTCTCATCGAGCTTCGCCAAAAGGTTTTACCTGAACTCGCCACCACCCTCCGCGCCACCTGCGCTCGTGCGGGCTTTGCGGACGAAGGTGCCGACCTAATATACCAACCCGATTGCGCCGCCGATCAACTCAGCGAAACCTGGACTAAGATGCGGGCCGCCGATCTCGCGACCGGCACAACTTTACGCGGGCCGCAGCGTGACGACTTCGCCATCTTGTTTCGCCAGCAGGACGCAGCCGATTACGCCTCGGAAGGACAACAACGCCTCCTGGTCCTCGCGCTTTGCCTGGCCCGTCTGCAACGCGACACGCTCCGAGCGTCCACCCCTCCCGTGATTTTGGCTGATGATGTCTTAGGAGAATTGGATGACATCCGCCGTCGGGCCTTTTGGCAGGAAGTCGGCGAATCGCATCAAGTTATCGCCACCGGAACAACCCCTCCCCCCTCCGGAAACTGGCTAACCTACCAAGTTAAAGGGGGGGCCTACCTTCCGGCCTGATTTTGGCGTTGTTTTATCGAGGTTCGACCCCTTGGATACGGGCATGAAGGACTTTCTTCTCTATGCATCCGTGGTGGCCCTCTTTGTGGTCTGCATTCTCGTGGTGCTCATTATTCTCATGCAGAAGCCAAGCGCCAATGCCGGTATGGGCGCTGCCCTCGGCGGTGGCGCCGCTGAAACCGTCTTTGGCGGCGAGTCGGCTAATGTCCTCTCCCGCATGACGACCACCCTCACCGTCACTCTCTTCGTCCTCAGTTTCGGCCTCTACCTGGGCTTTGTCGCTCGCGAGCGCAAGACGCCGACCGCCCTAGGCGTTTCGGAAACCGCCCCGGCTTCTGCCGTCCCTGCCACCGCTCCTGCGGCCACAACTCCCCTCGCCCCTTCCCCGGTTGCCACCCAACCAGCCGCCTCGGTTCCTGCCACCCCTTCCCAGCCCGTCGCCCCAGCCGCTACGCCTAAGCCAGCGGCTTCTGCTCCGGCCAAGTAAGTTAGTTCGGTGCGCCTCGGCCTACTCAGCTTGTCCGTTCGCTGGGTAATCCTTCTGGGTGGACTTTCTTTATCGGCCCAACCCAGAGGCGTCGAAGAAGGTTTCGCCCAGTTAAGTGCGACCGAGGCGGCAAAAACTTTAAGCGATTTCCGTCGTTCCGGTTTAAGCTCCGACGTCTGCTTCAAATTTGAGATCGTCCACAAACCGCGGAAAGGCGATTCCGCCCCCGCAGTCCGTGGTATCCTCTGGGCCGCCCATACCGCCGAAGGTTCTAAAGTACGCGTCGAAATGCGGAAAGAAAACGGCTCTCTCGACCAAGCCTTTATTGCGATTAAATCACCAACCAACTCCGCCCTTTGGCAAGCGCCAGCCGGTCAGGCCGCCCAGTTAGTGCCGATGGGCAGCTCCACCGCTCCGCTGGCCACCGGACTTTTGCTCACACCGTTTGACCTGCACCTCCCCTTTACCCATTGGAGCGATACGCAGTACACCAAGACCGATCATGCGCGCGGCCGACCGGTCCATTTTTTCGTCGCCAAAAATCCTGCGCCCAGCGAACCCAGTTCCGTCGTCTTCGGCCTCGATCGCTCTTACGGCGTACTCGTCCAAGCGGTCAGCCTGAATGGGCAGAACAAAATCACCCGCACCTTGCAGGTCGAAGAATTCGCGAAGACCGACCATCAATGGATTCTGGGCGCGTGCAGCGTCCGCGATGAGTCAACCCGGGACGTCGACTTACTTAAAATCACCGAAGCCGCCGTCCACCTCGCCTTACCAGCCACGCTGTTCGATCCGACAACGCTGAACCAAGCCGCCGTCGCGCCTGCCAACCTCCAAGCCCTCTAAGCCATGTCCGCCCGCGCCTCTGATATCGCACGCTTTTGCGACGCCCTCACCCGCCGCGCGGAGATCAAAGATTTCGAGGGTGCGCATAACGGCCTGCAACATCGCGGCAAAGCCACCGTCAAGAAAGTGGGGGCGGCCGTGGATGCGGGCTCCGAAGTTTTTAAATTAGCCGCGCAAAGAGGCATCGACTTCCTCATCGTCCACCACGGTATCTACTGGCGTCCCGTTTCGCCCGAACGGGTGGTCCGAAAACTACGCAAAGGTTCGCTAAAAAAGACCGGCCTCTCGCTTTATTCCAGTCACTTACCCTTGGACGCCCATCCCGCCATCGGCAACAACGCGCTGATCGCCCAAGACCTGGGCTTAAAAGTTACCGATTGGTTCGTGGACTACGAAGGCCTACCCATCGCCTGCCTCTGTGCAGGTATCCCTCGTAATATTTTAGTTAAACGGCTCAAGGCGCGTTACCCCCAAACTTTCAAGGGCATCGAATTCGGCGCGAAAAAACCTCGCCGGATCGCCATCCTCAGCGGCAGCGGGCGTTCGGCTTTGCCCGCACTCAAACGCCACGACTGCGACACGCTGATCACCGGCGAACTCCGGGAAGAACATTTCAACGAAGCCCAGGAACAGGGCTGGAATCTCTACCCTTGCGGCCACTACGCCACCGAGACCTGGGGCGTCAAAGCCCTCGCCCTGGCCGTCGCGACCGAGTTCGGTATCCCGTGGGAATTTATTGATACGGGTAATCCGCTCTAACGACTCCAGCCGATGTATCGCGGACGCATCGCCCCGACGCCCACAGGGCTCTTACACCTCGGTCACGCCCGCACCTTCGCTCTGGCTGCCCAAAGAGCTCAGCAAGCCAACGGGGTGCTTATTTATCGCACCGAAGACCTGGATGCCGGGCGTTGCCGAGCGGAATTCGCCGAGGCGGCGATCGCCGACCTCCAATGGCTGGGCTTACGTTGGCAAGAAGGGCCGGATGTCGGCGGTCCACACGGGCCCTACGACCAATCCCAAAGACTCACCTGGTTCCGCGAGGTTTGGTTAAAGTTGCGACAAAGCGGCCACATCTACCCCTGCGAAAAATCACGCAAGGATGTGGAATGCGCCCTGACGGCACCGCACGCGGAGGATGACGCTGAACCCATCTTCCCCCCGGCGTTGCGGGTTGCGCCAGGAACGGGTAGCGAGGCGCTAATCCCCGGCAACACCAACTGGAGATTCCGTGTGCCGGACGGCGAAGTAATCCGTTTTGTTGACGCCCTCCAAGGGCCGCAGAGCTTCCAAGCGGGCCGAGATTTCGGCGATTTCTTGGTCTGGCGCAAAGACGGCTTCCCCGCCTACGAGCTCGCCGTTGTCGCCGATGATCACGACATGGAAATCACCGAAGTCGTGCGTGGCGCCGATCTCTTGCTTTCGACCGCCCGGCAGTTGCTACTCTATCGGGCGCTGGGATGGGCGCCCCCAAGCTGGGCCCACGCCCCCTTAGTCTTAGATCAGGCCGGCCAACGTCTCTCCAAACGAGCCGATGGGCTATCGATTCGGGAGCTTCGCGCCAAGGGCAAGACCCCGACGGAGGTCATCCAAGGTAGCGTCTGAAAACTTTAAGCGCCTTTCGCTGCCTTCTTCGCCGTTTCCGTCTTTTGTCCGTCCGGGGTAGCATCGCCTTCTTTTTTCGTCGCACTTAAACGCGGCAAGTATTTCGCCGGACCCGAACCAGGAGAATAACCCGTGACCTGAGCCAAGGCTTCATCGGTCTTAGGGTCGATGACTAAGACGCTCGGAAAGCCACGGACTTGATATTTTTCTTTGGCTTTCGCATTGCTCGCGACCTCAGAAGGCGGAAGTTTTTTGGACTTAGGAAAATCCAGCTTCACCAGGATGTAGTCTTTGGCAAAAGTCGCGAAGGCGGGCTTATCAAAAACTTCTTTGTCCAACGCGATGCAGTAGCCGCACCAATCGCTGCCGGTAAAGTCCACGAGGATTTTCTTATTCTCCTTAAGCGCAACCGTCTTAGCCTCCTCCAGGCTCTTGAGCCATTTGGTCGCAGCCGAAGCCGGCAAGACCCCGATCAAGATAAACAGGCAAAGGGCGACGGAGCGGAGGGAGGTTATCATGGGGTGGGTAAATATCGGGCCGATGCCGCAGCGCAGCTTACTTGGCCTTAGATTTAAGGGCGTCATCTCGGGCCGCGACGACGCGGACCCGGAGTTCTTTCAATTCCTCGACGGTGCTGGAATCCTTGGCTTCAGCCAGAACTTCGTCGATGACCTTAAGGACGGCCTCGTGATCGCCCGGCTTGCACATTGCGACGATCTGGACGCGAGACTTGAGCAAGCTAAGCCGTAATTCTCCCGTGACGTTGCGGTCTTTGATAAATTTCGCCAAAGCGACTTCCGCGGCGGCTAAATCTTTTTTCTCCAACAAGGGATCTAATTGAGCGGAAAGCGCATCGGTCAATGCGTGCTCTTTGGCTTCAAATTCCAAACGGGCAGCGAGAGCCTGCTTACCTTCGGCGGTATTTTGACGGCGGAGTTGCGCGAGGTGTTTTAAATAGTTCTCGGGTCCGCCCGCTTCATAGCCAGTCTGGGCATAGACCTCGCCCTGCGCATCTAAGAGCAAGATCGTCGGGAAGCCTTGGATGTTATATTTTTTAGCCAACGCCTCATTCTGCGCTTTGAGTGCGGGGGCAAGGGGCTTCGCCCGCGGGAAATCAATTTCGACTAAAACGAAATATTTTGAAGCTTCAGCGAACTGCGGTTGATCAAAGACTTCCTTCTTCAGACGGATGCACCAGCCGCACCAATCACTGCCTGTAAAATCGACCAAGATTTCCTTTTTCTCGGCTTGGGCGACCTTCTTGGCAGCCTCCAGATCTGTCAGCCAAGTATCGGCGGCAGCAACCGAAACGAAACTCAGGTACAGAGCAACAAAGGCGAGGAAACAACGAGACATAGCTCAAGGAAACTCGGCCCCCGCAACGAGGCAACCCGCAATCTGCCAACCCTGCGTTGCAAATATGAGGTTTATCCCTCACTTAACCCTCATGGCCGGCACCCGTATCCTCCTCGTTGACAATGGCTCCTACGAGCCCGCGGCGACCCTGGCCTTGCGCGGACTGGCGCAGGAAGTCGGCAAGAAGTTCGGCCAAGACGTCCGCCCGGTCTCGACGATGCATTCGAACAAAATCGACCCTGCCCTGCTCGGCGGCATCCCCGCGGTCATCTTCGAAGGTGCCGTCCATAAGGCCAAACTCGACGGCATCGACGAACTCGTCGTGCTCCCGCTATTCATCGGCCCGAGCCGCGCGATTACGGAATATCTCCCCAAGGTCTTCGCCGATACGCAACCAGGCGCGATGCAGCTCAGCATCCGCGACCCGCTCTTCGGCCCCGAGCTAGTGACCATGTTAATCGATAACTTGAAATCGACCGGCTGGACCAAAGGCAGCGGCACGGTCTACCTTTGCGACCACGGTTCACCCATTCAAGAGGTGACGCGTTGCCGCAACTTCTTCGCCAGCGCCATCCGTACTGAGCTCGGCCTGAAAGACGAAGAACTCATCGCCTGTTCGATGGAACGTCGCGAGGGCACAGAATATGACTTTAACATGCCCCTCCTTCAAGACGCCCTGCAACAGGCCAAGGGCGAGGCGATCATCCTGATGCTCTTCCTGCTCCCCGGTCGTCATGCCGGGTCCGATGGCGACGTCGCCACCATCGCGAAGGAACACGCCCCGGCCCTTCTGAGCTGGAAGCTTTCTCCGCTCCTTGGCACGCACCCTGACCTAGCGAGTGTCCTCGTAGCGAGGCACACCTTACAGTCCTGATCTCAGGCCAACGCCGCAATACGTCCCATCAGACCCGTGTGGCGGGGCGGAGCGACGACGGCGCCGACGACCGCGATGAGCGGCGTGGGCAGCTCGGCAACATCGACCTTACCCATCGCGAGATCAGCTAAAGTCGTGAGCACGTCCGAGGCGCCGTCTTGCGAAACCTTTGAAAGCAGCCGAATCGGCAGATCCGCTTGCGCACCGGCAGCGATGAGTTTGACGGCCACCGAAGGCAAAGCTTTCGCGCCCATGTAAAGACAGAGGGTCGCCCCAGTCTGCACATGAGCTTTCCAGTTTTGGTCCGTGCCGTCAGCACAGTGACCGGTAAGAAAAGTAACGGACGCCGCTTTACCGCGATGCGTCAGAGGAAAGGCGGCGTCAGCGCCCGCAGCGGTCGCAGCCGTGACCCCTGGTACGACTTCAAAAGGAATGCCTCGCGACGCTAAGTGATCCATCTCTTCACCCAAACGTCCAAAAATGCCAGGGTCTCCACCCTTGAGACGCACGACTAGTCCACCTTGTAGGGCTTCGCGCACGAGGATAGCGTTGATCTCTTCCTGGGTCGACGAGTGCACACCGCAACGTTTGCCGACGGGCACGATTTTCGTCGTCGCCGGAATCTCTCCCAAAAGGGCCTCTCCCGGGAGCGCATCGTGGATGACCACGTCAGCCTGCTGAAGCAGTCGCAGCCCACGGACGGTAATCAGGTCGGGCGCCCCAGGCCCCGCCCCCACAAAGACCACCCGGCCACTGAGATTCTTTACCATTTTTTTAAACTTGACCCCTATTTATGTAATCATAAGTAAAGATATCAAGTTAAATCAATCTATGGACCCAAAACCCGAAAAACCCCTCTCCAAGAACGAAATCATGAAGGCCGAAAAGCCGGACCTTTCGGGCAATATTCGTGAAACCCTCGCCAATCCCGAAGCCGATCGCTTCACGGGTGATGACGAGCAATTCATCAAGTTCCACGGTATCTATCAGCAAGACGACCGCGACAAGCGCAAGGTCGGCAAAGAATACTCCGTCATGGTTCGTACCCGCCAGACGGGCGGCATCGTCCCAGCGGCTCAATACATCGTCTACGACGAACTCTCGGGCCGCTTTGCTAATGGCACCCTCCGCATCACCTCCCGCCAGACTTTTCAGTTTCACGGCGTGCTGCAACAAGGCATCGGTCCGCTGATCAAGTCGATCAACGACGCACTTAGCTCCACGCTCGCCACCTGCGGCGACGTGAATCGTAACGTCACCGCCCCTTCCAATCCGCCGGTCGATGAGATCGCCGTGCAGGTCGATGAAGACGCGTTCGCGATCACCCGCGCGCTGCTCCCTCGTACCACCGCTTACCACTCGATCTGGGTCGATGGCGTGCAGGTCGACCTGGGTCTCGGAGACAAGATCGCCAAAGCTCGCGCCTCGGTCGATCAAGCCAACCCCTACATGCCGCCGCCTGCCGATACCGATGAATCTGGTGCCACGACCGATTCGCTTTACGGCAAAACCTACCTGCCTCGTAAATTTAAAACCGGTTTCGCCATTCCGCCCAACAATGACACCGATATCTTTACCAACGACATGGGCTACGTCGCCATCGTCGAAAATGGTCAACTGATCGGCTACAACCTCCTCGTCGGTGGCGGCCTCGGCACCTCGCACGGCAACAAAGCGACCTATCCACGCCTGGCTGACGTCATCGGCTTCATCACCCGCGCACAAGTCGTGAGCGTCGGCACCGCCGTCATTTCGATTCACCGCGATTGGGGTGATCGCACCGACCGCAAACACGCCCGGATCAAATACGTCCTCCAAGAAAAGGGCGTCGAATGGTTCCGCAACGAACTCGCGCAACGGCTGGGCGCTCCCCTGCCTCCGGCCAAACCTTTTCTCTTCAAAGGACAAGGGGATGCTTTTGGCTGGTTCAAACAATTAGATGGCCGCGCTTTCCTCGGACTATTCGTCGAAACGGGACGCGTCAAAGATGCCGGCACTTATCGCCTCAAAACCGCGCTCCGCGTCATCGCCGAAAAATTCGCGCCGACCTTCCGCCTGACCGCGACGCAGAATCTGATCCTCTCGGACATCCAAGAGGCCGACAAAGCGGCCATCGAGAAAGTCCTCCACGACCATGGTTGTGCCATCGTCTTCAATCCTGGCCTCATCAAAGGACGCGGTATGGCCTGCCCGGCTCTCCCGACCTGTGGCCTCGCCCTCGCCGAATCCGAACGCATCTTCCCGCAGTTCCTCGCCAAACTCGAAGAGGGTCAAGCGGCGGCCGGCATCGCCGATGAAGAACTCGTTGTCCGCATGACCGGCTGCCCCAATGGTTGCGCCCGTCCCTATAACGCTGAAATCGGCCTCGTGGGTAAAGCCCCCGGCAAGTATAACATCATGCTCGGCGGCAACCGCGAAGGTACCCGCCTCGCTCGCCTCTGGAAGGAAGCTGCTCTGGCCGACGAAATTCCTGTCCTCATCGGCGAACTGTTCAAGCAGTACGCCCAGGAACGCCATGTTGGCCAAGCTTTTGGCGACTGGGTCGATCAGGCTGCAGTCTGGCCCGCCGCTCCCGCCGCTTAAGTCTTCCCATGGCCGACCTCGACCCTACTCGCATTCCGTCTCTCGACGCCCGTCTCTCGACGCTGGCGCCGGTGGATCGTCTGCGCTGGGCGTACGAGACCTTCGGCGCGCGCGCGGGCATTGGCACGAGTTTCCAGCCCGCGGGCATCGTCATCCTGCACCTTACTAAGACTGCTGGCCTGCCCATTCAGGCCTTTACGCTCAATACGGGCCTGCTGTTTCCCGAGACGCTCGCTTTCAAGGCCAAGCTCGAAGCCCATCTCGGCCTCAAGGTCGAGGAAGTACATCCGGCGCAAACCGTCGAACAGCAGGCGGCCCAATACGGTGCCGAACTCTGGAAGCGCGACCCCGAGAAATGCTGCGAACTTCGCAAAGTAGATTCCCTCGGCAAGAAACTCTTCGACCTCGACCTCTGGATCACCGGTATGCGCCGAGATCAAAGCGCCGAACGTTCGGCTACCCCGATTCTTTCGCTCGCGGCTCGTCCCGATAATTCCGACGTCTGGAAACTTAACCCGCTCGTCGACTGGAGTCGCGACCAGGTCTGGGCCTATCTGAAAGAACACGGCCTGCCTCACAACGCGCTTCACGATCTTGGCTACCGTTCCATTGGCTGCCAACCTTGCACCCAGCCATCTTCAGGCGGCGATGAACGCGGCGGCCGCTGGCCCGGCTTTGATAAAAAAGAATGCGGCCTACACACCCGTACCCCAAAATAATTTCTGACCCCCATGTCACGTAACGCTCAAAACGACCACCTCACGCGTCTCGAACAGACGTCCATCCACGTCTTCCGTGAGGCCTTCGCCAACTTCCGCTCAGTCTGTATGCCCTGGTCCATGGGCAAAGATTCCAACGTCCTCATCTGGCTCGCCCGTAAGGCCTTCTGCGGAAAAATCCCGTTCCCCCTCCTGCACATCGACACGACTTATGAGTTTCCGGAAATGTATGAGTTCCGTGAGAAGGCCAAGGTCAACCACGGCATCGATCTGATCGTGCGCGTCAACGAAGACGCCATCCGTCGCGGCATCGGTTACGCCACACACGACCCCGTCACTGTCACGCACGAACTTAAAACGGTCCCGTTCAAAGCCGCGATCGATGAATTTAAATGGGATGCTCTCGTGACCGGTATTCGCCGCGACGAAGATCCGACCCGCGCTAAAGAACGCTGGTTCTCCCCTCGCTCCGCCGAAGGTAACTGGGATTATAAAGATCAGCCACCCGAGTTCTGGGGTCAGTTCGCCAGCACCGCGCCCGAAGGCGGCCACGTCCGCGTGCAGCCCCTGCTTGAATGGACCGAACTCGACATCTGGGAATACATCCGCCGCGAAAACATCCCGAACCCTACGCTTTATTTTTCCCGTAACGGCAAACGCTTCCGCTCGCTCGGTTGCCACCCCATCACGCACCCAGTCGACAGCCCGGCCAGCAACATCGATGAAGTCATCGAGGAACTTAAACTCACCAAGACCAGCGAACGCGCCGGCCGCGCCCAAGACCACGTTGGCCGTAATTCCATGCAGGAACTCCGCGCCAAGGGCTTCATGTAAACCACCCACCCGATCCCTAACCCGTGAATACCCAATCCGTTTCCCAACCTGTGAGCACGCCTTCCCTTTCCGTCGAAGACCACCGCAAGATGCACGTCGTCGTCGTCGGTCACGTCGACCATGGCAAATCCACATTCGTTGGCCGTCTTCTCAACGACACCGACTCGCTACCTAACGGCAAGATCGAACAGGTCCGCAAGAATTGCGCCATCGAGGGCATGGAATTCGAATATGCCTTCCTCCTCGACGCCTTGATCGAGGAACAGGAACAGAATATCACCATTGATACGACGCGCATCTTTTTCCGCACCAAGCAGCGTGCCTACGCCATCATCGACGCGCCTGGCCATAAAGAATTTCTAAAGAATATGGTGACGGGCGCCGCCAGCGCTTCGGCCGCTTTATTACTCATCGATGCCAAAGAAGGCGTGATGGATCAGTCTCGTCGCCACGCTTTCCTACTTTCCCTTCTGGGCGTGAAGCAGCTCGTCGTGCTCGTGAACAAGATGGATCTCGTCGACCACTCGGAGTCCACGTATCAGAAGATCGTCGCTGAATATTCGGTCTTTCTCAAAACGCTCGGCCTGAACGCCGTGCACTTTATTCCGATCGCCGCCAAACACGGCGAGAATGTGGTCGCACGTTCCGATAACATGCCCTGGTGGAAAGGCCCTACGGTGACCGGGGCCCTCGATGGTTTCGCCCATGAAGACGACCTCACCGGCCTACCCTTGCGCCTGCCGGTTTCAGATATCTATCGATTCGACGAGCGCCGCATCATCGCGGGCCGCGTCGAAGCCGGCGCCATTCGTCCGGGAGATGAACTCATCTTCCAGCCGGGCGGCCGCCGCAGCACCGTACGCACCTTTGAAGACTGGCCCGGACCTGAGACACGTTCGGTTGTCGGCACGGGCGGTTCCGCCAGCGTCACCCTCTCCGAACAGATTTTTATCGAACGCGGCCAAGTCGCCTCCCACCCCTCCAACCAACCTCGGGTCGGTCGTGAATTCCGGGCCCGCATTTTCTGGTTAGGTAAAGAGCCGCTGCAAACGAACAAGACTTATCGCTTACGCTTGCTGACTCAGAACGTCGAAGCCGTCATCGCGAAGATTGAAAAGATCACCGATGCCTCCACCCTCGAATCAAAAGAAGGCAGCAGCGTCCCACGAGATTCAATCTGCGAAGTCATTGTGCGTGCCACGCGCAATATTGCTTTCGACCTTCATCACGAATGCCCGATCACTGGCCGCTTCGCCCTTGAAGAAAGCGGTCGGATCCATGGCGGCGGCATCATCCTCGCCGCCGTCTCGAAGTCCGCAGCCCCTTCTGGCAAAGTCACCGCCGGCGAAAGAACGGCCCGCTCCGGACATCCTGCCGCGGTCGTCTGGTTCACCGGACTTTCCGGTTCGGGTAAATCGACCATCGCGGAAGCCGTGGAACGTCGCCTGTTCGATGCCGCGCGCAATGTGATCCGCGTCGACGGCGACGACTTACGTATCTCACTTAATCGCGACCTTGGTTTCTCGGCCGCCGATCGTTCCGAAAGCGTCCGCCGGGCCTCCGCCGTCGCCGGCCTCTTCGCCGGGACGGGTCATATCGCCCTGGTCACCCTGATTGCACCGTTGGCTGCCGATCGCGCTAAAGCCCGCGCCACTCTGGCGAACCACGCATTCATCGAGGTCTTCGTCGATGCCCCCCTTGCCGTCTGCGAATCAAGGGACGTCAAAGGACTCTACGCTAAAGCCCGTCGTGGCGAGATCGCCGAATTCACCGGCATCTCTTCTCCGTACGAAGCTCCCGAATCTCCAGAAGTTCATATCCGGACGGATAAAACCTCCCAAGATGAAGCCGTCGACCTCGTGCTCAGCGCGATCGACAAGGTCCTCCAGGGCAAGGGCGACGACTGGGAAGTGTAATTGAAGAATAAGGGGGCATGTGGGTAAGGGAATGTTTGCCTCTGCTTTAGGTAGGGATGCGATGACATCGCATCCGTTAGCTTAGTTGGCCTATAGGTAGGGGCAGCACCGCGTGCGGCCCTAGTTGCCTCTACCTCTGCCTCTGCCTTAGGTAGGGTTGAGCGCCCTCGCTCAACCGCGGCTGATCAGCCCCACCTATCCCCTGCGACGGTTAGGCCGCGACACCGTCTCGCTCCCACCCGCCCCCGTATTGATGTCTCTATCTGTATTCCTTGCCCACTCGTCAACTTGTCAACTGACCAGCTAGTAATCCCTCTGGCCAACTGATCAACCGGTCAACTAGTCTCTCGCGGCTCCGCCGCTTTGCCTCTCTCTGGCCAACTGGCCAACTGATCAACCGGTCAACTAATGTGTGCCGGCGGTTCCGCCGCGCTCTTGTCCCCTTGCCCACGTGCCCACTTGTCCCCTAGATAGCCTCATGCGCCTCCCCATCGCCCTCGCCCTCCTCGCCTGCCTCTCCGCCTTCGCAGCTGAGCCTCGTAAGAACGTCCTACTTCTCGTCTCCGACGATTGCGGGACCCGTATGGGCACCTACGGCGGCCCGGTGCAGACACCAAACATCGACGCCCTCGCCCGTTCCGGCGTCCGCTTCGATCGAGCTTATTGCCAATACGCGCTCTGCAATCCGAGCCGCACATCGTTCCTCACCGGCCTGCGCCCGGACACCACCGGCGTCTACGACAACGCGAAGGAGTTTCGTAAGGTGATCCCGGACATCGTCACGTTGCCGCAGATGTTTAAGAATAATGGCTATTCCGTGGCCCGCATCGGTAAGCTCTACCACTACAGTGTGCCCAAGGAGATTGGCACCAATGGTCTCGATGACCCGCAGTCTTGGGAGCAGGTTTGGAATCCCCGGGGTCGCGATTGCGACGACGAAGATAAAATCTTCTCCATCGGCATCGGTGCCGGCACGTCAGCCGATAAGGCCAATGGGAAGACGGGCCAAATCCTCGTGGGTTCAGGCAATTACGGCGGCACGTTAAGCTGGCTCGCCGCCGAAGGTACGGATGCCGAACAGACCGACGGCAAGATTGCCGCCCAAGCCATCACCTTCCTCAAGGAAACGCACACCAAACCTTTCTTCTTGGCCGTGGGCTTCTTCCGCCCGCACACCCCTTACGTCTCCCCGAAGAAATATTTCGAGTCTTACCCGAAGGATAAGATCGAGCTAGTCCCCGACCCCACCGCCGACCGTGCTTCCAAGCCCCAGGTGGCCCTTTCCAACACTACCGTGGCTAACTACGGCATGACCGAAGACACGCAGCGTACCGCCAAGCAGGCCTACCTGGCTTCAATGAGTTTCATGGACGCCCAGTTCGGGCTCGTGCTCGCTGAACTTAAAAAGCAAGGCCTCGATAAGAATACCGTCGTCATCTTTATCAGCGACCATGGTTACAATCTCGGCGAACACGGCCTCTGGCAAAAACGCTCGCTCTACGAAGATTCCGCCCGCGTGCCACTCATCATCCGCGACCCGGATAGCAAGGCCAACGGCCAGTCGCCCCAGCGCATCGCCGAACTCGTCGACCTCTACCCCACCGTCGCCGACCTCTGCGGCCTCACGCCCGACCAGCGCACCCAAGGTAAGAGCCTCCGTCCCCTGCTCAATGAACCCAACCGCCCTTGGGCCAACGTGGCATACACGCAAGTCGACTTCAGTGCGGCCAACAAAGATGCCTCCTTCGCCGGTGGCAAACCGAAGAAAGTTGTCGGCAGTAAGGTCGGCCGCTCCGTTCGAACCGAACGCTACCGTTATACCGAGTGGAACGAAGGGGCCATCGGCCTCGAACTCTACGATCACGATAAAGATCCGAAGGAACTCACGAACCTCGCCATGGACCCCGCTTACGCCCAGGTCGTGACCGAACTTAAAGCGACTCTGGCTAAAGGGACGAATTAAGCGGACGGCGTGTGTCTTGAGGCAGGGACAGCACCACGTGATGTCCTAGTTCTCCATGCATCAGGTAGGGCTGACCGCCCTCGGTCAGCCGCAGTTGAGCGCAGGCGCTCAACCCAACTGCAAGACACACCCCGACCCTCCGTTGACTCCCGGCTCTTGGCGGATACCTTATCAGCCATGAAATTGCTGCACATCGACGCTTCCCCACGCTCGGTCCGTTCGGTGACGCGCAAACTTTCCGCGGGTTTCATCCAGAATCTGCGCATACGCCTCCCCGGCTTACACGTCACCCATCGCGACGTCGGGCATCATCCGCCCGCCTTCATCTCCGACGCTTGGGTGGGCGCGGCCTTTGCCCCCGCCGACCACGATGACCCCTCGATGAAAGGGATATTGCACCACTCCGATGAATTAACCGCTGAGCTACTTAACTGCGACACCTTGCTCATCGCCTCTCCGATGCATAACTTTACGATCTCCGCCTCGCTCAAGGCCTGGATCGACCAAGTTGTCCGGACCGACATGACCTTTAAAATCACCGAGCAAGGCGTCGTCCCCTTGCTCCACGGTAAAAAAGCACTCGTCATTACTTCCCGCGGAGGCTTCGTCGCTGGGACCGATTACGATTTTCAAGAACCTTACCTGCGCAAGATTCTCGGCTTCATCGGCATCACGGATGTGACTTTTGTTCATGCTGAGGGCGTCAATAGCGGCGAAAAAGAAAGAGCCGAAGCGATGACCCAAGCTTCGGCAAAGCTGATCGAACTGGCGAAGAGTTGGTAAGACCGCCCCTCGCTGCCCTAATTTGCCTCTGCCTTAGGTAGGGTTGAGCGCCCTCGCTCAACCGCGGCTGATCAAGGGTAATCAGCCCCACCTATTCCCTGCGACGCTTAGGTCGCGACACCGTCTCGCCCCCACCCGCCACCCGTATCGATGTCTCTTTCTGGTTTCCTTGCCCACTCGTCAACTTGTCAACTGACCAGCTAGTAATCCCTCTGGCCAACTGATCAACCGGTCAACTAGTCTCTCGCGGCTCCGCCGCTTTGCCTCCCTTGCCCACTCGTCAACTTGTCAACCTGCCAGCTAGTTTTCCGTCTGGCCAACTGGCCCACTGATCAACCAATCAACTAGTCTTCCTCGGCTCCGCCGCTTTGCCTCCCTTGCCCACGTGTCCCCTCGTGCAAGCGCTACCCTCTCGCGGCTTCGTCGCGCTCTTGTCCACGTGTCAACTTGTCAACCTGCCAGCTAGTTTTCCCTCTGGCCAACTGGCCCACTGATCAACCGATCAACTAGTCTTCCTCGGCTCCTCCGCTTTGCCTCCCTTGCCCACTCGTCAACTTGCCAGCCGGCCAGCTAGTTATCCCTCTGGCCAACTGGCAACTGACCAGCTAGTTTTCCGTCTGGCCCACTGGCCCACTGATCAACCGGTCAACTAGTCTTCCGCGACTCCGCCGCACGCCTCAACTATACTTCAGCTGAACCGTCTTACCCGTCTTAATCGACTCGTAGATACCGTCGATGATAACCATGTCGCGACGACCGAGCTCACCGGAACAAGTGACGGGCTGCTCGTCGCGGAATGCGGCGGCGACGCCGTCCATGTGGCGCTGCTGCTGGCGGAAGATGCCGAAGTCGAGCTTGCCCTTGGCAGAGGTCGAGATGTTGAGCTTACGGTAACTGAAGACCGGCTTTTCGCCCTTGAACCAGCCCTTCTCCGCTTCGGCCAGGAACTCGGCGCGATTGGCGTCATAACCCGTCCAGACATTGGCGACGGCTCCGTTGGTGAAATCGAGGCGGAAATCCATGGCCTGCTCGACCTCGGTGAAGAATTCTGGCTGTGTTTTCGGCAGTTCCTTGGCCGTAACCGAGACCGGATTGGCATCGGCCGCCATGCAGCAGGCGTGGATCGAATAGATGCCCATATCCAGCAGAGAGCCGCCGCCCGAGAGTTTCTTCTCGATGCGCCAAGATTTGCGACGGAGTGTGTAGCCGTTGGCGCTCTTAATCTTCATGAACGGACCAAACTCCTGGGTCTTGGCCAAGCGGACGAGCTCCTGGTGATACGGATCGAAGTGAAGACGATAGCCGATGGCGAGACGCTTGCCGGCTTTCTTGCCGGCGGCGATCATCGTGTCGCACTCGGCAGCCGAAACAGCCATCGGCTTCTCACAGATGACATGCTTGCCGGCACCGAAGGCCGCGACGACGTTCTGGGCGTGGATACCGGGAGGCGTCACCACGTAGACGATGTCGATGGCTTTGTTCGCAGCGACCTTGTCCCACTCCTCATAAGAGTAGATATTGGCTTCGTCGAAGCCATGGAGCTTCGCGAGCTTCACGCCCTTCTCGCGCGTGCCCGTGATCACTGCGACGAGCTTCACGTTCTTGGTCTCGAGCAGCGCGGGCGAGAGCTCGCCGTTGGAATAATTACCCAAGCCACAGAGCGCGAGGCCGAGCGGCTTACCGCTGGCCTCCGCCGCACGCAGCGCCGGAGCGAGGGCATAACCAGCGGCCAGGCCGCCAAGGGTACCGAGGAAGGAACGACGAGTTGGGCTCATAAGGGTGATTGATTTCTACCCACAGGCTTTCATTCCGCAAGTTTTCTAAGTCTTATTTCTCCCCTTTGAGATACGCCAATAGGTCAGCGAGTTGCTGCTTACTAAGGCCTGCTTCAAGACCCGTGGGCATGAGTGAACCAGGCAAAGACTCGAGCTTGGCGAGATCGGTCCGCAGGAGGGTCGCTTCCACGCCTAATGGGCCACGCAAGGTAATCGAGGTCGGCGTATCTCCGATTAGGATACCGCTGAGGATACGTCCGTCCTTGGCCTCGGCGAGATACGCGGTGAAGGCCGGCGCAATCTCGGCATCGGGATTCACGATGTGAAAAAGGATATTCTCCTTGGTCTGACGTCGGATGTCGAAGAGATCAGGCCCGACGGCGTGCCCTTCCCTTTCCAGCCGGTGACAGGTCGCACAGGTGGAATTAAAGACGATACGGCCATTTGCCGGCACAGCTGCGAGGGCAAGAGCCTTAGTGGCTTCAGCCAACGCCTCAGGACGGGCGGAAACCGTCAAAAGGCGATCTGCCATGGCTCGGAGGGCGGGGTCCTTGGTCGCAAGCACTTGCCGACGACGCACCCCCGTAAAAACACTGCCAGGAAGATGTTTTGATTCAACCGCAGCCAGCACTCCCTTCAGATGGAATGGCGCACCCAACAACGCTCCGAGAATGGCGTCGCGGCGGGCTGGCGCATAATGCGACCAACCGGAGAGCAAAGCGGCGGAGACTTCGTCCTTAGGATATGTGACGATAGCCTTAAGTGCGGCGGAAGCCAAGTCGGGCGAAGATTCATCTAAGGCAAGCCTGAGCAAAGCTTCACCGGAACGCTCCCACGGGAGACGGGCCATCAGACGAGTAGCGACCACCCTCTCCTCTTGGTCTTTATTCTCGTCTAAGGCAACCGAGGGAGATGCCTCTAAGAGTGATTGGAATGAGGCCGACAGACCCACGGGCTTACGCCCCGAAGTACTTAAATAACCGGTAAGCAAAGCAAGTCGTACGGGCGCGGGCGTGTCGCTCGCGACTTCAAGATCAGTCGCCTTTATGAACGATCCACCGACATATCCGAAAATCTCCGCTAGGCCGGAACCGATCTTCCCTCCCGAAGGAAGCAACGCGATCATCTCGGCAAGAAAGGCCTTCTCGCGTCCGCTCATACCGCTCAGCACTGCGTTACGCATCCATTTATCTTCAGACGCACTAATGGCGGCTTCAGCCAAGACCCGCGTGGCGGCCGGCGATTTGTCATCTCCTTGCGCAATAACGGAAAGAAAGCGCTGGCGTTCGGTTACATCAACGCGTGCCTGTGAAGCTGCAAAATAGGGCTTATCGGCCAGCACGCGCCAGATGCGTCCAGAATTCTTACCCGTATCAAAATCAGTATGTTTACGGACTTCTTCGCCCAGATAATCTGGGTGCTCAATAACCTTACGATACATGTCGGCGACATACAGAGCGCCATCCGGACCATGCATAAGATAGACTGGACGAAACCAGTCATCGCGCGAGGCGAGCAATTCACGATCAGCAAATAAAGGCGTGGCGACAAAAGTAGCACCTTTGGGGGTCAGGCGGTCGGAGTGGACGAGGTTACCCGTGGGATCGCAGGAGAAGACCGCCCCTTCGCATTCGGAAGTGAGCCCACCCCCGAACCAGACCTTGACGCCACAGGCTGCGCTGAACGAACCTGCGTGTCCGTCAGCGGTGGTGATATTGGAACTAATGGGGAAAAGCCGGACCCCATCATGGCCGCCGTTGATGCCATTGAACGCATTGCGTTCATTGCAATCTTGCACGGTCTCGCTGAAAGCCAGGCGTGGGTTACGTTTTAGCCATTTGGATTCCATGACCACGTGTTGCACGGGCAAGCGGTTCATGCAGATAAAGCGATTCCCTTCGCGATCAAAACTCATGCCATACTGAGAGCGCCCATCCACGGCCTGCACCTCGAGTGTCTCGGGATTGAAACGGACGTCGGATGTCATCTTCAACGGAGCTCGTTCGGGATGCTCGGGACAAGTAATGACACCTCCGCTCAGGCCTGCCGCCAGGTATATCCAGCCATCCGGGCCGATAGTTGGGGCGTTGACGCGTAGCTGCGTGCTACCCGTGGTGGCGAAGCCGGTCAGGAGGACGCGGCGTTCGTCGGCGATGCCGTCTCCGTCGCTATCCTTCAGGAAGAGGACGTCCGGAGCGCAAGTGACAATCAGGCCACCCTTCCATGGAAGTACTCCGTTCGGAAAACTGAGCCCATCCGCGAAGACCGTACGTTTGTCCATCCGCCCGTCGCCATCGGCATCCTCAAGCATCGCGATCACGCCCGCGGGCTTCTCCCCTTCCTTCGGGCCGATCGGGTAGCCGCGATTCTCGGCGACGAACAGCCGTCCTTTGGCGTCGAAGGCGATGGCGCAAGGCGAAGCCACCAACGGCTCGGCGGCGACGAGTTCGACGCGGAGTCCGGGAGCGACCTCGAACGCCTTCAATGCCTCGGCCGGAGCGAGCGGGCTCTGGACCGGGGCCGCCGCGAGGGCAGAGGCAAAGAGGATTGACGCGAGACGGATCATTTTAACTGGGGAGGCTGGTCGCCATATGCCCACGGCTTTCCGGCCGGCCCATTCGGACGTTCAAGCAACGGTGCGGGTTTCATCTTAGCGGCGAGCTCGAGCCCGACGTTCATGAACTGCGTGCCGGCGGTGACCTCAAGATTACTGTAGCTCGTCAGACGCGTCTCGTAGCCTCCGCCGTGTGCACCGAAAGCTTCTTCGTCTGGCACATAACCCACGCAACCATTGGCGAGCTCGACCGGAAAGGTGATCGGGAAACCGCTACGCTTCTTGAGCTGGAGTCCGTAGGAAACGAAATATTCGGCGGGATTAGAGAGACAGACCACGGGGCCGACTTGGATGGCCTGCACCTCGACCTCGACGTCGCTTTTCTTGGCGATGAGAGCGTCAAGCAGGAGCGTCTCCTTGGCCCAGACCCAATCCTTGTGGGTCGACGGCCCCTTGATGCGTTCGCGGGCCTCCGCGACGTGCTCAGGAGACGGAATGCGACGGTGCACCTCCCAAACCTTATGATCGGCGGCGAGCGGCACCTCGGCCGTGCGGGTCTGCGACATGCTCAGGAGAACCTTGAGGGATTCAGCTCCCACGCGGCCACCGACGAATTGCGACCAGTCGTCCGAGGCGGGATTGGCCTTGGGGTCGAGATTATTGACCTGAGTGACGTCACCACACGCGCCCTGCAGGAAGACGACCTTAGCGTCTGCCCCATAATAGCCCTGAATAACCTTCTCTGTATAGTGGATCCAGTTCGCGCCGATGCCGTCGGAGTTCGTGGTGGCATGACAGGAGAAATTGACAAGGCATCCCGCCAGCGTGCCATCAGGGCGCCAGACGCCGATGACGCCAACTTCATCATCAGTCGGATTAGCGAATTCAACTACATCAGGGTTATTCTTGCCTGGATGCGAGATACCGTAACCGCTACCTTGGCTTGATCGGCGGCGGTGATTGCTTCGACCGTCGCGGCGACGACCTTCTTAAGATAGCCCGCATCGGCACAGGATGATTTCTTGTAGGCCAGATCTTGGATCTCGATGGAGGCATGATCGAATTCACCTGGAAGAATCATCCCGATGGGCCCCGAAGAATGGGAATGCGAAGCACCGATCATCACATCTGTGATGCCAGTAGAGGCTTTCACCAACTCACGGATTTCCTGGACCGTCTCACGACGGATCATCAGGGCGTCGATGCCGACGAGGGCCACCCGCTTCTGGCCGTCGTCGAAGACGCTCGCACGCACCTTGCACGCATCGTGAATTTTCTTCGAGTAGACCTTGCCGTAATTGCCGGGGACTTCCATGCCGATGTCGGGCGTGATATCGCGATCCGCGAACCCCACGCGGATGCCGGGCTTGGCCGGCGGGGCGGCGAAAAGCATCGAGGAAGCCACGACCAACAGGACATGGCGGAGAAAGAGCCGGGGAGAACTCATGGGGTAAGATTATGTATGTCGGAGGAAGGTTCCCGCGACAAGGCGGAGATGCGAATAGGGCCAGAGAGTTCTGGGTAGGGACGGCTCTCCGAGCCGTCCGTTACCTTATTCTCACTGAATACCGCTTCAGCGGCGGGCTCGGAGTGCGCGAAGGGGTCAGGCCGTTACTTACTTGGGATGATACTAAAAGTGCGCGAAGGGGTCAGGCCGTTACTTACTTGGGATGATACTAAATATGCATGAAAGGCCTGAGTTTGGTATCAGTC
>JAPLTU010000042.1 GCA_026397965.1 Verrucomicrobiota bacterium | reverse complement strand
GAAGACGCCTCCGGGTTCGTTGATGGTCAGCGTGACGTAGTCCCGCGGATTCTTCGCGAGTTTATCGAGATTCTCCCGGGAGATGGTTAGCTCAAGTTTTGGCACCGTGCCGGCGAAGAGGGCGTCGGGTGAGGTGTGGACGGCCACCGGCTTGGGCACAATCAGCGGCGGCAGCGTCTGGGCGGAAAGAATCATCGCTCCGCCGACGAGGAGCGCGGTATGACGGAAGAATGGGCGGAGGCTTTCCAAGGTCGGTGGGGTGGCGGAAAGATGTCAGGACTGAAGGCGAGAGGCAATAAAGATGAGGATAGGGTAAATATGAGAGTATCGAGTATGGAGTATCGAGTATCGGGGTAGTGCTTGTCTTGAGGGTGGGGCAGCGCCGTGTGCGGCCCTAGCGGCCGCCGCAGGGCGGCCGAGGGTAGGGGCGTGGCTTCGCCGCGCCCTCTGTACGCCCATCCGCGAGCCGCTTACCGCTTAAACCTTAATCACGAGTGCACGATGAATCGTGCCCCTACCTTTGTTCGCCCTGCGGCGAACGCTCTCCCGATACTCTATACTCGATACTCCATACTCTCACCTACGCCCTACCCAAACAAGCCCGCGACACTCTCCGCTAATCCCCCCGGACGCGATCGACGCAGCCAGACGATTTCATATTCCTTCTTAAGGCGTGCCTGTTCTTCGGTGGAGATGGGCTGGCCGGCGGCGCGGCGCAGGCCAGCCTCGGCGAGGAGGGCGCCCAGCGACAGTTCTTCACGGAGGGGGGCGTCGGCGATCTTTGCGATCAGCGCTTCGGCATCGGCGAGGTGCGCCTGCGAGGCGGCAATCTCCGCCGGGGTGACACCGTCGGTGAACTTGGCGAGGGCGTCCGCCTTGGCGGTGAGAAAATCCCAGGTGAGGCTCTTATTACGGTTCGCTTTCGCGATCACGCCATCGAGTCGGCCGAGGTGTTCGAGTGCGGTAGCTGTGGCGATGCCGTCGGCCTCAGTGAGCCCGCCGAGAAGTGCGCAGCCGCGGCCGAAATTCGGTTTCTGATTAGCCGCAAAGCACCAAGCCTGCGCGCCTCCAGCGATCATCGGCAACCAAGCCGTCGGCCAAGGCTGGTGGTGTCCGTTATCGCCCCAAGTGGTGAGCAGGATGCCGCGCGCTTCATGCTTTAAGGCCGCGGCAATGGCTTCAGCCTGATTCACCAAAGCATTATCCAGCCGACCCGTAAAGCTCTGCCAGGTACTCGTCCCTGGGGCGATGAGGTAAGAGCGGCCAAGTTCGCGCAGCCGTCCGCATTGGGCATCGAAAGGGTGGCCCGCATCATAACCCCAAACCACGGGCACCGTTCCGCTCGGAGCATCACTGGCGAGTGCCAAGTCTTCTAATAAGATATCGCCCCAAAATTGCACGGTGTGTCCGTCGCTCTGCGCTCTCATGCAGATTTTTTTCAGATGCTTGAGATAGACGCGATGTTTGCCGCGAGTCTCGACCGCTCGTTTGCTGAAGCCTTGGCCGAGTTCCCACGGTTCATCACCGCCGATATTGACCTGCCGGCTCGAAAAGTTCGGCAAATAATCGGCGAGCAGGCCGGCGACAAAATCAAGAGAGGCTTGATCGGGTTTGAGCGTGCCGGGAAACTCTTTGAATTGTCCGGTGAGCGGGTGGACCCAGCCCTCGGGGCATTCCGCCAAAGCGCGATAACGCGGATGTCGCAACCACCGTTCCATATGTCCGAAAGTATTCAGGTTGGGGACGAGTTCGATGCCGACGGCGAGACAAGCTTGATCAAGTTCTTTGATCTCAGCGGGCGTCAGCGGGGACGCGTCTTGCCAGGCATCTTCATGGCCCGAGAAGGCGAAGGTGTGTTCGACGTAGAGTTGCAGCTGATTGATCCGGAGGCGGCCGAGGGCCGAAATGAGTTTCAAGAGTTCAGACTGTCGCGGCAACCGGTTGCGCGAGACGTCGAGCATAAAGCCGCGCACGGTCAAGTCCGGACCGTCGGTGATTTCGAGGCACGGCAACGCGTCCGGATTTTGCGCGTGAATCTGTTGCAGGGTCTGGGCGGCATACAGCGCGCCGGTCGCATCGCCGCTTTTGATATGAATGCCGCTTTTACCGATTTCTAAATGGTAGGCGCCGGGTCCATAATGCGAATCTAAGCCGAAGCGACAGGCGCCCATGGCGCTATCCGTCAACAGGACTTGTGCCGCACCGATTGACTGAGGAAGCGTTGCGAGAAAAAGGCGGGTGGGGTGGGACGAGGGTGGTACTGATAAAAAGCCTCCGCGTAAGGTCAGTTCCCGCGGGCGGGGCAAAAGCGGGGGGACCTGTGCGCGCATAGGTTGAGCGTTAGGCGGCCGGGGCGGGCGGGCAAGTCGCTAAGAGTAGTTCCCGCTTGGAACAAATCATGGAATTCCTACATCTACTCCTTAACTCCACGCATCCCCATGCTCCGACCTCTCCTCGCCCTCGCTTTTTTAGCCGCCGCCGCGCAGGCGGTGCCCGAAGGTTTCACGATCCGCGAATTCGTCGGCAACGCCCAAGAGCCCGAACTTTACCCGACGGCCCTGTCGGCGGCGGCCAACGGCGACCTCTACATCTCCTCCGACCGGAACGGCTCGCTCGGCCATACGCCCGGCATGGGCCGCATTCTTATCGCGCGTGACACCAAGGGTGCCGGCGTCGCGGATACGATGATCGAGTATACGAAAGTCGAGAGCCCGCGGGGCGGCCATTACGTCGGCGGCATCCTTTATCTGGTGCATCCCCCTTTCCTTTCTAAATTCCAGGATAAAGATGGCGACGGTAAGGCTGACTATAAAACCGAGCGCACTTTACTGATTGATGGTCTCGGTGGCGGCATCGAGCACCCGCGTGGGGCTGACCATACCACGAACGGTTGCCGGATGGGTATCGATGGTTGGCTTTATATCGCCGTCGGCGATTTTGGTGCGGGGTTGTTGAAGGACATGGATGGCGCCATCGGCAAAGGCGACGGCAAGCGCGTGACGCTTTACGGTGGCGGCGTGATGCGCGTCCGCCCGGACGGCACCGAACTCGAGATCTACACCGAGATGACCCGCAATATCTGTGACGTCGCCATCTCCCCGACCCTCGATCTGTTCTCCCGCGACAACACCAATGACGGCAAGGGCTGGAACACGCGCTTCCACCACTTCACCTCGCTGGCTAACCCCGGCTACCCGCGCCTGTATAAGAACTTCGCCGATGAGATCGCCCATCCCCTCGCCGACCACGGCGGCGGCTCCGGCACGGGTGGTCTCTACCTGAGCGAGCCCGGCTTCCCTGGTAACTACGGCGAGTCGCTCTTCACCTGCGACTGGACCCGCGGCGAGCTGTACCATCACCCGATCAAG
>JAPLTU010000069.1 GCA_026397965.1 Verrucomicrobiota bacterium | reverse complement strand
GGTCTTGCCGGAGACGCCTTCGATCGAGCCCGCGGCGGCGGCTTCGACGAGGTTAAGCCCGGCGGCGCGCATGGCCTTCACCCAGTCGCGATGATTAGGGTCGCTGAAGAAGGAGAGGATGGACTCGGAGACTTCGACGCCGACGCCGGAGATGACGGACTCATACGAGACGCCGCCTTTCTTGCCGACCTTGGTGAGGAGGAGGTCGCTGGCCCGGGCGGACTCGAGCGCGTCCATGGATTTGAAGTGGCGAGAGAGATCCTTGGCGGTCTGCATGCCGACGTTCGGGATGCCGAGGGCGTGGATCGCGCGCCAGAGTTCACGCTGCTTGGCCTGCTCGAGTCCGGCCATCATGTTGTCGACGGACTTGTCCTTGAAGCCTTCCAGCATGTGCCACTGGGGTGGCGTGATAGCGAGGGCGTCGACCGGGACTTTGACGAGATCGCTGTCCACGAGCTGCTCGGCCACGGCGTCACCGAGGCCGTCGATGTCGAGGCACTGTTTGCTGGCGAAGTGGACGAGACGACGGATCTTCATCTCGCGCGAAGGCGTGCGGAGCTTGTAGGCGGCTTCCTCTCCGTCGCGGGTCGCGTCCAGGCCGAGTTCTTTGAGCCGGGCTTCGAAATTAAAAGGCTTAGAGTCAGCCGGACGCTTCGCGTGTACGACGCCGAGGACTTGCGGGATAATCTCACCGGCCTTCTGGATGCGCACGGTATCGCCTTCGCGGATATCCTTGCGCGTGATCTCGTCGGCGTTGTGCAACGTGGCGCGGGCGACGGTCGAACCGGCGAGCAAGACGGGGTCGAGTTCGGCGACGGGGGTGATGGCGCCGGTGCGGCCGACTTGCATGCTGATGGCACGCAGAATGGTTTCCGCTTGGTCGGGCGGAAATTTGAATGCCACCGCCCAGTGCGGGAACTTGCTCGTGGTGCCGGCTTTCTGTTGTTCGGCGAGGCTATTCAGTTTTACCACCGCTCCATCCGTGGGGAAGGGAAGGTTGCGCCGGAGCTGGTCGAGTTGTTGGATGGCGGCCCACGCGGCCTTGATGCCTTGTTGCAGTCCGATGTCGTCGCGAATCGGGAAGCCCCAATCTTTCAGGCGTTGCTTGAAGTCCGAAAGTTTGGCGAACATGGCGGGTTCGCAGGCTCCTAATCCGTAACAGACGATGCTCAGATTGCGGCTTTGGGCCACGGCGGCATCAAGTAACTTGACCGTGCCAGCGGCGAGGTTGCGCGGGTTGGCGTAAAGGGCTTCGCCTTCGGCTTCGCGTTCGCGGTTCAGGCGCTGGAACTCCTCCAGCTCCATATAGATTTCGCCGCGGACTTCGAGCAGGTCGGGAGCGTCGGCCAACTTGCGGGGGATCGATTTGATCAGAGCAACGTTATGGGTGACGTCGTCGCCGCGCGTACCGTTGCCGCGGGTGACCGCCCGCACAAACTTACCGTTTCCGTAAGTGAGCGAGACGGCGACGCCGTCAATCTTGGGTTCGACGACGAATTGCAGGGCGCTTGCGCCGACGGCCTTGGCCAGGCGTTCTCCGAAGGCCATGAAATCGGCTTCGTCGTAAGTATTGTCCAGCGATAGCATCGGCGACTTATGGTCGCGTTGTTGGAAGCCTTCTGCCTTGTCGTCGCCGATGCCGAGGTCGGGCCCGGCAAACATCGGGAACTCCCGCTCCAGGTCGGCAAGCTTGTCGACGAGCTTATCGAATTCGAAATCGGAAATCTCCGGTGCGTGCTTTTTTCGATACAGCTCTTCGTAACGCTGGATTTCAGCGCGAAGGCGGAGGATGTGATCGCGAGGCGTTTCCGACATGGACGTCAGCTGAGAATAAAGGGGGGAGGGCGGGGAGGGGAAGGTTTAGATGCTGAGGGGTAGGGGCGGGGGTGGGGGTAGGGGATAGACCACGTGCTGTCCTAGGTGCAAAAGTGCAAATCGGCCTGCGGCCTGTGCAAATGTGAGAGGCAATCGTTTCGGGTGGCGGGTTCTGGCGTGGGTGGCAGGGGGCGGGCCTGAAGGAACTCAAGGGGAAACCGGAGACCGCATGATTGGCCGGGGGGCACAATTTCGGGTGACGGGTGACGGCCACGGGTTCCGGAATCAGCCGCTGGAACCAGGAGCCGATGGCCGATGGCTGAAAAGCCGACTCCGGAATCGCCGATGCCCCGGTGGCTGTCACCCGTCACCTGAAGCAATGCGGCACCGCAGCATCCTTCCCGGTTCCCGGTCTCCCTTTGACTGTGTGCCTACCCCTGCCCCGACCCCTATCCCTACCCCTTTATCCACCTTTGCACTTTTGCACCTTTGCACTATCAACTCACTCATGGCCTTACCCCCGCTACCTGCTAATCTCCGTGCTCGTCGTGATTTTCTCCGTCAGGTCGCTTTGGGTGCCGCGCTGTTCGCCGTGCCGGGTGCTTTCGCCGAAGCCCTCACGCGGACGCCGAAACAGACCGAGGGTCCGTTTTATCCGGACCATCTACCGCTCGATACCGACAACGACCTGATCATCGTGAATAACGGCGTCACGCCGGCGGTCGGCGAGATCGCTTGGCTGTCCGGACGTATCCTCGATGAGCACGGCGACCCCGTGCGCAACGCGTTGGTCGAGATCTGGCAGGCCGATAACAACGGCGCCTATATCCACACCAAGACCGGTAACGCGGCCAAGCGGGATGGCAACTTCCAGGGCTTCGGTCGATTCCTCACGGGCTCTTCTGGTGAATATCTTTTCCGCACGATCAAGCCCGTGGCGTACAAGCCGCGCACGCCGCACATCCACCTGGCCGTGAAAATTAAAGGCAAGAAAGAGCTCATCACCCAGTGCTACATCAAGGGACATGAGCTCAATGCGAATGATATGGTCTACAAAGGCATCAAGGATGCTGCGCAGCGCGAGAGTGTGTCGCTGGCGTTCGATCCACTCAAGGCGTCCAAGGCTGGTGAACTCGCCGCGCACTGGGATGTCGTGCTCGGGTTTACGCCGGAGGGGTAGAATGAGGTAGGGGCAGCACCGCGTGCTGTCCTAGGTGCAAAAGTGCAAATCGGCCTGCGGCCTGTGCAAAGGTGCAAACGTGAGAGGCAGTTGTTTGGGTAGGGTTGAGCGGCCCCAGGTGGCAGGTGGCGGGACGGGATGAACTCAAAGGGAAACCGGAGACCGGATGATTGGCCGGGGGGCACAATTTCGGGTGACGGGTGACGGAATCAGCCGCTGGAACCAGGAGCCGATGGCCGATGGCTGAAAAGCCGACTCCGGAATCGCCGATGCCCCGGTGGCTGTCACCCGTCACCTGAAGCAATGCGGCACCGCAGCATCCTTCCCGGTTCCCGGTCTCCCTTTGATCGCTTGTTTAGCCCAAGCCCTGGCTCTCGCCCTTTATAAACTTTTGCACTTTTGTACCTCCGCACTTTTGCACTAATAACTCTCCCCATGTCCTCCGCTAACCCGCGCCGTGAATTCCTGAAACACTCCGCCTGGCTGTCGCTCGCTGCGCTCGGTCTATCCGCCCGCGCCGCTGAGACCGCGTCGGTCGGTAAGATTTCGCGCCTCCGCACCTCGCTCAACGCGTACTCGTTCTACGTCGAGCTGAACCTTGGCCTCAAGGAGCCAAATAATCCTAAGGGCATGAGCATGCATCAGCTGCTGAACTTCGCCGCCGAGGCGGGCTTCGACGCGATCGACGTCACGGGTTATTTCTTCGCCAGCTACCCCAAGGCCCCGACGGATGCCGAGATTTTTGCGGTCAAGCATGAGGCCTTCCGCCTTGGTCTCGAGATCAGCGGCAGCGGGGTGAAGAACGACTTCACCACCGCCGATAAGGCCATCCGTGCCGAAGGCGTCCAGCGCGTGAAGGATTGGGTCGAGGTCTGCGTGAAGCTCGGTGCACCGGTGCTCCGCGTCTTTGCTGACACTAATATACCGGGTAAGAAATGGAACGATGTCGCCGGCGGCGCCACCCGCGAACAGGTCGAAGGTTGGATGGCCGATGATTACCGCGCGTGTTCCGAGTTTGCGGCCAAACATGGCATCTTCATCGGAGTCCAGAACCATGGCGACTTCCTGACCAGCGGTGCCGAGCACGTCAGCCTGCTCAAGCGCGTGAATCATCCGAACTGTCGCGCCATTGTGGACACCGGCAAATACCTCTCCGCGGATCCGTATGTCGATATCGCGCTCACTGCGCCATTGGCCGTCAACTGGCAGGTCAAGGAGACCCCATTCGGTAAGCCAAATAAGCCGCTCACCGATATGCGCAAGATTGTGAAGATCGCCCGCGAGGCCGGCTACAATGGGTATCTTCCGATCGAATCGTTGCCGATGGGGCGTAAGGATTACGATACTCCCGGCGAACTGAAGCGTATGCTCAAGGAGTTGAAGGCCGCGATCGCGGAGTGAGTTGGCGAGTTCCCGTAAGTGCAAAAGTGCAAATCGGCCTACGGCCTGTGCAAAGGTGCAAAAGTGAGAGGCAGTTGTTTCAGGTGGCGGAACGCAGCCTGTCTCGAGGTAGTGGCAGCACCGCGTGCTGCCCTAGCATGGCTCTTGTCTCATCGGCCACTCCACCACGTAGGGCCAATCCTCGGCTTTGCCGATTAATCCCGCTCGTACGGGATTGGCTCGGATGTAATCCCGTATCTCCAGATAATGCGGATAATTTCTGATCCTGTGATCAAAAGCGTCACGCTGCCAGGCGGTGGGCAGCGTGTGTCCGATGTCTCGCTTGAATGAGCCTATAGTTTGTTGAATCTGGTGCGGATGGGGAATAAGTACGATGCCGTGGAGATGGTCCGGCATGGCCAGCATCATCAGTGGCTTCCATTTGCCGCGGGTGTCTAGATGGTTGGTGGCTGAAAGAATGGCCGACCAGGCGGACGGATTGTCGAAGTGGCGGACTTTCCTTTCCTGGTGACAGAGGGTGATGAATAAGGGGTCAAGTTCGTCCACCCAAGGCGGACGCTGGTGGGGTAAGTATTCGCGGATTCGGAAATCCATCGGGACACGGTGAACCGTCCGAATAGCAGTTCGATGCAGGAGAAACCCTAGGGCAGCACGCGGTGCTGCCCCTACCTCAAGACGCGCCCACAAAAAAGCCCCCGAGGACGGGGGCTGTATTTGACACACGGTAAGCGAAGCTTACTTCGCGTGGGCTTTGACGAAATCGATATCGGCTTTGACCTGCGGAACGCTGTTCTCCCAGT
Source organism: Verrucomicrobiota bacterium (assembly GCA_026397965.1). Classification (GTDB taxonomy): domain Bacteria; phylum Verrucomicrobiota; class Verrucomicrobiia; order Opitutales; family UBA953; genus UBA953. The sequence goes on along the minus strand of JAPLTU010000069.1, from coordinate 9,256 downwards.
CCGCTTCGTGCTCGATGGAGATATGGCCATCAAACTTCTGGCGGATGAGTTCCTTGAGGCAGCCATCGACGTCGACCACGCCCTTGCCAGCGACAACGACGGTACCTTTATGACCAAATTCAGATTTATCCTTAAGGTGCACGCTGATGATCCGGCCATCGAGAATCTTGAGGCAATCGACGGACTTGAGGTCGGAGGTGGCCCAGTGTCCGATGTCGGCGCAAGCGCCCACGCGATGGTCGCGGCTTTCGACGACGCCGAGGACATAGAGAGGATCCCAGACCTTGTACTTCGGGTCGATCTTGCCATCCTTGCCGATGCGTTTGCCGTGCTCGTGGAAGGCGACTTTGATGTCGAATTCGATGGCGGCGGCTTCCCAGGCGGCGATCTGTTCGGTGGATTCGGTGCAGACGGAGTAGAGGCCGAGCTTCTTGGCGAACTTCATGATGGCGTAGACTTCTTCCTTATCCTTGGCCGCGATGACGCCGTAGTTGACGGCGCGCACGCCCTGACGATCAAGTTCGGCCTTCATCTCCGCGAAGGTGGCATCAGACATGGAGTGATGGGTTTTTTCTTTGGAGCCAGGCTTGAGGGTGTGTCCCGGGAAGAGCTCGATGACATTGCCGCCGGCTTCCTTGGTCTTCGCGATGGCTTCAAAGAAAGAGAATTGCTTGAAGGTGTAAGCTTGGGAGCCGACGAACCAACCGTTCTGGCGGTAGGAATCTGGGATCGGGTCGGCGCTGACGCAGGCAGCGGCGGCGAGGGCGAGGAGGGTGAGGAGACGCATGGGTGTGGGGTGTTATGACACAGAAAGACCCGTAGTGTTCCTCAGGTCAAGAACCCCTCACCAATCCGCTGGCTTGGCCGCTGGGCCGACATTGTTTTAGGCCCATGGAATTCGCAGCGCTTTGGAGTCGGCTCCGCGGGTGGTGGCATCGGCCTGATTTGGGCGCCCGCGGGGAGCGCATGGCCGAGCGATTTTACCAAAAGAAAGGCTGTTATAGCCTCGCGCGTAACTGGCGCTACGGTCGCGACGAACTCGACCTTGTCGTCCTCGATGGCGATGTGCTGGTTTTTGTGGAAGTGAAGACCCGGACGGCGGAAGTCGGAGGGGCCGGCTTTTGGGCGGTGGATAAGCGAAAAAAGACCGCTTTACGACGGGCGGCGAAGGGCTGGCTGCACGAAATCGGCGGTGCGCCGCACACGCGCTTTGATGTGGTCGAAGTTCTGGTTTGCAACAAGGGCACCGTCCGCATCCTTCAACACCGTGGCGAAGTCCTCTTTGGGCGTCGTCGCCCTTGAATCCGATGTCTGAAACAGAACGCCATCCTTTCCTTACCGGTCTCAGCAAGCACCGCGGTGCTCAGCCGACTTGTATCATCATCTTCGGCGCCTCGGGCGACCTGGCTGCCCGCAAACTTCTGCCGGCGCTTTACAACCTGGCTGTCGACAGTCTGCTCCCTGCCGATTTTCACCTCATCGGCTTCGGTCGGAAGCCCATCGCCGATGCGGATTTCCGCACCCAGTCTGCCGCCGATATCACCCAGTTTTCCCGCCGCGACTTCCGCGCGGATATCTGGAAGCGGATCGAAAATCATTCGGCCTACCAGTCCGGTGGCTATGACGAGCCGGCGGCCTACGAATCGCTCAAGCTCAAGATTGCTGAAGCCGAAAAACAAGCCGGCCGGCCATTGCAACTGGTGTTTTACGTCTCGACACCTCCGACAGTCTTTGAGGCCATCTTGGAAAATCTTGGCCGCTCGGGTCTGGCGGCTCGCGGGTTAGGGACGGCGCTCGAGAGCAAGGTCATCATCGAAAAGCCTTTCGGCAAGGATCTCAAATCAGCGGTGCAGCTTAATAGTGTCGCGGCGCGCAACTTCCGCGAATCGCAGGTTTTCCGTATCGATCACTATCTTGGCAAGGAAACCGTCCAGGATTTATTGGTCTTACGTTTCGCAAATCCTATCTTTGAGCCGCTGTGGAATCGTCGCCATGTCGACCACGTTCAGATTACCGTCGCCGAAGAGTTGGGCGTCGGCACCCGCGGCGGTTATTATGACGGCAGCGGCGCCACGCGCGACATGCTGCAGAACCATACCATGCAGTTGCTGGCCTTGGTCGCAATGGATCAGCCCCGTTCGCTCTCGGCCGAACATATCCGCGACGAAAAAGTAAAACTGCTCGAAGCTGTCCAGCCGCTGCGGCTGGGAGTGGGCGGCGATGCCGTCCGCGCCCAATACGGCGAAGGTCTTTCCGGGGGCGAAAAGGTACCGGCTTACCTCACGGAGAAAGATATCCCGGCTGATTCCTCGACGGAGACTTTTTGCGCCTTGCGTCTTTCCATCGAGAATAGCCGCTGGTCCGGTGTGCCGTTCTACATGCGCTCCGGCAAACGTCTGGCCCGCCGCGTCTCCGAGATCGCGATTCAGTTCAAGCAGCCCGAGTCTGGGCTCTTCGCGGGCGACGCCCGTTACGACCTCGCGCCGAACCGCCTGGTCATCCAGATCCAGCCCGACGAAGGCACCACGCTTGTCCTGAATTCCAAGGTGCCCGGGCTCGAGCCGCGCACGCAACCCGTCCGCCTGAGTTTCCGCTACGCCACCACCTACGGTTCCAACACGCCCGAAGCGTACGAGCGCCTGATCCTCGACGCGATCGTGGGTGACCGGACCCTCTTCATCCGCGGTGATGAGACCGAAGCGTCGTGGCGCCTTTTCACGCCCTTGCTCGAAAGCTGGCAGAAGCAGGGACGCGTGGGCGTCGAAACTTACGCTGCTGGTTCTTGGGGTCCGGCTGGCGCTGACACCCTCCTGGCCGCGCACGGCCACGCCTGGCGCAACGCGGGTCGATAATTTAAATATGGCTCACCCCGTCATCGATGCGCTTCCGGGCTTTGCCGTCAAAGTCTCGGCCGCGTTGCCTTCGTTGGACAAGGCATGGGCTAACGAGGGGGACGAAGCGCCCCGGGCGTCGCAGATGAATCTCGTCCTCATGTTTGGCGCCCGCGTTACGGCCGCCGATGCGCAAGCCCGCTTCGACGAAGCCATCCTTTTTGCGCAACGATATCCCTGCCGGTTGGTAATCTTAGCCGCGCGTCCCCCGGCGGAAGCGGAAGCGGCGTTGGAGGCCAAGGTCAACGTCGTCTGTTTTTTCGACCCTTCCCGCCGCGGTAAACGTTGCTGTGAGGCCCTGTTGCTTGCCCACGGTCGCCCGACGACCGAACTCGAGTCTCTCGTGTCTACTTGGTTGGAAGGCGATCTGCCGACCAACTTGTGGGTCCATGGCGCGAACGCGGATGAGATGAAGCCATGGCTGGATTGGACGAGCCGTTGCCGCCGGGTGGTCGCCGATCGTTCGCTCAGCGGCGACGAATTTTTCAAATTAGCTTTTCCCGTGCCGGCGTCGGTTCGCGATTTATCGGTCGCGCGCTGCTTGCCCGTGCGTCAAGCTCTGGGGCAATACCTGGCCGCCCACGCTCCGACTGAACTCGTGCGCGGCTTGCGGGCGGTAGCGCTCTCGCATGGCAAAAGTATGCGCGGCGAGGCCGTCGGGCTTCTCTCTTGGATGCGCGAATGCCTTACCCATTGCGCTGGCCTCTCGCGGGCGCATCTGAGTTCACCCTTCACGTTGAGTGAGACGCCACCGCCGGGCGATAATTTCGATGCGGAGTGGTCTTATGAAGATGGCGCGCGTTTTTCGTGGGAGCACTCCGATCAAGGCACTCGCGCGACGATCAGCTTCACGCGCAGCCACGATGCGCGCCCTGTTACGCAGCGCGTTGCCTTGATGGGCCCCGCCGAGGCGTTGTCGGAAGCAGTATTCTTCTGAGCGGGCGCGGTGCTGTCCCTGCCTCGCTTCCGTCAGTTAAGCGAATCAGCTTCGGCCGAAGCCGTTTTCCTTGAACCAGGCGACCATCAAGGCGAAAGCTTTGGCGCGGTGGCTGATGACGTCCTTCTGCTTCGGGCTTAATTCACCGAAAGTTTTTTCCTCATTGGCCGGGACAAAGAGCGAGTCGTAACCGAAACCTTGCGTGCCGACTTCGGCGTCTAAGATTTTTCCCCAACACTGACCGACAAACTTTTCATCCTCATGGTTAGGCCCGAGGAGGATGAGGTGGCACTCGAAGCGAGCACCACGTTTGTGGGCGGGAGCTTTTTTCATCGCTTCCAGCAGCTTGGCCCGATTCTCAGCGTCCGTCGCGCCGTTGCCCGCATAGACGGCGGAATCGACGCCCGGTCCGCCTTGCAGCGCATCGCAACATAGGCCGCTGTCATCCGCGAGTACCCAGGTTTTGGGCGGGACGATCCGTCGCAGGGCTTCGACTTTCAGGCGGCAATTACCAGTGAACGTTCCGGTATTCTCGTCCACATACGGCATGCCACCCAGATCTTTCGCTGACCGTACTTTTACTTTTAAGCCCGCTTTGGCGAAGAGACGGTTAAACTCCTCCACTTTGTGGTTATTGCCGGTCGCCAGAAAGAGTTCCATGCGGGCAATGTGAGCACGAGTGGCAGATAAAGCAAGGGGTAGGGGTTAGGGTAGGGGCAGTACCACGTGCTGCCCTCGGTGCAAAAGTTTAAATCGGCCTACGGCCTGTGCAAAGGTGTAAAGGTGAGGCGGCATGCTTTCGGTAGGGTTGAGCGCCCTCGCTCAACCGCGGCTGACCAAGGGTGGTCAGCCCTACCCGATGCAGGGGGCGCTCAAGGGGAAACTGGAGATCGGATGATTGGCTGGGGTGGATTCATTTCAGGTGACGGGTGACGGCCGTCTGGGCATCGGCGGTTCGGGAGTCAGCGCTTCGGCCATCTGCCATCGGCTTCGGGTTCCTGCGGCCGTCCCCCGAAGGGCCGATGCCTGAACTCCCGGTTCCCGTGCCCGTCACCTGTCACCCTTCAGCAATTTGTACCCCAGCATCCTTCCCGGTTTCCGGTCTCCCTTTGTCTCTCTGCCTTTCCTGCCCCTGGCCCTAGCCCTGTCCCTTCGCTATTGTTTCCCGCCCCAGCATAAGCCAACTTAGGGGTCGTGGCAGTCCTCTGTCATCCTTCTTCCCATGTCCCTCCGTTGCCTCATCACCGCAGGCCCCACGCGCGAATTTTTCGATCCGGTGCGCTTTGTGAGCAATCCTTCGACAGGCAAGATGGGTTTTGCGTTGGCGACAGCGGCCCGGCAAGCCGGGTGGACGGTAGATCTCGTGGCGGGCCCCGTGGCACTGCCCGAGCCGGCGGGCGTCGTGCTTTACCCGGTCGTCACCGCGGACGAAATGTCGCGCCAGGTGGACGCGCTCTTCGGCGCCTGTGATATTTTAATTATGACCGCGGCCGTCAGCGATTGGCGACCCAAGGTTCGCCACCCCGAGAAACTGAAGAAGCAAGGGCAGGCGCTGACAGTCGAGTTCGAGCCGGTCCCGGATATCTTGACCACCTTGGCCGCACAGCGGCGTCCGGGGCAGCTGTTGGTTGGTTTCGCCGCCGAGACCGAAGACGTCGAAGCGAATGCGCGCGCCAAGCTCGTCCAGAAGAAAATCGATTTCATCGCGGCGAATTCGGTTGCCGGACCGGACGGGGCTTTTGGGGCCGAAACCAATCGCCTGATTGTCTTGGGTGCCGACGGGTTCCGTCAGGTCATGGGTCCGGCGACCAAGACGGTCCTCGCCCAGCAACTAATCGCGCTCTTGCTTCAGCACCTGACCGTGCACGCCCGCTGATATGTCGCACCGCCCCTTCAGTTCTTTGGCCCGCGTCTTAGGTCGGATTGATGATCTGGATGCTCAGAACCTCGCGATCTTGGCCCGCCGCCTCGAACGCGAGCGTGCTTTGATGGAGACGGTCTTAGACACTTTGCGCGAAGGGGTGCTTGTTATGGCTCATGACGGCTCGATCGAATATGCCAACACGGCCGCGGTCCAATTATTGGGCGTGAGTGGCGAGCTGATCAACGGCGCCGAACTTCGCCGGATTTCTCCCGATATCGCTTTGGCTTTGGAATTGCCGGAATCCGTGGGTGCTTTGACACGTGAGCTTGAAGTGCGTTATCCCGAGCCACGTCTACTCCGCTTGCATCTGACGCGGGTAGGGGACGCCCAAGGGGCCGAGCGCGCCCGTCGCGTCGCCGTGCTGAGCGATGTCACCAAGGAGCGTGTGCAGACCGAAGACCGTATCGAAAGCGAGCGCATCGATTCCATCGTCACGTTGGCGGCCGGCGTCGCCCATGAGGTCGGCAATCCGCTCAACGCCATTGGGATTCATCTGCAACTTCTGCAACGTGAAGCCGCGAAGCTCGGCGATTCGCCCGCCGCGGTCAAAGTCCGCAAGGCGGCGGAGGTCTGTCAGGGTGAGATCGCCCGGCTTGACGGCATCGTGCGCGATTTCTTGGGCGCAGTCCGGCAAACCCCGCCCAATCTGGCCGATACTGATCTGGTAGCGTTGGTAGCCGAAGCGATGAACCTCTTGCGCGACCAGATGGAACAGCTCGGCGTCCGGGTCTCGGTCGATGTGCCCGAAGAAATCCCGCTGATCTTGGGCGACCGCAATCAAATCAAACAGGCCTTGTTCAACGTGATGAAGAACGCGCTTGAGGCCATGGATCGCGGGGGCGACATCCATGTCCGCCTGACGTCGGACGACGAATGGGTCGTCCTGGCGATCGCCGATACCGGCGTCGGCATCCCCGCCGACAAGCTCACCCGCGTGTTCGACGCCTACTACACCACCAAGGCCTCGGGCGGCGGCATCGGCATGCTGGTCTTATTAAGAATATTACGCGCCCATGGCGGGACGGTTGACATTCAGAGCACGCCCGAGGTGGGTACGACCGTGACCTTGCGTTTCCCGTTGAAGAACCGGCGGGTACGCACCTTGGACGCACCGCGGGCTTGAAACTTTCCCCTCGTTAGGTTGTCTACTTTTCATCCCCCTATGCTCCGACTCAGCCTTTTACTTCTCCTTAGCCCTACCTTGCTCTTGGCCCAAGACAAGGAGCTGCCGCTGGTCCTACCTAAATCCGTGGCCATGGGCACGCCTCGCCCCTTCAAGATTTCCAACCTCGAGCCGGTTAGTAAAGGTCCGCGGGTTTTACCCAAGGTCCCCGCCGCCGCGCAAAACCTGGCGAAGGGTTGCGTCGTGACGTCGAGCGCCAAGGAAGCGAATGCCGGCGACTTCTCCTACCTGACTGATGGCGATAAGGGCGGCGAAGAAGGCTTTGAAGTCGAGCTGCCCCGCGGAGCGCAATGGATGCAGATCGATCTGGCCAAGCTGGGTGAGATCCACGCCATCGCCTTGTGGCACTTCCACCGCGAACGTCGGGTCTACCTGGACGTCGTCGTCCAGCTTTCGAACGATTCCCAATTTAAGAAAGACGTCGTGACGGTCTATAATAACGATGCCGAGAATGAGCTCGGACTCGGGAAGGGCTCCGATTATTCTTATTATGAATCGAACGAGGGCCGGGTCATGCCGGTCTCCGCCGTCAAGGCGCGTTACGTCCGTTTCTACTCCAAGGGCAATTCGGCGGCGCCTTCGAACGATTATGTCGAAGCGGAAGTCTGGGGCGTGCCGGCCAAGTAGGCCTTCGACTGACTTTGCTTGAATCGCCCCGGGTTATCTTCACCGTGCAGGGCGTGAAGGTCATCCGAGCCAAGTCCGCGGGGTTTTGTTGGGGCGTCGAACGCGCTATCGATATCGCCCGCGAATATGCCCAGAAGGGCCGCCATCCGGTCTATACCGATGGCCCGCTGATCCATAACCGCCAGATGATGGAAGTACTTACAGGCGAAGGTATCCGCGAGGTGGGAGATTACAGCAGCCAAGCCCGGCTCGAAGTCGCCAAGGCGGCGGATGACCAAGCGGTCATGGTGGTCCGAGCGCACGGCATCTCGCCTGAGCGTCGTGCTTATCTCAAATCCCTGGGCATGGAATTCCGCGACGCGACCTGTCCGGATGTCGGCATCATCGCCGGTAAGGTGCGGATGCACGCCAAGAAGGGATTTAAGACGGTGATTTTCGGCGACCCGAAGCATCCCGAGGTCATCGGTCTGCTTGGCTATGCCGAGGGGCAAGGACACGTCATCACATCCGTGGCTGAAATCGAGGCGCTTCCAGAATTAGGTACGCAGGTCTGCATGGTCTCGCAATCGACGATGTTCACCGACGAGTTTGAGAAACTCGCTGACCATTTGAAAAAGCGCGTTCCGAGCGCCTTGATATTTGATACCATCTGCGGGGCGACCAAAGATCGGCAGGCCGACGTGGTCGAGCTTCGCCGTCAGGGTTGCGAGGCGATCGTCGTCATCGGCGGACGTCATTCGGCCAATACCGTGAAGTTGGCCAAACTGGTGGAGCTGCAAGGGTTGCCCTGCTTCCATGTGGAAACTGCCGCCGAACTCGATTTTAAGGCGGTGTCGCGGTATCGCTTGGTCGGCGTGACGGCCGGTGCCTCGACCCCCGCTTTCCTAATTAACGATGTCTGCCAACGCTTAGAAGCCTTGACTTAAGCCCGATTGTTGCGGGCGAATAAGGGGGTCGTTCCAATTGTTACAGATAATTATTATAGAGATGCTTACAGCCGACTTGCGTCCGTGGCTTCCGCGGTTAAAGTGAGTGTCATCATGATACTCCCAGCATTTCTCTGTATCGCCGTGGTGGCGTTGTTCGCTGGTTTCATCGCCGTCGGCATGTACAACGGGCTCATTGAGCTCCGTAATCTCTTTCGTAACGCCTTCGCCCAGGTCGACGTGCAGCTTAAGCGCCGCCACGACCTGATCCCTAATCTCGTCGCCTCGGCCAAGGGTTACATGGCGCACGAAAGCGGCACGCTCACGGCCGTAATCGAGGCCCGGGCCAAGGCCACGCAGGCCAATGTGCGATATGCCGGCAACCCTGGCGACCCGACGGCGATGAATGACGTCATCAAGGCGGAATCCGGTCTGAGCGGCGCCTTAGGTCGCCTGATGGTGGTTTCAGAACAATATCCCGATCTGAAGGCCGACGCTACCATGCGCAGCCTGATGGAGGAATTGGCCTCAACCGAAAATCGGATCGCTTTCGCGCGTCAGGCTTACAACGACGCCGTCCTTTTCTATAACACCGGCCGCGAGACTTTCCCCCGCGTATTCATCGCCAATGCTTTTGGTTTCACCGCCGCCGAGTTCTTTAAGGTCGAAAGCGAAGCCGAGCGCGAAGCTCCGAAGGTTTCTTTCTAAGCTGAAGTCGGCCCATGGCGGCGACGATGAATTTCTTCCGGGCCCAGGATGAGGCCCGCG
>JAPLTU010000084.1 GCA_026397965.1 Verrucomicrobiota bacterium | reverse complement strand
CGCGCTTTATCAATCCGCGCAAGCCGGTGGGGCGCCGGTAGACTTGCCGTTGGGGCGAGACCCTGTCTTGCGTGCGTTGGGCAAGAAAAGTTGAACGGTTGGCCAGTTGGCCAGATTGCATGCCACGAGTTGGTTGACCTGTTGATCTGTTGAATAGTTGGCCAAAGAGGAGAAGGCACCTAGGGATTAGGGACTGGGAAGCGTGAGGCTAAAGTCCTCAGACCAGTTTTCGTGAATTCAAAAGAATTCGATACATGATGGCGGCATGGATAAACAGCCGTCTTCTAACGCCGGGCCTTTCACATTCCGAGACCTGATGGTCTGGAAGCAGTCACGGGCTCTCGCCTCTGACATCTACCGGATGGCTGCTACGCCGAAACTGTATGGTCATTATGCCTATTGCGATCAACTTGGACGTGCTGCTTTATCCGTTCCCTCGAATATCGCCGAAGGAAACGACCGCGGGACCAACAAGGAGGCACTGAGATTCTTGCTAATCGCCAGGGGCTCCTTGAGCGAGCTGGAGACTCAGCTTTGGATAGGCCACGATCTCGGCTGGATCGAGACGGTGGAGTATCAACGGCTATCGGAAAAGAGAGCAGAAGTAGCGAGATTACTCGGCGGCCTGATTCGCATGCGACAGCAGCGCCTGAAATCAGCGGAATCCTAATCTACCCGCCTCTCTCTGGCCAACTGGCCAACCTTTCAACTGATCAACTGACGCTTTGTCTCCATCTGGCCAACCGGCCAACCGATCAACACTTCAACTAACGGTGCCTCTCTCTCTGGCCAACCGGCCAACTGTTCAACCAATCAACTATTTACCATTTCCTCTAAACTCCTCCATCGTCGCGGCGTTCGCCGCGTTGATGCCACTCCGCGCGAAGACTTTGAAGAAGGTCCGGACGACGATTCTCATGTCCAACCAAAAGGTGCCATGATCAACATACCACACGTCTAGCGCGAATTTCTCGTCCCACGAAAGCGAGTTACGGCCGTTAACCTGCGCCCAGCCGGTGACGCCGGGCTTCACTTCCATCCGCCGAGCCTGCGTGGCGTCATAGAGCGGCAGATAACGCATCAGGAGCGGCCGCGGGCCGACGACGCTCATCTCGCCGATGAGCACATTCCACATCTCTGGGAACTCATCCAGAGTCGACGCCCGGAGAAACTTACCGAAAGGCGTCAGGCGGATTTCATCCGACAAAAGATTGCCTTGGGCATCACGTTCGTCGGTCATGGTGCGAAATTTCACCATGCGAAACGGCTTCCCCCCCAAGCCTGGCCGCTCTTGGATGAACAAGACCGGTGAACCTAATTTAATCCGGACCAGGAGCGCGACCAAGGCGAGTAAGGGCGCAAAGCCCACCAGCCAGCAAAAGGAAAATCCGAGGTCGAAGAGGCGTTTTATCATTTAGCGACGGGCGAGATCGGCCGCCGAAAATTGGTAGAGGTCGAAACCTTGGATAGCAATTTCCCTTTCAAAGATGATTTCATAATCCGCTTCGGTGGCATCGGCGGGCACCACCGACGTCACGGTGCCACCATTCTTAGCGCAAAGCACCGAGACCATGGGCGTCTTCTTGGCGCCGATGAAGCGCAGCGTCAGGCGGACTTGCGCTTCGGGATCGACCTTGACCGAAGCATCTAAATTCACCGTCAAGCGGATGACTTGCCCGGGGATCACGGGTATACCTTTGCTTACCGCGGCATCTCCTCGGCTGATTTTCCCGCCATGCGCCAAGACATGCAGATGCTCCGACTGCCATTCGACGGCGTTATTCTGCCCCGGACTGATATCTAATAATTCCGGACGCACGGCGGAGCCCGTCAGGGTCAGAGCATCGATCCGATGCGCCTCTACCTCCAAGCCAGCAGCTTGCGCGGCGGAGATAAAGTAATCTAACGCGCCCTTACCAGCGGTATCGGTCTTCGCCCAAGCTTGGAGCTCCGCGGCCAGACGCGGATTCGCCGCCGCCTTCGCCACCCATAAGGCCCGCGGATTGGTTGCGATGAATTCAAACCAGTGGAGCGGTTGGCCCGAGGCCCCCCAAGCGAGATTGAACCGGTCTTGACTCGATTTATACGTGGCCTCGGCCTGGCTGAGCTCGACCAGCGCCGCCATGGCATGCGTGGAAGTCTTGGGCTGAGCCATCCGGGCCTGATAGACCCGGCGGAAGCGAAGCGTCATTTCCCACGCATCGTTAAATTGCTCCAAGCGCCAGCGTTGGTTCTTCAGCCGATGCGATAATTTATCTTGGGTCGCGAGCGCTTCCTTGGCCGACTGCAACTGGCGGCTGATCGCTTTGATTTCGCCGTCCGCTAAAACCGCGGCCGAATGCTCTTCGCGGAAGTGGCGGATCCACTGATTGGCCCCACCCCGTTGCGCATCTCGTTGCCAGGCGTCTTCCATCGTCTGGTAGGCCTGCCGCATGGCGTCCGCGGCCGGGCCATACGCCGCCTCGAACCATTGCTTGAGCAAAACCTGATAATCACGCGAAGGGTCTTCCAAAAGCTTGGCGCCCAGCCAGGCCTTCGGGGCATCGAATGCCCAGACTGGGTAAAGTTCGGCGATCCAGCCCTTCACGCCCACCGCTTTTTCGGTCCGGATGGCGAGCGCTTCGGCCGCGAAATTAATCCGCGGCACGCAGTAATCGACGCCATACCAATAATCATAAGCACCGACGCGTTTCGCGCCAGACTTCACCCAAGCCGCAAGATTGGCCGACTCCATCGCGGCGAAAGCCGGGTCGGCGTAACCAAAACGATCCGCGCAGACCCAAGGAAAGATCGCTGGGTTCAGCTTTATCTTCGGCGCCCGCAACGTCTGCAGATACGCCAGCGTACCGAGTGCGTGGGATTTGCCTTCGAGGTCGCCCGCGGGCTGCCAAAAAGATCCAGCGACTTGATTCAGGTAATTCATCACATAATCCGTACGTACGGCCCGGTCGCGATACCAACCCTCGGAGGACACGCTGTCATCGAACTTGATCGAATCGTTGATGCCCAATGGCACTGCCATGGCTTCGGGGTGCTTATGGAACCACTCGCGGGCGTAACGGGCGCCGATTTCAGGGGCGAGCGGATGGGCCAGATTCGGATTGGGATCGTAGCCGCCGTTCAGGGGTTCGATGCGCTTGCCATTGATCTGCGCAAACAACGTCGGGTCTTGCTTCCATTCTTTTTTGCCGAACGCCGCGTAGAAGCCGTGCGAGAAAGTCAACGCCTGGCCGTAGCCGATGGAGTAAGCCCAATCGGAAGACATTTCGTTCAACCCGCCGATACTCCGCCAAGCGAAAGCCGGACGGAAAAGATCTCGCTCGGGCAGGCGGACTTCGGAAAGCATTTTCCAATCGGCGCCGCGGGCCGAAGGTTGGACGAAGAATATCCCAAGGTGCTGTTCGCAGAAGCGGCCGATGGCGATGCGCGTGGACACCGGATTATTTCCGAGGAGGAACACGGCGGAGCGACGGACTTCGCGGAGGGCGACATCTCCTTCAATGCTCGGCAAAGAGATTTTAGCGGCCTTGGCGGCTTGCGTCTGACCGATGAAAATAGCGCAACCGGGGGAGGGCTTATTTGCTTCCTCCAAGATGACCTCGGGGCGCTGACCCGTCACCCGTTCGCACCAATCGGCGAGAGATTGGGCACCGTACCATTCGTCGGGCTCGGGTTCGGCCGGTAAGACGATGGGGGCCCAGGCGCCGGCATCGAATAATCCGCCCGCGCGCGCGACGACGGAAAGCAGGAGGAAAAAGACGAGTGCTAGGGGCATGAAGTGCGCTGAGTTATCGGCGAACGCAGAGTATCGAGTATAGAGTATTGAGTATAGGGAAAATTTTGAGACACCGTTGGTTGATTGGTTGATCAGTGGGCCGGTTGACAAGGGAGGCAATGGGTAGGGACGGCTCTCCGAGCCGTCCGAGGTGCAAAAGTGCAAATCGGCCTGCGGCCTGTGCAAAGGTGGGCGCGACGGAGCGCGAGGGGACACGTGGGCAAGGTGACATGTGGGCACGGGGACATCGAGGTAGGGACAACACCACGTGCTGTCCTAGCCGCATTGGGTAGGGTCAGCACTGCGTGCTGACCTAGGTGCAAACGTGAGAGGCTCATATCGGGTGGCAGCCCCGGTTGGCAGGCTCAGGTCCCGGGCCCGAATCTGAAACGCCTCTGCTTTGGGTAGGGTTGAGCGCCCTCGCTCAACCGCGGCTGACCGAGGGCGGTCAGCCCTACCTGGCTGTATCAGGTAGGGGCGCCACTGCG
>JAPLTU010000033.1 GCA_026397965.1 Verrucomicrobiota bacterium | reverse complement strand
CCGCTTGCTGGGCTGGATGCATGCGACTTCCTGCGAAGAGGCCTTGAAGAATTACGAAGAAATGAACGGGCGTCGTCCAAAATGGGGCCTGCTCGACCAATTCTCCGAAGAACCAATCGGCCAGAAGGAACGCGCGCGCAAGGGTGTTGAGTTCGACCTACGCATGCGCACGAAAGCGGAATCCGATCCGGTCGTGGCGGCGGCTTCCATCGTCGCGCGCGCGGCGTTCGTCCGCGAACTCGACCGGCTTTCCGCCGACGGCAACATCCACCTACCCAAAGGCTCCGGCTCCGAGGCCAAGAATGTCGCGATCGAACTGGTCGGCCGGCTCGGTCCCGCGATCCTCGTCAATTTCGCCAAGCTTCACTTCAAGACCGCTTACGAAGCGCGCGGCCTTGAACCGCCCGCCCCCAAGCCTTTCAAGGGCCGCAAAAAAGCGGAATAAGACGTGGCCTCGCTGGCATCATTCGACCGCAAGAAAGGTGCCGACCGTCCAGGTATCGCGGGCGTCGATGAGGCCGGTCGTGGTTCGCTTTGCGGCCCGGTCGTCGCGGGTGCCGTGCTGCTCGACGCGGGCTTTTACGGCGAACCGACATGGTTGCGCAAATTGGCCGGGGCCAATGATTCGAAAAAGCTTTCGCCAGAAAAACGTGCCGAGCTTCGCGCCCGTATCGCGGAAATGGAAGCGGAAGGGAAACTGAAGACCGCCTGGGCCACCGGCTCGGTGATGGAAATCTCCGCGCATAATATCCTCGGCGCCACCCGCCTCGCGATGGCTCGCTGCATCGCCAAACTCGCCCAAGGCGCGATCGCCCCGCTCTTCGCCGCCGCTGGCACCGAGGGCGAACTATTCGGACGTTCGGATGCCCGCACCTTCCTCGTGCTGGTCGACGGTCTACCGCTCCGCCCCTTCGCCTGGGCCCATGAATCCGTCAAAGGCGGCGACGGTAAGAGCCTCGCCATCGCCTTGGCTTCGATCATCGCGAAGGTCGAACGCGACCGTATGCTCGTCGCGATGCACGAACGCTATCCGCAATACGGTTTCGCCACGCATAAAGGCTACGGCACGCCTGAACACGTCGACGCCCTCCGCAAACACGGCTCTTGCGCCGAGCATCGCGATCTTTTCGTCCGCACCATCCTCGCCGGCGATGCCCCTCCGCCCGAATCCATGGACGGAGAGTTTAGTTTTGAATAAGATCATGAGGTAGGGGCAGCACCGCGTGCTGCCCTAGCTGCCTTGGGTAGGGCTGACCGCCCTCGGTCAGCCGCGGTTGAGCGAGAACGCTCAACCCTACCCGATGCAAACCCATTTCGGGTGACAGGTCTCGGCTACAGGTACGGGTTCAGGTTCTGGTTCAGGACCCGACACCTGCGCCCGCACCTGAAGACCTGAACCAGATACCCGACGGCTGAGACCTGGGACCTGAAATTGCATCCCCCACAGCATCCATTCCGGTCTCCCTTTAAATTCGTCTCTCTGCTTTGGGTAGGGGCGCGACTGCGTCGCGTCCGTTCGCAGTGAGATCATCGTTGAGCCGGGCAAGTAATCGGACCCACAACCTCCGTCCGCCCACGGACGCCACGCAGTGGCGCCCCTACCACAAGACAGACGGATGCGATGTCATCGCATCTCTACCTGCGCACCGTCGCATCCACTAACAACCACGCCCAGGTCGCAGCCACACCGTCTTTCCGGGCATTCAAGCGGTCGTAATCCCGCAACAGGTCGCGCAATTCTCCCGGTGACATCCGCGGATCGCCGGTCACGCCGCTGCGATGCAACGACCGCAGGAAATCCAACGCGCTCGGATAAATTTCTTCCGACTCCAAGACGCCATGCGCATGGACGTCGAACTTCGCGGCTTTTAATAAATTCAACCATTGGGCTTCGTCACGCCAACGCACCGGTCCTTCGCCGATAAGGTCCCTCAGTTCATTGAGGCAAGGATCACACGGGACGCCGAGGAGCAGTCGGCCGCCTTCCGGTAACGCGGCATGCCAATGCTTCAAGACCGCCGCCGGATCCGCCGCCCAATGCAAGAGTCCCGTCGAGGCCAAGGCCTTCGCTTTTTCAATGGGGCCAAAGGCATCATGCACTTTCCAATTCGCCGCGGGCACGGCCTCACGTCCGACTTCCACCATGGCAGGCGAGGAATCGGTGGCGTCGACGTTCACGCCCTGCGCAAGCAAAGCCGCCGTCAGAAAACCAGTCCCAGCACCGAGCTCGGTCACGCGCACTCCCCGCCGAAACGGCGCGAACGCAGCCAAGGCTTCGGCGAAGCGCTTCTGCGGGGCGGCATGCGCCTCATAAGTTTCGGCTCGTTCGTGAAAATGCATCAAGGTCAGGCGTTCAGGAATTCGCGAAGGTCGTGTCCCAAGCCTTCTCCAATATGACAACCGAGGATGGCTTGGCAAACGCCCTCCGGATTTAACAAGGTATCTTTCTCCCCGACGTAAGCCTCCCACCCCGTGGGCAAACCTTGGCGGCCAAACGTGACCAGCGAGATGCCCGCGGGCTGAATCAGCACATCCAAGCCCGCCAAGAGGTATTCCAATACATAGGGCAACTCGGTGCCGGTCATTGGGGTGAGTCCCGCCCGTTTCCGGAAATCAGCCAAAGCCGCGGCCGGTTCGGTCTCCAGCCAGCGACGCAGCCACTTGACCTGCGTTTCCGGAATCCGCCCACAGGCCCCATGCTCCGCGCAGAAGGAAGTGAATGGTGCGAAGAGCAAAACTTTCGCCGGCAACTTTACGCCTCGGGCCCCGGCTTCTAAAATTAAATGCGCCCCGAGCGACCACGCGATGACGGCATCACAACCGACGAGATTTTCCGCCGCACCCATGACCGGCGGATAAATCAGGTGCTCGGCCTCTGGCGCATGCGCCACGGCGATGGCTCGCATTTCTTCCAACGAAACGCCCCACCCTCCGATCCACCCTATCTTCATACGCGAACTCCTTTCAACGCGGCGGTGAAATCAGCGAGCACCTGCGGCGTGAGTCCACGACGCAGTGAAATTCGAATCCGACCCGTGCGCACCGGGACGGTGGGCGGACGAATCGCCGAGACCATGAAACCAGCCGCCCGCAACGCCGTGGCGTATTTTAAGGTGATCTCCGCATCACCCAAGATGAGCGGGATGATCGGTGAATCACCCGAGGGTACCGCGAAGCCGGCTTCTAATAAGGCGTCCCGCCAAGCGTGCGACATCGCATGCAGCTGAATGCGTTCGACCGCAAGGGCTTTGACCCGGCCGATGGCGGCCAACGCCGCGGCCGCACAGGAGGGCGCCAGGTAAGTCGAGTAGACGAATTCACCGGCGAAATTAATCAGGGCGTCGCGCACTTCTGGCGCATGCGAGAGCACATAGGCCCCCTGCGAGCCGAGGCCTTTGCCGAGCGTACCCACGACGATATCAGCTGCCGCGAAAACGCCCTGCCCTTCCTGCAGACCAGAACCCGTCGCGCCATACCAACCCGTGGCATGGGCTTCATCCAAGACCCAGCAAAAGCCAAAGCGCTGACGCAATGATGCCAGACGTTTCAGATCCGGGCTATCGCCGTCCATGGAATAAACACTTTCTGTGACGACAAAGATTACTCCCTCCAACGCTGGTTCCTCGTGCAACATGAGTTCGAGCGCATCGAGATCGTTATGCGCGAACCTCCGCAACCTCGCCCCCGAGGCCATGATGCCATCCAACATGCTCGCGTGGACCAAGCGGTCGGCGAGGATAAGGTCGCCCTTCTTCGGTAACCCTCCGAGCACAGCCGAGTTGGCCGCAAAACCGGTGTTCATGACGAGGCCATGCGCGTAGCCCTGCCAGGTCTCGAGGGTCTGCTCTAGCCGCTGGTGTAATTCGGTATAGCCCGTGACGAGGGGCGACGCGGAAGATGAGGCGCCCCATTCGTGTAAGGCCGCGACGCCGGCCGCGACGACCGCCGGATCGCGCGAGAGACCCAGATAATCATTATCCGCCAAGTTGACGCGGGTATCAGTCGAGGACCGGGCGCTGAGCTTGCGACGCAACGTCGAGCCCGCGCGTTGCGCGAGCGACATCCGAAGACGTTGCAGCAAGGCCGCGTTCATTTCGGCAGGAAATGGAAACGGACCGACTTCGCTCCGCGACCGGATTCACCCAGCAAGGGAATCCAAGATTCCGCCAGGCCCGCGCGATTCGCCGCCGCCACCGCCGCCGAAGGCTTCTTGATCGCATTCAGCCACACGCCCATCGGGCCTTCGTAATGGCGACTGAGATACGCGATCGCCATCCGCGCCTGGTTGATCGCACCGAGGCGATCTTCCACGACGACGATGGCGACGGTCGGATTGATGGCCGCCGCAAAATCTGCCCAGTCCTTGCCTTTAGGATCGATGGGCACAGCCACTCCGCCGGCGCCTTCGATGATGCGGCACGGCGCATACGGCACTTCGCGATAAAGTTTCAGGAGCGTGGCGAGATCCAGTTTCTTGCCGGCCTTCTTGGCTGCGGCTAAGGGCGCGATCGGCGCGGCGAGCGTCATCAGCGTGTGCGCTTCGGCCCACTTACCCGCGGCCTTAGGAGCGTCCGCCGCGCGTCCGGCGCCCGCGCCCGACTCGACGGGTTTGATGACCTGCGTAAATCCATCCCGTGACAGGCGGCGGGCCAACAGTCCGGCGACGTGGGTTTTGCCCACGCCAGTGTCGCTGCCGGTGACGAAGAGGATGGCCATGTTATTTGCAGCCGCAGCCGCCTTGGCCGCAGGATTCTTCCGTGGCGTTGGCGGCGGCAAATTCTTCGACGTTCGGCCATTCGGCCGGCTGCGCAGCCGCCGGCGCAATCTCGCCGCGATGGATGCGGCGGGCTTCCTCAGGATGCATCGGATGGAGGCCGAGACGTTTCATAAGATTCATATCTTCTTCGATGTCCGGATTGCCGGTGGTCAGCAGTTTCTCGCCGAGGAAGATCGAGTTGGCGCCAGCTAGGTAGCAGAGAGCCTGGGTCTCGTCGTTCATGTTACCGCGACCAGCCGAGAGGCGAACCATGGCTTTCGGCATCAGGATGCGGGCCACGGCGACGGTGCGGACGAATTCGATACTATCCACGAACTTGCGTCCCGCCAGCGGCGTGCCTTCGACGGCGACCAGCGCGTTGATGGGGACGGAGTCCGGTTGCGGTTCAAGGACGGCGAGTTCGACGAGCATTTTCAAACGGTCATCGACGGTCTCGCCCATGCCGATGATACCGCCGGAACAGACTTCGAGGCCGGCCTTGCGGACGTTCGAAAGTGTCTGGAGCCGGTCGTCATAAGTGCGCGTGGTGATGATCTTGGAGTAGTGCTCGCGCGAGGTATCGAGATTGTGGTTATACACGTCGCAACCGGCCTGCTTGAGTCGGCCAGCCTGCTGCTCACTGACCATGCCGAGCGTGCAACAGACTTCGAGGCCGAGGGCTTTCACGCCCGAGACGGTGTTCAGCACGCTGTCGAATTGCTTGCCGTCATTCACGCGACGCCAAGCGGCACCCATGCAGAAGCGGGTCGCACCACCAGCCTTCGCGCGACGCGCGTCGACGAGGATGGCATCGGTCTCCATCAAGGCCTCGGCCTCGACGAAGGTGTTATTGTGCACGGACTGCGGACAATACGCGCAGTCTTCGGGGCAGGCCCCGGTCTTGATCGACTTGAGCGTGCAGAGTTGCACCCCCGCCGGATCTTGGTTGGCCTGGTGGACTTGCTGAGCCTTGAAGATCAGCGTGTTGAGCGGCAGGTCGTAGAGCGCTCGGGCTTCAGTGAGGTTGGGCATGATATTTGGTAAAAAAGGTAGGGTCGTCACTGCGTGCCGATCTAGTCGGCTTTGAGGCTCGGCAGCACCTCATCCATCGCGAGCCGTACGGCGCGCACGAGGTGCTTTATTTCATCAGCTTGGATGGAGATCGGCGGAACGAATAGGATCGAGTCGCCCAGCGGCCGGATGACGAGGCCATGCCGACGTGCGGCCAAAGCGACGCGGTATCCGGCACGGGTATCAGTCGGCCAACGCTCCGCAGCGGCAGGCTTAAATTCGACGGACCCCGTGAGGCCGAGCTGACGGAACGTGCGCAGTTGCGCATGGCCAGCAAAGGCAGCTTCCATCTCGCGGCCAAGCAGAGCGGCCCGATCGGCGACCTGGCCCGAGGCCAACATGAGCTTCAGCTTACGCAACGATTCTCGAGCGACGGCGCAGCCGAGCGGATTGCCCGAGAACGTATGGCCATGGAAGAAGGTCTTTCCTTCCGAAAACTTTCCGAGAAAAACTTCGTAGATTTTTTCCGACGTCAACGTCGCGGCCAGCGGCAGGTAACCCGCGGCGAGTCCCTTCGCGAGACAAAGAAAATCCGGGACGACGCCTTCGAGTTCCGAAACGGTCAGCGCATTGACGCGGCCAAAGCCCGTGAATACTTCATCCAAAATCAAATGGACGCCGTATTGGCGGCACAGCGCCGCGACGGCTTTCACGAAGCCTGCGGGCTGCTGGACCATGCCCGCGGCACCCTGCACGCGCGGCTCGAGAATCAGGCACGCCGTCGTAGCCGCATCGCGTTCGAGGACCGCCTTAAGTGCCGCTAGCGAAGCGGTGGCGTCGGTGCGCGCGACCTTCCCGGCGCATTCCGAATGGATGGGCGCTGGGAAAGTCTGCCCCGCAAAGAGCCAAGGATTGAAGCGGCGGTGAAATTCGGAACGTTCACCTACCGACATCGTGCCGAAAGTGTCGCCGTGGTAGGCGCCTTCCATCGAGATAACGCCGCGTTTAGCTTCGAGACCAACGAGCTGCCAATACTGGAACGAAAGTTTCAGGGCGACCTCGACCGCATTGCTACCGTTATCGGAGAAGAAGCAGCGCGACAGCACGCCCTTCGTCAGCCCCGCCAGATCTTCGGCGAGCTCGGTCGCGACCGGGTGATTCAATCCGAGTAGCGTCACGTGAGCGACCTTCTCGAGCTGAGCTTTCAGGGCACGGTTCAGGTCGGCGTCGTTGTGGCCGTGGACATTCGTCCAGACCGAGGCGTTACCGTCGAGGTAGCGCTTCCCTTCGTCGTCGATCAGCCAGCTGCCCTCGCCGCGCACCAGATGCAGGCGGGGATTGTCTTGGTATTCCCGCATCTGGGTAAACGGATGCCACCCGAAGCGCCGATCGGCGGCATCGAGTTGGCCCAAGGCGGGCGGGTTTACTGACATCCCTGTCGGCACCCCCCTGTTCTAGGGCCCTCCCGACCCATTGTTAAGCCCGAAGTAGGGGTAGGTTTACAATAGGGACGAGCCATGGCAAAGAAAGCAAGGGGGCTAACGCACGCGAATGTGCTTCTCATTGTAGCGAATAAAGGTGTCGGCCCAAATCATCCCGCCCATGATGAGATCTGCGCCGATGAAGTGCCTCCTAACCATCTTCCTAATCCTGCTACCGATGGCGCCGATCCAGGCGCAAGGGTCGGCGCTGAGTTCGGGGACGGGTCGGCTGGACCTGCTTCCGGAAGGTCGCGCAATCCTGACTTGGAGCGACGGCAGCCAAGAACTCGACCCCATGCTGCTCGAAGTGAACGGTACAAAACTCCGAGGCTGCTACGAAAAGATCCTGACGGGCGGCGGCCAACTTGCCTGCGAAGGCGAGCTCCGCGGACCGCATGGCACCCGCTTCGTGTTCCACGATCAATATCGCGCCGTCGCCGGAGACGCCTTCGAGCTGACCCGCTCGGTCGAGGTGCGCGAACCGCAGGCGGGAGACATTTCCTTCAATAGCGCCTTCGGCATGCGACTGGGCGAAGAAGCACGCTTCGAGGAACAGGAGGTGTTCGTGCCCGGGATATGGTATCGCGGCAACTTCTCGACACGTATCCCAGGCGACCTTGCCGCCTCCCCGAACGACACCGATTACTTCTTCCGGGAAGATCGGTTGCCCCTGCCTCTCATCTCAGCCCGCGACTCGCGGACCGGCGCGACCATCACCCTCTCGCACCTGGAAGCCGAGCCGACGACATTCTTAGGCGACCATGGCCTAAAACGCGTCATCGACGGACGGATGCAGTTCGGTTCCGTCGGAATGAGCCGCCGCCCGCATATTACCCTGATGTTCATCTTCCCTGGATCCGAGGGCGAAAAGAACCGTGTGCCCCGCGAGAATCACCTCGGCTGGGCCCTTCGGAGCCATCCTGTGCGGACCGATGTCAGCCACCATTACAAGCTGATGCTGCGCGCGGCGAAGACCCCCTCCTACCCGGACGCCGTCGAGCATGCCTGGAAGGGGGCTTTCGAACGTTACCAGCCGAGGCTGCGGAACGTAGACCTGCCTAAAGCCTTCCACGGACTGATCGACACCCTCGACCATTATGCCGTGACCAAGGCGGACGGCTATGACGCCCCCGGATTCCCATTCTCGGTCCTGCTGCCCGAGGGCCAGGCAAGGGCATATAACTACCAGATGGGATTCGTCGGCCGACAACTGCCCAACGCCTTCTTCCTACTCCATGAAGGCATCGAGCAAAATCGTCAGGACTGGCTAGGCAAAGGCGAAGCCATCGTGGACTTCTGGGCCGACGAGTGCCAGCGGTCCGACGGCCTTCCCCAGACATGGTATGATCCCTCGCGCGACCCAAAGGTTCGCGGCCGTTGGCGAACCTCGGACAACAAACATGGCGGCACCGCGCTCCGCGTCGCCGCCACCGGCATGGAAGGAATGCTCGCCGCCTGGACCAAGATACGCGCCAGCGGGCGCGACAAACCCAAGTGGCTGGACGCCTGCCGTAAGTTCGGCGACTGGTTGGCGGCGAACCAGAATGCCGACGGTAGCTATTATCTCGCCTACGGCCTCGAGTCTTCGGGCGGACGGAGAAATCCGACCGAGTCCAGCAAGGCGACAACGGCGAATTCAATTCGGTTCCTCGTGCTGCTTAGCCAGGCGACGCAGGACGCACGCTACCGCCAAGCGGCGATTCGCGCGGGCGAATACTGCCTGCGGCATGTCCACGACGATTACCACTACGCCGGCAGCGTCATCGATAACCCGGTCACCTTGGATCGGGAATCAGGACAGGAAGCGCTGGCCGCCTTCCTCGCCTTACGAGACCTCACCAAGGAAACCAGGTGGCTAGACGCCGCGATTCAGGCTGCGCGCTATGCGGAGACATGGATGTACGCCTATGAGGTGCCCGCCGTGCCCGGAGGACCCAACGCCTTTCCGTCCGATCGAAGTATCGTGGGACAGACCCTGATTGCCACCGGCCAGTCGGGCGCGGACCTCGGGTTAGCTTTCTCCGCGTTCGACTATTACCGGCTCTATCTTTTCACCGGCGACGCGCATTTCCTCACTGTCGCCAAGTTGTTAGTTCATAACACCAAGCAGGCCCTCAACTGGGACGGCACGCTCTACCCCGGCAAGCCGCGCGGACTGCAACTCGAAGCCTTCTCCGTCACCATGCCTCGGCGACGTGGCGTGCTCGAGTGCCTGAGTTGGAATTATGCGGCGCACCTCGACCCGCTCATCCGTCTCAAGGACCGTTTCGGCGAAATCGACATCGACGTCATCGAACGACGGCCGCTCGCCGAACGCCGGACCTTGAACGATTGATCGGACTCAGACGGCGCGACGAAAAGCAGAATTCCTTATCGTCCGTCGAGCCAATGCAGCAGGCCAATCTGGACGAAGGCCGTGGATTCAGGATAGCCGTTCCAAAAGATCTGGTCGTCCTGCCCGTCCCCATCGGAGTCGGCGACGTTATTGCAGACGGCGCCGAGCTCGTTGATGAGCCGGATTCGCAACGGGTTGTCGCCGCAGAAATAGCCGAGCAGGCGTTCGCCGCGCTCTTTGTAACGGGCTTCGCCCGTCAAGGCATGCATCGACGCCAAGGCATGCAACCAATGGCCGTTCATGTAGAGCGATACCTGAGGCAGCTGCTTCTTGGCCATGACGCATGTCATGTCGCCACCGGGCGAAGCACGGCTTGAAAAAAGAGGCGACCCTTCGCGTTTCTCTTCCGACCTGAATTTCAGGGCGAGCCAGACGTCCGCCGCACGCACGGCCGCCGCCCGCCAGTCCGCGGCGCGGGCGTGGTCCTTCAAAAGCCGCGCGCCATCGGCGAGCGCGATGATGTTCACCGCGTTGCCGTTGCCATAGCGAGACCATGTGCCGTCCGCGCCGACGATTTCCGCCAAGCCATCGAGCGCGTCCGCGCAAAGGTCGCGCAAAGCCGCAGACTCCCCTGCGCTCACCTCGATTTTCATGCCTGGTTCGGCTTGATACGCCGCCAGCAGACCCATGAGCAGGTAGGCGTGCTCGCCATCGGTACGGCTCCAGATGACTTTTCCGGCGGGCGTGCGATAGGCGTACTTAAGAGACAAGGCGTCCCGGAGACAGAACTTCGCCGTCAAGGCAATCGCCTCACGAAGTTCTGCGGCGGGCAAGCCCTTCGGCGCTGCCTTCAACGTCTCGCCGAGCGCCCATACGGCCCTGCCGTTCAATACCCCGCCGTGAGCGAAGTCCCGGTGCTTGGGATCAGCGAACCAGCCTTTTCCTTCCGTCATCCATTCGCCGCTATTGAACATGCCATACCTAAAAGCCCCCGCCGTGTAGGTCTCCTGCCGGCCGGAAGCCTCGCGCAAAGCGAAAGTCTCAGACCCGCGATACTGGGAGGCCAATAGATTGCGGGTCACTCCGTCGACCAGTCCGAGGGTACTGCGCCCATTCAACCGATGGAGTACGATGAGATCGGCGGGGTCATTAGTGAAAGTGTAAGGACGGTAATTGCCTTGGGCCTTATGGGAAGCATCGCCATCCCACGGATGGTCGTTCGTGGGGTTGAACCAGCGCGGCCAGACCGCATTCCAAAAGCCAGCGGCAATACGATTGCCCAAGGGCGAAGACCAGTCCCGGTCCCGATGTTCGAAATCGTAGAGCGTGGCCGAGTTCTTGAACCACTGCCAATCGGCCGGCGCAGCGAGATCGAAGCTCGGCTTCTGGATGCGCATCAAAGCCGCACCGCGGCTTCGCATGAAGAGATTGGCCAGGGTCCGGTTACGGTTCCACTGGGCGGACTCCGCATCCTTCTTTCCCTGACCATCGGTAAAATCATCCATGAAGACGAGTGGCAGTTCAGGCCGGATTCCGCCCACCGAGACGAACAGCGTGATTTCAGATTGGCTTAACTTAGCCTGTGGTCCGCCGAACTCGACGGCACCCGTAGCGTCAACGTAGAGGACCGCCGGTACCAGCTTTGCCGGCGGCTGGAAGTCCGCCGGAAAGCGGGCGGCGAACACGCCTGCTTGAGCTACTGACGTCGCCTCATACCTCGTGCCCTGCGAAGTCGTCACGCGCAGACGAACCTTGGCTCCTTCGGCGAGCGTCGTATTTCCGCGAATCAGGATGCCGTCTTCACCCGCGACGACCATCGCCGAAGGCCGCATTGTCGGAGCGAGGTCGACCTCAGGCAAGGCTACCGCCCGGCAAGCTCCGCAGAGCAATACAAGGAGGAGAGCGAAGGCGGCACGCATAGTTTGATTGGACCACGCCGACGATAGAGTTCAAGCCAATCGGACTAAGCCGAACACCTCAGCCGGAATCAGCCGAACCGGCTTGTCGAAAACCGGAACGAAGATAATATTTATATATGCGACTTACCCCGACGCTGTCCGGTCTGCTTTCATTCCTTCTCATCGGAGGGATGGCCGAGGCGTTCGCCGCGGACAGCACCCCGAAGCAAACCATCGCCGAGCAGGCCACGGCATTAATGGAAACGCTGGAAGCAAGGAAGCTACCCCAGCCGAAGCCCTTCGGCGATTCGGAGCTAGATCTCTTTTACGTGATGATGGACGGCCTCACGCCGGTCGACGTCGCCTTCTGCAATCGAATCAAACTCATCGAACTCACCGACGGACTACTTCCGCTACTGGTGCAGCCCATCCCTGGCATGGGCGAGGGCCCGAACCAGATGAAAATAAACATGATAGCCTGCAAGCTCTTCGTGCTCCGCGGACACCTGCTCTGCCAACAGGGAAAGATCGCCGAAGGCCGAGCCTGGTTGTTGAAGCCTCGCCACATGGCACGCCGACCCGGTGGCGACCAAAGCCTAATCCAACTCCTTACCGCAATCGCCATGGACGCCATCGGGCAACAATCGGCGGCTCGCTACGCCGAAACATGGGGGGAGTTAGATCGTCAGGCCTACGTCAAATCAGCGGAATCGCTTCTTCCCTTGGGTACACTCCATACCGCCATGCTCCTAGACGGAGATGCCGTGCCGGAAAAAGACCGCATGCGCACCATGATTGTGGAGTTCAAGTCGCTGACTCCTGCCCAACAACGGGATAGGCTCGAAAAACTTTTGGCTCCGGCTTTCCCAGGACCCGAATATCGAAAGGAGCGCGAAGACATCGTGAATCTATACCTGGACATCATCACGAACCTGACGCCCGAAACCTATGATGCTCTCGTGAAGGGCATCTCCAGCGAACTCGACCCCTTGACAGCAGAAAGAGTGCAGGCCTTTACCTCGCGCAACGACGAGGCCGTCAAACAAGTGCAAGCGGAAGTAACCCGGCCGACCGACCCGGCGCACCCGGCCGAAATCTCCACCCAGAAAGCCGCAACGCTCTATCGAGTCCTGGTGACGCCGGGCCTCGCAGGTATCGCCCGCCAGCGCCTAGACTTAGAACTGAAGGCCAAACTGCTCAGCGTCGCAATGCAGAAGGGTGTGTCCTTCGACATGATGGACCTCGCGAACCTGACTACCGCCGAAGGGAGGGCGCTGCGCCTCGGCACGCATGAAGGATGCAAGACCATCCTCACCGCCGACGGCAAGCCGTTCCTAGCCATCGGACGCACCAAGTAGGGCGGTTTTAGCATGGGGTCAGGCCATTTGCGCTTTCATCCTTTCGCTTTAGTATTCTCTCTATGCCCAAGCCCGACAAGAATGACATCGAACGACTCAGTCGTGGAGAGTCGACTCGGGGCAAAATCGGCAATCGCGGCGTCGAACATCGGCTGACTCAGAAGGAGCGAATCCTTTTCGAAGCGGCCAAGCGCCAGGGCTTTTTGAAGATACCGGTCGCTGGTATCCGCAAAAACGTGATCAATATCTATCGCCTCTGGTGCCAAGCCTCGGACCGCGAATTCATCACCCGATAAGCCACTTGGACATAAAGGGGCTCAATATGTTTATATAAGAGTGTTTACGGTCCGCTGGCGGCCGACACCCTGACGGACTTGCCCATGGATGACACCGACCTCTCCGCCCTCCGCACCCGACTTGCCGCCTTGGAAAAGGAAGTGAAGGCGCTGCGCCAGGAACTAGCCGCGCTCCGTAACCAATCGTTGGCGCAACCGGGTCCGATACCCGGGCTCCTCACGGGCGACCCCGAGCCCTACGGCCTCTCTGTCCCGGCCGCACAGCCCGACCTGCCGGTCACCAGCCAGCCGCCTAAGCCGGCAGCTGAACCAGTGGCTAAGGCCAAAAAAGCCGAGCCCAAGCCGGAAGTCCCTGAGGTCACGCTGGCGGAGGCCAAGCGTATCATCATGGACGGCTACATTCTCGACCATCCGGGCAACGCTGATCGCCTGCTCAAGACCTTGGTCTTCCGCTTGCTCGATGGTAGCGTCAAGGGCTTCAAGTCGGTTGACCTACACGCGGCCCGGATTGTTGTCCGCAGCATGCTCGAACATTCCGGCATCCGGTCGACTGGGCCGGGATTCAACGACATGCGTCTACGTAGCCTCATGCGCAAGTTCGTGCCGTTCGAACCCATCACCTCGATTCGTCGCCTCCCGCGCTGACGAGCCTTTAGCTAGACGGCCAAATTCCTTAATTCTTGTATGGGGTCAGACCGCTTCTGATCGATATCCGTCGGAAGCGGTCTGACCCTATAATGAATTGGGTCTTTTCTTTCAGGTAATAGGTCCGCTTTGAAGCGAACAGAGGGAGGGCAAGATGGCAGGATGCCCAGGCCTTCCCACAGAGAAAGTACTGCCGCGACTATCCATGTCTTTTCGCGCGGTAACTATAAAACTCCAATCTTTGAGAGCGAGGGCGCGAGACATGGCTTCTATGTCGCGTTGACTCAATGCATCCAACGCTGCGGCTGGGAGGTATACGCCTACGCGATCATGCCAAACCACTTCCACCTCCTACTGCGCACGCCGCGCGGCAACCTAAGCATCGGCATGCAGTGGCTGCTTTCGACTTTTGCAATGCGGTTCAATAAATTCTGCAAGGAGTCCGGACACGTCTTTCAGGGACGCTACCGTTACGTGGTAGCGCCCTCGCTCATGGCCGCCGGACGGATGTTCGATTACGTGCACCTAAACCACATCCGTAAAGGCCTGTGCGACCTGGAATCTCTCGAAGATTCGCAGGACAACTCCCTCTACCTCCTCCAGAGGCCAGCTGAGCGCTCCCCCTTCCAAATCGACTTAGGGCTGAGACGTTTCACCGGACTGGCGGACGATGCCGATGGGCATTCCGCGTATCTGCGAAGACTCCAACGAATCCTTGCCGCCGATCCGGACGGTAGCATCTCCCGGGCTGCCATGAAGGAGCTGAGCGTCGAACCAGCGCTTACGGTTGCCGCACCTTCGCCACTAGAACCCGGCCTCACTCAACCCGAGATTTTGGACATCGACGAAAAGCATCGGGCCGACTTCCTCCAGACGGCTTTGCAGGCTGCCGGAATGACCCCAGCGGATATTCTCAATGACGTCAAAAGCGCACACTGGAAAGTAGAGATCGCGATCGCGCTTAACCGACATACCACCGCCACGGCGGGCTGGATTGCCGATAAGCTCCACATGGGCTCACCTGGTTACGTGCGGAAATTACTCAGCATTAGTATGGGGTCAGACCGCTTCTGATTGATATCGGTCGGAAGCGGTCTGACCCTATACTGAATCTGTGATTGGGAGGGGTTTGGGGAAGCGGTCTGGCACTTCGTAAACTCCTCACGGAGGAATTAGGGAAGGCGTACCCTAACGTAGGCGTAACTAGATTCGCCTATTTCAGGCGTTTTTAGTTACACCCTAAACCAGGGTACGGCCTGACCCCGTGTTCGGCCCCACCAGCATGCACGGCCTACGGGATGAACCTGCAGGCTGGGACGCCTACGAAGAAAGGCTTCGTTTCGTCCTCGCGACCGAGGGTCGTCCTGCAACTGACGAGGAATTATTCGGGCTTGTGCGCAAAGCAAAGGCGGGGCGACGGACGGATGGCGGCTTTTCGCCGGCCATCGCCGGAAAAAGCCAAGCGCTGCTACTTGCAGAAGAGCACGCTCGCTGGGAGCAGGTATTCCGAGGCGCCCTTGCTTCCCTGGGGCGCGGGGACGAGCAATT
>JAPLTU010000063.1 GCA_026397965.1 Verrucomicrobiota bacterium | reverse complement strand
GGCGGGAAGTTATAGTGCAGCAGGAAGGAACGCTTGCTGGGGCCGCCGGTGATGGCGTCGACTTCTTGGGCATCCTTGGAGGTACCGAGGGTCGCGAGGACGAGACCCTGGGTTTCGCCGCGCTGGAAGAGCGAGGAACCATGGACGCGAGGAAGCACGTCGACTTCGCAGGAGATCGCTCGGAGATCCAGCGGCTGGCGGCCGTCGGCACGTTCGCCGTTCTGGATGATGGCGTTGCGGTAGACCTTTTCCTGAAGCTTTTCGAAGGCCATCTTGATCTGACGAGAGTCGAAGACGTCACCGAGTTCAGCCTTACAGGCAGCCTTGGACTTCTCGACCACGGCCTTGACGGCGTCGCCACGTTCCTTTTTGGAGGCGAGAAAGATTGCTTTTTTAAGCTGGTCACCTTCGGCGGCCACGCGTTCGCAGATCGCGAGGGCCTTCGGTTCGCAGACGACGAGCGGGAAGACGCGCTTGGTCTTGGAGTACATCGCGGCGAGCTTGCGCTGCGCGGCGATGATCGGCTGGATGGCCTTCTGGGCGTACTCGAGGGCGGCGATGAAGTCGGCTTCGGGCAGCTGGTCAGCCGAACCTTCGATCATCATCATGTCGTTCTCGTTGCCGACGTAGATGAGATCCAGGTCGGACTCATACTGCTGTTCGTGGGTCGGGTTGACGACGAACTGGCCGGCGACGCGACCGAGGCGGATGCCGGCGATCGGTCCGTTCCACGGGATGTCGGAGCAAAGAAGAGCGGCGGAAGCGCCATTTACCATGAGCACGTCGGAGTCGTTGATCTGGTCAGCCGAGAGGAGGAGGCCGATCACCTGGACTTCATTGAGGAAGCCTTCAGGGAAGAGCGGACGGAGGGGACGGTCGCAGAGGCGCGAGGTCAGGATTTCCTTGTCGGAAGGCTTGCCTTCGCGACGGAAATAACCGCCCGGGAAACGGCCGGCCGCCGCGAACTTCTCGCGGTAGTCGACAGTCAGGGGGAAGAAGTCCTGGTCGGGGGAGCGCAGGTCTTCGGCGGCGGTGGCCGACACGAAGAGCGTGGTCTCGCCCTTGCTGATGGTGACCGCGCCGTTGGCGAGGCGGGCGATGGAGCCCGTGTTGATCGTGATACCGAGTTCTTCGATGGTCACGGAGTGTTTTTGTTTCATTTTGTTTTTTGCGGGTTACGCGTTGTGCCAGGCGGAATTGCCCGGCGGGTTGTTGTTTGTTTGGGTGAAAAAACGACGTCCCAGCGAGTGGCTGGGACGTACGGTGAAGCAATACGCCCGGAGGCGCGGTTCACTTACGGAGGTTAAGCTTGATGAGCAAAGCGTTATAACGGTCTAAATCGCTCGACTTAAGATAATTGAGGAGCTTACGACGACGGTTCGTGAGCATGATGAGACCACGGCGCGAGTGGAAGTCCTTGCGGTGCATCCGGAGGTGATCCGTGAGGTGGTTGATGCGGGCGCTGACGAGAGCGACCTGAACTTCAGGCGAGCCCGTATCCTTGGCGTCCTGCTGGTGTTTCTTGATGATATCCGATTTGTCGATTGACATGACTGTATTTGGGTTAGTTTGGGTGTTTGAGAGGTCGACTTGGGAAAAATTCCCGAGGGCCAGCCGTTTAGCCGGTTCCTCCGTCTGAAGTAAGCTTTCGCATACCGACCAGCGTGAGAAGGGCTCCGCCCCTCCCCCTAACGAAGATGACTTATGAAGTGACAGGCGCCTGGGGGCTTAGCAAGCAGGAATTACCCCCTAAACCCCCCACGATATGCACAAAATCAGCCTTAAATCAGCCGGGATAATCCAAGGTGTAAACATCCTGGGCATTGCGTCGGATGTTTGGGAAATAAAACCCATTCGGTTCCGGGATGATCTCCGAAAGATCGAAGGACATGACCGACTTCGGGAGACCGTTAAAATAAAGCGTGAATTTAAAAGGCCTCCCCGGCGGCAGGACAGTCCAATGCGGATAAAGGGAAATATTCTCCCATCGAATCATCTCGCTGGTCAGGGTGGAATGGCAATCGAGCAGGAACGTACTCCGCCATACCCTCAGGCTGTGCGTATGGTCAGCAGCACAGTTAATATGGACCACGACGGGGTCCAAGGGTTGGAGGGCCGTTTGGGGCTCAAGCGCGGGCAATACTTGCGATGATGGCGACGCTGACATGGCTGGATATTCTACCCCGAAAGCGCCGGGTCGCAAGGCAGGCCGCCAGCCCGGGAGATTAGCCCGTTGACTCCTACGCCCTCCGAAACGCAAATAGGCACATGGACCAAGGCAATGACGAAAAACCCCGCCTGACAGGCGCAGAACGTGGCAAACTGCGTAGTTTAGCCCAAACCCTCGACCCTAAGGTTTTCGTGGGCAAAGCCGGCGTCAACGCAGGTATCGCCAATTTACTCGAAGAGTCCTTTCGTAATGCTGATCTCGTCAAAGTGCGTTTCACCGCTGAGCGCGAGGTCATGGAAGCCCAGGCCAAAGAGTTGGCCGGATTGACCGAAAGCGAAATGATCGGAAGCGTGGGCCGCACGGCCACTTTCTTCAAACTCGGCCAAGCCCCTGACGACGAGGCGTAAGCCATGGATGCCGCGCTGTTCCAGTCTCGGCACGAGGCCCTAGTCCAGCAGGCCGAAAATGCGTTGAAACTTCTCACGCCCTCGGCCGATACGCGCCCGGCCCGTCTCCATGCCGCGATGCGTTACTCGCTCGAGGCAGGCGGCAAACGTTTGCGCCCAGTTCTGTGCTTGGCCGCCGCCCAAGCCTTTGCGCCCCAAGCCAAAGCTGAAGCCGCCGCCATCGCGCTGGAATGCATCCACACTTATTCGCTGATTCATGATGATTTACCGTGCATGGATAATTCTGACCTGCGGCGCGGACGCCCCTCCTGCCATAAAGCTTTCGATGAAGCCATCGCGCTGCTCGCCGGCGACGCCCTCCTCCCGTTAGCCTTCGAAGTCATCTGCAAAGCTTACAGCGACCAGCCCACCCTCGCTTGCTCGCTCGTCGCGGAATTATCTAAAACCGCTGGCTCCACCCTGCTCGTCGGCGGCCAAACCGAAGACATGGGCGGCCTGGCCGCAGGCGCCACTGACGAGCGACTGGAGTTCATCCTGCTCGGCAAGACCGCCGCGATGCTCAGTTCCTCCTTGGCCATGGGCGCCATGATCGGTGGAGCCAATAAGGCTGAGGTCGAACACTTCAGCCAAGCCGGCCGCTCGGCTGGCATCGCCTTTCAACTCGTCGACGATCTACTCGATCTTTCCGCCGATGCCAGTCGGCTCGGGAAACCCGTCGGCGCTGATGCGCAAAACGGGAAATTAACTTATGCAAGCCTCCATGGCATCGAAGCGACCCGCCGGAGAATCTCAAGCCTGACGGCGGAAGCGATTCAGCACTTTCAAGCCACGCGCAGCGACTCAACCTTCCTAGTCGAACTAATGACGCGGATGGCAAGCCGGGATCGCTGATTCAATCGTCGGTTCGCCGTCCGTTCGAAGGCAACTGCTCGGGTAAAAACGCGTAGTAAGTCCCGATCCATAAGCGCCAAGATAAGGCGTGGATAAAAAAAGGGACCGTGAGCGCGGTGAAGACTGCCCCGCGGATCGCCCACGCGTCGCTACACCAACCGAGACGCACGGCGATGAGCAAGAGCGGCAGAACTCCGAAGGCCGTTAAGGTATAATTCCAGACAATGGCTCCGAGGAAAAACCCGTCGCGACGCCGCAACACCATTTCGCAAGCCGGGCAATGGTCCGGAATGTTCGCAAACCGACCCCATTTGTTCGGTGGACTTTCCCCCGACCTGATTTTCGCACCACAATCCGGACAACCGCCTTTGGCGGCGCGCCAGAAAATGTCGGAACGGAACTCCATACGCCAACTTACGACATTCTCGAAGGAGAGTAAAGCAAAGGGCCGACTTCCTTACGAAAATCGGCCCTTGAAAGGATGGCTTAGGGCGAATTATTCCGCTGCCGTCTCACCCACTTGGAAGCGAACGAAACGGACGATGGAAACTTCTTCACCCACCTTGGCCTTGGCTTCGGCGAGGAGCTGAATGACCTTCTTATCCGGGTCACGGAAATAAGGCTGCTCGAGCAAACAGGCTTCGGCGAAGAACTTGTCGACGCGACCGGAGACGATTTTTTCCATATTGGAAAGCTGCCCCTTCTTCCGGCCTTCGGCGGCGATAACTTGCTTTTCGGCGACGGCGATACGCTTTTCCAGTTCCGCAACGGCTTCGGCATTATGGGCGGCCTTTTGCTCGACGAGCTGACCGTTATAATCATCAACCACGCGCTTGGCCTCTTCGATCGCCTTGTCGGCTTCCGACTTGGTAAATTCAGCGGCGATTTCCTTCTCCTTGGCGACGACATCGTCGGAGACGTCTTCACGGCGGACAAAGCGGGCGTTATTTGCCACGACTTGCATCGCCATCTGCCGGGCCAAATCAGCGACATCCGCGTGGGCGGCCGCCGCTTGAGATTTGAGACCGAGTTCGAGCAAGACGGCGATTTTCGCACCGGTATGCACATAAGCAGAAACGCGACCAACGCCCGAAGCTTCGAACTTAAGCGCCCGGGAGACTTTAAGATTTTCCCCAATCTTGGTCACCTGATCATTTAAGAAGTCGTTCACCTTACGGCTCGCATCGCCATGGTAAGACTGCTCAAGTAAACCATCGACGCCTTTGAGCGCGGCTTGGTTTACTAAGTCCTTGGCGAGCGCGAGGAAAGCTTCGTTCTTGGCCACGAAGTCGGTTTCGCAATTCAACTCCAGGAGAGTGACGCGACGACCATCGGCTTCGACTTGCACGGCAAGCACGCCCTCGCTGGCCTTGCGGTCAGCTTTCTTATTACGGGTGGCGACGCCTTTGATGCGGAGGATTTCGACAGCCTTCTCGGTGTCGCCATTGGCTTCAACGAGGGCCTTCTTACAATCCATCAGGCCAGCACCAGTCCGCTGACGCAGATCATTGACCGTTTGAGCGGTAATGGTGGACATAAATTACTTGGTATTTTTGCGAGGACGGGCGATCTTGGCCGGTGCTGCCGCCACTTCCGCCGCATCAGAGGTCTCGGAAGCCTTCATCAATTCGTCCGAGATATTAACTTCGGGCTGCATCGATTGGGCGGAGTCTTGACGGGACACAGGGGTGACAGTCTTGCGAGGATCACGCTCAACCTTACGGCGAGAAACGCCATTCTGGACGGCCTGAGTAAGCACTTCCACCACGAGGCGGATGGACTTCGCAGCGTCGTCATTACCCGGAACCGGGAATTGCAGAAGGGTCGGGTCGGAATTGCTGTCGCAAAGGCCGATAACGGGAATGCCGAGACGATTTGCTTCGTTGACGGCGATTTCTTCCAGCTTGGTGTCGATGACGATCATCGCCGCGGGGAGGTCGCGGTACTCGAGGAGACCTTCGAAGTTACGCTGCATCCGGGACATCTCGCGACGAACGGCGGCGCCTTCTTTCTTGTGCATCTTGGCGAGAGAACCGTCTTGCTCCATGCGGAGGTAAGTGCGGTAACTTTCGAGCGACTTCTTGATCGTCGCGAAATTGGTCAGGGTGCCACCGAGCCAGCGGTTAACCGCGAAGGGCATGCCGGTCGACTTAGCGGCCTGGCGCACGACTTCCTGAGCCTGCGGCTTGGTTGCGACGAAAAGGACTTCCTTGCCCTTGGCAGCGACTTCCTCGACGAAGGCAACGGCGGCGGCGAGGCAGGCGTGCGTCTTCTCGAGGTCGATAATCGAAACACCATTACGGTGGTCGAAAATGTAGGGACGGGAACGTGGATTCCAGCGACGTGTTTGGTGTCCGAAGTGGACGCCGGCATCGAGGAGGTCTTTGACTGTGATGTTCATGGTTTTTGGCTCCGTATCCCGATTCCTGCCGAAGGAGGGGACATTGGATCTAGGTGTTTTACTGTTTTTTTGGTTTTATGTTCGAAGCAATCGGCGGTCGCTCCAAACGGTGGAAAGTGAGTTCAAACACCCCTTGCCGACGGGAGCAAGTGGGAAAATCAGCAAAAATGGCCTGCTTTGGAACTGACAGACCCCACTCCCCTCCGCACTTTCAAATTATCACAATGTCTTGGGCCTATCGGATACTCTTTCCACCCCTGCTTCTCCTGGCCTTACCTTACTACCTATGGCGTATGCTTCGCCGGGGCGGTTACCGTCATGGATTTAGTCAACGGCTAGGCTTTTTTCCAAAAATAGGGCCTAAAGTGACAGGAAAACGGCGGATTTGGGTTCAAGCCGTTTCGGTCGGTGAGATCGAGGCCATCGGCCCCTTTCTCCGCCAGCTCAAAGATTCAGGCACAACCGAGGTCATTTTGACCACGACGACCAGCACGGGCTATGCCCTCGCCCAAAGTCGCTACGCCGACGTCGCCAAGGCCATTGGCATCTTCCCGACGGACCTTTGGCCCTGCAGCGCCCTGGCTTGGCGACGTATCCAGCCTGACCAAGTCATTCTGGTCGAAGGCGAACTTTGGCCCGAACACTTGGCGCAAGCCAACGCCCGCGGCATTCCGGCCATGCTGATTAACGGTCGGATTTCAGATAAATCTTTTGCCCGTCATCAACGCTTCCGCCGAATTTCCACCTCGTTACTGCGACGCTTCCAAATGATCTGTGCCAGTAGCGAAGAAGATGCGAGGCGCTTTCGCGAACTGGGTGTCGAGCCGCACCTCACGGGTAATATCAAATTTGACGTTGCCAGCGATACTCCACCTTCGAACGAAGAGCGCCAACAACTTCGCGAATCTCTCGGCTTCGGCCCAGATCCTAAAACGATTATCTTGCTCGGCTCATCGACGTGGGCCGGAGAAGAACAACTATTACTTGATTGCGTGCGCCAATTACGGACGCATGCCGACGTCCGTCTACTCCTCGTCCCCCGCCACTCCGAAAGACGCAAGGATGTCTGCGTAGAAATTGCGGCTTCGGGTTTAGCCTGGCATCAGCGTTCGACTCAAGCGCCAGCGCCGGCGGGCACTATCGTCCACCTCGCGGACACCACCGGTGAGCTTCGCCGACTCACACGCGCCGCGGATATCGCTTTCTGCGGCAAGAGCCTGCCGCCTCACGAAGGCGGCCAGACCCCGGTGGAATGCGCCGCGGCTGGCGTGGCCTTACTCTACGGCCCCCGCATGTCTAATTTCCGGGATATCTGCCAAGGCCTCGAAAGGGCTGGCGCGGCGACACGCCTCGAACAGGCCGCCGACTTATTCTCCGCCCTCGAGAAACTTGTCCGCGAACCTGCGCGGGCGATGGCGATGGGCCAGCACGGCTTGGCCTGGCATCAAAGCAATCGGGGCGCCACCGCGCGCACCATCGCCTTGGTCTTAAACCTTCGCTAATCAAGCCACCCGGTACGCTTCGCGGAGTCGTCGCACTTGCTCGCGTAACGCCCCGCCGAGAATGATATCTCGGGCGATTTTCGCACCCGCCGACGGATCCGCGGATTTACCCGCCACCCAAAGAGCCGTACCTGCGCTCAGCGCCAAGGTGTCCATGAGGCCATCCGAAACTCCGCCGACCAAAAGATCGCTGAACATCGCAACGTTCTCTTCCGGAGATCCCCCGCGCAGGTCAGCGACGCTGCATTGCGCGAAGCCGAAATCTCCGGGCAACCAGACGGCATCGACACCCGAAAGTTCGCCGCAACCGCGCACGCGGACTTCACCCGCGGTCGTGATTTCATCCATCCCTCCGCCCGCGCGCGTATGCGTCACCAAGCCGCGACGCACCCCGAGTTCGTGTAAGGCCAAGGCGAGGGGCTCGACCCAGCGTTCATCGTAGACCCCGACCACCATGAAAGCCGGCCGAGCGGGATTGATCAGCGGTCCTAAGATATTAAAAATCGTTTTCGCCCCTTGCTCCGCGATTTTCTTACGCACGGCCAAGATGGATTTAAAGGCCGGGTGAAAAGCCGGAGCATAAAGGTAACAGAAATTCGCTACTTCCAAGGCGTGCAGTAACTGCGCATCGGTCGCCTCTAATTGCACCCCCAAACCCGCCAAGAAATCTGCGCTACCTGACTTCGAAGTAATGGAGCGGTTGCCATGCTTTAGGACTGGGACACCCGCCGCCGCGACGATGAGGGCGCTAGCTGAGGAAATGTTGAAGCTGCCCGAACGGTCGCCCCCCGTACCCACGATGTCGATGCCCCGGGACGGCCAAGTGCTCCATGCGATCTTCCGAGCCAAGTCACGGTAGGTCTGAGCAAAACCTGCGACCTCGTCAGCGGTCTCGCCTTTGCGTGCGAGGGCCAGTAAAAATGTTTCCTTCGTTTCATCCGACACGCCCGCGTCAACCAATACCGAGGCGGCCTGGGCCGCTTCGACGGACGTCAGACCGCGGCCGGCCGCCATCGCCGCAGTTAGAGTATTCAATTCCAAGGCCATGGGAGAATTAGCCACGGTCTTAGGGGCGGGGACAAGGGCAATTTCACCCACAAGGGGTTTGCATCTAAGTAATTTTCCCTAATAGTAGACTTCATGCACGATGGCGACCAGCCCCATGGCGACTTCGATGGATCAGGCAACGCCTCTTGGGGCGAGGCTGATTGGGCAGGCTACCTCCAACGTAACGACCTCGAGGTCGGTCGGTTTCTTTCTTATTACAAAGAAGTCAAAGGACAGCCTGACCGCCTTGATGCCAGCGCCCGCCGGATGGGCTGGGAAAACGCCGATTGGGCCCCCAGCGAACCGGCAGAGGAAATCACCGATGACGAAAACGAGGAAGCCGACCTGCCCTACTGCATCCACCAACACCCCGTCTACATCGTCGGTCGCGCCTTAGGCATGCAATTGTCTATTTCATTCCGGACGGTGTGCCGTGACGCTAGCGCCGACATTCCAGCCGAACTTGCCGCCGACGTGATGCTTTCATTTTGGGACGCCCAGCATCAGGTCGTGATGGCCATCAATGCGACCGATACCGGCGACCTACCCTTGGCGCTGGTCCACATGAAGCGTGCCTTATCGGCGATTAATTATTCCATCGGCCTGACCGCGGGGATTCCGGCGGCCGCACGCGAGACCGCCAAAGAGGCCAGCGATGAAATCGAGGCGACGCTTTTCGATCTCCGCGAAGTCTGCCTTCGTGTGATGGCGGACTGTCGCTGGGACGGAAACCGAAAGTAAACCCTAACCCTTAGCTGGCTTGTCCTTGCTCATGTGTTGAATGAGCCGGTCGCTGAATTCCTTGGCTGAATCGTGACCCATCACGCGCAAAGCCTGCACCATGGCGGCCACTTCGACCAAGCGGGCCATATCACGCCCAGGTCTGACGGGAATGGTCATATGAGGCACCTTACGCCCAAGAATTTCGAAAGTCTCGACCTCCAGACCCGATCGTTCCTCATCCATGCCCGGCTGCCAGAGCACGAAAGTGACGACCAAATCGACGCGCTTTTCCCGACGGACCGAGCGGATGCCGAAAAGCGAAGCGATATTGATGATACCGATGCCACGGCACTCCATGTAGCCGCGGTTGAGTTCTTTGGAGGTCCCCTGTAGTTCGCGATCGCCGATCAAATTAATGATGACGAAATCGTCGGCCACCAAGGAGTGTCCGCGTTCGATTAAAGCCAAGGCACACTCGCTCTTGCCGACACCGGAAGCACCGCGCAACAGCACGCCGACGCCCCGGATATCGACCAAGGTCGCGTGCATATTCGTCCGGGGGGCGAACTTTTCCTCGAGCAAGACGGTCGCTTCGGCGGAGAAATCTTTCGACTTCAACTGCGTCCGGATGATCGGGACGCGGTGACGATTCGCCAGGGTGATCAGAATGTCGTCGACGGGTAAACCCCGGGAAACAACGACGGCAGGGATTTTCTTGGCAAAGACATCCGCCAGTAATTTCTCGCGCAGGGCCGAAGTCTGGTCGCTCAAATAAGCCATTTCTCCGGCTCCGAAGAGCTGCAGGCGCTTATGGGCGAACTCCTTGAAATAGCCAGTCACGGCCAAAGCCGGACGATTCAATGATTTCTCCGCAATCATGTTATCCAAACCCTCTTCGCCAGCCAGCAACTCCATCTGGAGCATATCCCGAAAAGAATCGAAGAACTCGCGGACGGAGACCGATTCGGGACGAGTATCAGGCGAAGGGACGGACATTATATTTAAAGTTTGAAACCTTCGCCTAGGTAATAGCGGCGACTCTCTGGATTATTCACGATTTCGGTAGGGGTGCCAGAAACAAGTACGCGCCCTTGGTGGATCAGATAGGCCCGATCGACGATGGATAAAGTCTCCCGGACATTATGATCGGTGATGAGAACCCCGATTCCGCGTTGTTTTAACCGTCGAATAATCGATTGAACTTCCGCCACCGAAATCGGATCCACTCCGCTAAAAGGCTCATCCATCAGGAGGAAACGCGGTCCGGTAGCCAAGGCGCGCGCAATTTCCAGACGACGGCGCTCACCGCCGGATAAGGTGTAGGCTGGTTGCTTCGCCAGACCTTCCAAACCCAGGTCGGTCAGCTGCTGAAGGGTCCGGGCCCGACGTTCCTGTTCATTCAGATTAAGCGTCTCCACGACCGCCATCACGTTTTCCCACACCGTCAATTTACGGAAAATGGAAGCTTCTTGCGGAAGGTAACCCAGACCGCCTTTGGCGCGCTGCCACATCGGCATGGCCGTGACGTTGCGACCATCTAAAAAAACGCGCCCGCTGGTTGCGGGGACCAAGCCGACGACCATGTAGAAGGTCGTGGTCTTACCCGCGCCATTAGGGCCCAATAAACCTACAATTTCTCCAGCCTTTAAAGATAAGCTGACGTCGAAGACGGCTACTTTCGCACCGTAATGCTTAGCAAGCGATTCGACGCGGACTACGCCCTTTTCGCTGGTGACGGCCATAGAAGGAAGTGGACGCTTCTCAGCGTCCGTTGTCGAGGCTTTTGACCTCGGGCAGGGTGAACTCCCGCCCTAAGAATATCTTGGGGCGGACGACTTGGCCGGGAGCCTCTTCGTCTGCGGCCGACCCCATATGCCAGGCTTTATTTTTCATATCATAGCGAATTTCTTTGGCGGGAACACCTTCGTTGCCCGACTTATCCCGGATCCGGGCGTTGCCAAAAAGTCGGGCTTCTTCCTTTTCGGGTAAGATTTCTAACGTATTACCCTTCGCCAAGGAACCTCCGGCGGTGACGTTGACATTACCCCGCCCAATCATCTGGCGCGCCACTTGGCGACCCGATTTTTCCGGCGACGCAATTCCTTCCAGCAGGTCGCAAGCTGCCTCAGTGTCGCCGGACACCATGCCCACCGCGCCGCGTAAAAAGAATTTCGTCAAAGCCGGGGTCGTGAGGATTTCCTGCGCATCCGCGATAAATTCTGCGCTTTTGCCGTCGCTGAAAGTAACGAATAACCGCGGCCGCGTCAGATCCTTGCCGCCCGAAAGCGTCAAGAGACGAGGATTACCCGTAAGGATGTCGTTTTTAAGGATTTCTTCGACCTGTACGGACGGGCTGAGATCGATGCGATCGGCGGCACAGCGCAAACCCGACTGGGCATAACGCACATGTCCGGTTAGGATGGCACGATTCAGGGCGAACTCTTTTTGACCTTTCGCCCGCGGGAGCGCAAAGCCCACAAGTTGATCTGAGTCGGTCGTGACTCCGGCAGCCACATAATGAACCGAGCCAAGAAGTTCGATTTGCATGGCACCGTCTTCCTGGGTGACCACCACCTGATTCGCTTCAGCCAAACCCGGTGAACCGCCTTCTACACCCGCGGGCATGCGTATTGCGGCGCGAATACCCGGAGCCGAGCGCACCTCCATACGATTATGCGGTAAATCCATCCGGATCGAAAAACCCGCGGCTTCTAAGCCATTGGGGTCAGTCAGGCGGGGCAATTCTTCGAGAACCAGGAAGCGTTTGGTCCGATCCCATTGGGCCTTACCTGCTTCAAAGATTACCCCGTCAAGTTGCCCCTTCACCCCGCCCGTAGCCAGGATATCGCTCGCACCCGCCCGAGTTTCCGAGGCCAAAATACGCCGGGCTAAAATCTGTTCCTGCGCCGAAACGTAACGGGCGTTGTCTTGGACTTCGACGCTCGAAAGACCGCGCTTATCATCGCGCGTCAAAGTCACGCGATTACCAGAGATGTCAGCCTTCTCGCCCGGTTTTCTTTCGGTGTGTAATTGTACCGTCTTACCATCGGCGGCCCATAGTTTGGTCACGCCTAATTGGGTCGCATGTTGCAGACGTTCCGCCGAAGCCTTGAGGCCAGGCTCATCGAGTTCGACCTGCCCGTTCATCTCCAAAGTGTCTGATTTCAGGTCAAATAAGGCTGAATCTCCGTGTAAGGTCTGCTTCTCGGCGGAGCGCACGACCTTACCGATCGCCGTAATCGTGCGGCACAACGCGTCGCCCTTCGGGCCGTCATCCAAAAGACATTCTACACGTTCACAGGTAATACGT
This sequence comes from Verrucomicrobiota bacterium, assembly GCA_026397965.1. Taxonomy (GTDB): domain Bacteria; phylum Verrucomicrobiota; class Verrucomicrobiia; order Opitutales; family UBA953; genus UBA953. The sequence continues at coordinate 14,288 of JAPLTU010000063.1, read as the reverse complement.
TCACCGAAGCGATTCATCACGATATTACCTTGGAAGATAAGCAGCGTCCCCGTGGCCCCGGGAGTAGCATCGAGCCGCTGGGCATGGATTCGCCAACGGCGCATGATCGGCTTGGCCAGATCGAGCTCAGCGACGACGTTAGCCAGCACCGCAAAACTATCGCCCTGATTGGTGGAGCGCCAGCTCCAGCCATCGCCCTTCAAATCAAACGCCGGAGATTGAGCCGTGATCGGCGACGTACCCTGCGCGGCACGATGAGTCGGATTCATCGAACCGTAGGGACTCGTGAAAGTGGCTTGAACTTTTCCCGCGCGGAATGACTGGACGCGTAACTGGTCGAGATCCCAAACACCCGGTTCGGCGGTTGGCTTCATGAACTTAGCCGAAGCCTCCCAGGCTTTTTCGGCTTTTTCGTCATCATTGAAACCAGCGAATGCGCCGCCGGTGATTTTTTGAAAACTAATATCCTTAGGCTGAGCCCAAACTCCGGTCGCCAGGAGTAGCCAGAGAACAAAAGCACGCATCAGGCAATGTCACCCAAGCCAAGGCATCGAATCAAGCGATTACGCCTTAGGCGGACGGGAAAAAGGAATGGGGCCAACCAAAGCCGGCATAGGCGAAGAGGGTAAAACTTCCCCGACACTTAAGGGGTAACCGGCCAGAAACTCGCCCGTCGGAAGCATCTTAGCCGTGGGGCGCTGCAACTTGGTCATGCAGAGGACGCCCCGACGGCAGGCCACGGTCACGCCATCGCGGTCCGCCGCGAGAATCGTTCCTGGGGAGGATACCGCGCCCGTTTCCCCAGCGGACGCCGCCCCAACTTTGATCGTCAGGCCGGCATGGATAAAAGCTGAGCCAGGCCACCCCTCCAAAGCATGGATGCGGGCTACTAATTCGGAGGCCGACGCGTTGAAATCGAGGGCCGCATCCTCGCGAGTCAGTCGACGGGTGTAACTGACCTTAGATTCATCCTGCGCGACGGGGCGAGATGCCCCGGATAAGATTCCGGGTAAAGCACTTTGGGCAAGTTCTCCTGCTAACTGACCTAAACGAGTCCGCAAAGCAGTCCGCCCTTCCCCCTTCGCAATTTTTAATTCAGCGGCGGCATGCAAGGGGCCCGCATCCAGGCGCCGTACGACTTGTTGCAGCGAAATCCCCGTAACTTGCAGACCCGAAGCCAAAGCCCCTTCCACCGGAGTTGCCCCCCGTAAGGCAGGGAGAATGGAGCCGTGAAAATTGATGAACCCGAGGTGAGTCGCCGCCAAAAAATCGTCTTTGAGAATCTGCCCGTAAGCCATCACCACTCCGAGATCGATCTTCATCCGTCCAAGTTCTTGCGCGTGCTCGGGCGTAAGTTTCTCGGGCTGAAACAAAGCCAAACCCTCAATACGAGCCCAAGAGGCCACAGGATTGGACTTCACCTCCTGACCTCGGCCGGAGGGGCGGTCGGGCTGGGAATACACCCCGACGATTTCTACGCCCGGCAAAGACCGGACAACCGTAAATGCTGTCAAAGCGATTTCGTCGGAACCTAGCAAGATAACCCGATAAGATGGCGCCAACGGCAGAGGCATGATGGAAAGAGGATTACTTGCGGGCTTGGCGGGCGGCACGGCCCTTCAGAGAACGTGGCTTATCCCAGCGCGTGTAAGCTTTCTTATTACCCTGCACTCGCTTACCGCTCACGGACTTCATCCCGATCTTACCTCGAGTCTTACCGGTGCGTGGGCCGTTGGCAGGCAAAGCGACTTTTTGCACCGGCTTGGCCACGACCTTACGGCTCGAGGGTAGATCATCCGTTTTCGAAGTCGGCGGCGCAAAGAACTGGCGGCCAGTCTGCTTGGGCTTGCCGACCACATCCAGGAAGACGGGCACGCCGGCCAAATCAAAACTCTCGTGGACGCCTTTGACCAAGAAGCGTTGGTAAGCATCTTCGAGGCGTTCTTCCGAATTACAGAAGAGGCGGAAACGAATCGGACGCTTCGATACCTGCGTGACGTAGTAACATTTGAAGCGACGACCTGACACCATGCGCGGCGGCCGCTTAATCATGAGATCTTGAATGACGCGATTGATACGTGCCGTCGGAATCGTGGCTCCAGCGCGCGTGAAGACACCTTCGGCGGCATCCAGCATGTCTTCGTGGCGCAGGCCGGTCATCGCAGAAACAAATAACAGCGGAGGTTCGGGCAGGAAGAAAAGTTCGCGGCGAACGGCATTACGGAACTTAGCGCGGAATTCCTCTTCATCTTCGAAACCATCGATATTCTTATCGCGGAAGGCTTTTTTAGCTAAGTCCCATTTATTGACGACAATCACCAAGCCGCAGCCCAACAGCGCCAATTCGCCGGCGAGCTGCTTATCGATACGGGTAACACCCTGCCCTGCGTCCAAGACCAGGAAGACTACATCGGTTTCGGCCAAGATTTCGTCGGCGCGGATTTGGGAAAAGAAATCTAACGTATCACGCTTATTCGCAGTGCGGCGGCCCGCCGTATCAACGAGCGAGAAGGTCGCCTTGGAGCCGTCGGCTTTCGTCCGGGAAAGACCGGCCCGGACCGGATCGCGCGTCGTGCCCGCGACTTCGCTGACGATCAGGCGCGAGCTACCTAAAAGGCGATTACCCAAAGAACTCTTCCCGACGTTCGGACGGCCCGCCAAAGCGAGGCGGATGGGACGGGCTCCCTCGGAACGAGGAGTCTCCGGGGCTGGGCCCAGTTTCTTGAGGATTAAGGCCATCAACTGCGGCATACCCCGACCATGTTCCGCTGAAATCAGTAAAGGCTCACCGAAACCTAACGTGAAGAATTCGGAAAATGTACCGTCACGATCTTCGGTGTCGGCCTTATTGGCGACCACGATGACGTTCTTGCCGGCCTGACGAAGTTTGGCGGAGATTTCCAAATCCAGCGCGACGCAACCCTCGGAGGCATCGACGACCAAGAGCACGATGGAAGCTGCGGCCAAAGCGAAATCGACCTGCTCTTCGACGGCATCGGCGACGACCCGCGGCGTGAGTTCGGCGCGATACAAACCGATACCCCCCGTATCCATCAAAGTATAGCGCCCGTCAAAGACATCGGAAGTGATTAAATCGCGCGTGACACCTGGCTGATCGTGCACAATCGAAATACGCCGTCCGACGATACGGTTAAACAGCCGGCTTTTACCGACATTGGGACGGCCCACGATGGCTACCGCGCGTGAAATTTCTGTGTTCCGTTCCATAAAATGAGAGAGTCGGGGTTACCTGCCCTACAAGCAAGCAAGGATGCTCAGCGCTTTTGGACGGTGTCCATGAAGCGACCAATTCGCTCACAAGCCTCATGAATCCGCTCATAACTTGTGGAGAATGAGGCGCGACAGAAACCCGCACCAGCGGCACCGAAGGCCGTTCCGGGGACGACAGCCACCTTTTGCTGCTCCAGCAGCTTCGAGGCGAACGTCATGGAATCCAGGCCGGTGCCGGAGACCTGCGGGAAGGCATAGAAAGCGCCGCGAGGCAGGTGACAGGGCAACCCGAGTTCATTAAAACGACGGACAATGAAGTCGCGACGTTCACGATACTTGTCGCGCATGTGCAACATCGAGTCGCGCCCGTTACGCAGGGCTTCGACGGCCGCTTCTTGGCTGATGATCGAAGCACACATGATTCCATACTGGTGGACCTTGAGCATACCATCGATGACGGCGGCCGGTCCGCACGCATAACCGATTCGGAAACCCGTCATCGCGAAGGCTTTCGAAAAACCGTGGAGGAAAACCGTGCGCTCCCGCATCCCGGGCAAAGAAGCGATGGAAACGTGGTCGCCATCAAAAGTGAGCTCGGAATAGATTTCGTCGGAGACGACGAGAAGGTCTTTTTCGATCGCGAACTTAGCGATCTCCTGAAGCTTGGCGCGATCCGCCGTCCCGCCCGTCGGGTTGGTCGGGAAATTCAAGACCAGCACTTTCGACCCCGGCTGCCATGCGGCGCGCAAGGCGGCTGGGTCGAGCGCGAACTGGTCGGAGGACAATGTCCGGATCGGAAGCGGTACGGCATGACAGAGCGTCACGCTGGGAGCATAACTCACGTAGCAGGGCTCGTGATAGAGGACCTTGTCGCCAGGATTAAGGACGGCGCGGAGCAAGATATCGAGCGCCTCAGAAACGCCGATGGTCACCAGAATCTCATTCTCCGGATTATATTCCGGACCATAATACTGGGCGACATAACGCGAGATCTCGTCGCGCAATTGCTGGGTGCCGCGATTATCGGTATAAGAAGTCCGGCCCTTCTCGAGACACGAAATAGCCGCCTCGCGAATGTGGTACGGGGTGACGAAATCAGGCTCACCGATACCCAAGGAGACCGCATCCTTCATCTTCGAGACAATCGCGAAGAAATCGCGAATGCCCGATTTAGGGAGGGTCGCCACATGGCGGGCTACGAATCGGCCGGAGTCATCCATAATATTTATAGGCTCAAGGGCTGACGGATGGCTGGTCGCGGCGCAGGCCTTCGTCGCTCACGATGAAACCGTCTTTCTTGTAAGCCCGCAGGAAAAAGTGTGTGGAAGTACCCTGCACGCCATCAATCCGGGCGAGACGTTCGTGGACGAAGCCAGCGACTTTATAAAGATTATCAGCCGTCACGACGACCAAGAGGTCATAGCCGCCGGACATCAGGTAACAGCTCTCCACTTGCTCGAAAGCCGAGATACGCTCTGCCAGGCCGTCGAAACCTCCCACGCCTTCAGGACGGATCTTAATTTCAATCACGGCACGGACCCGGCGTTCGGCTTCGTAGCTTGGATTGATGATCGGGCGCCAGCCCAAGAGGATACCTTGACGGCGCAAGTCGGCGAACTCGCGTTCGACCGCTTCGGGACCCATGCCCAAGATCTTGCCGATTTGGGCGGTATCAAGGGATTCGCCTTCCAGGATGAGCTTAAGGACGGAGTTCATGGTCGTAAATTAAGCTTTTACCAACGCTCGGCGCTGGCGCACGGACTGAGCAAGGGCGTCCAAGACCGGGATAGTCTCAGCAAAAGAAATACAAGCATCGGTGATACTGCAACCGTAGGCGGACGCATCCGCACCTTTCCAATCTTGGCGGCCTTCCACCAAGTGACTCTCGATCATCACGCCGGCGATCATGGTCGATCCTTGGGACACTTGCGTAGCGATGTCCGCGGCAACAATCATCTGGCGACGGTGTTCTTTAGAACTGTTACCGTGCGAACAATCGATCACGAGGCGTGAGGTCAGCCCAGCCTTTTGAATCCGAGCCGTGGCGTCGGTAACGAATTCTGCGCCGTAATTGGGACCCGTCCGGGAACCGCCGCGGAGGATGATATGAGCGTCTGGGTTACCCGAAGTCTGGAAAATAGCGACGACGCCCTCTTTGGTGACCGAGGGGAACCAATGCGAAGAGCGAGCAGACAGGCAGGCATCGACGGCGACCTGGATGGAGCCATCGGTTCCGTTCTTGAATCCGACCGGCATCGAAAGGCCCGAGGCTAATTCGCGGTGAATCTGACTTTCGGTGGTCCGAGCGCCGATGGCACCGTAGGAAACCAAGTCAGCCACATATTGCGGGGTGATGGGATCAAGGAATTCTGTGGCCGAAGGTAAGCCTAAATCAGCGATATCGGCGAGGAGACGACGCGCGATGCGTAGGCCATCGTTGATCCGGAAAGAACCGTCGACTTGGGGATCGTTGATCAACCCTTTCCAACCCACCGTCGTACGAGGCTTTTCAAAATAGACGCGCATTACCACCAGCAGATCGGCGGCGTGCTTCTTGGCTTCCTTAAGTAACAGACCGGCATACTCATGCGCGGCTTTGACGTCGTGAACGGAACAGGGGCCAACGATCACCAACAAGCGGTCATCTTGACCGGAAATAATCTTGGAAGCATCCCGACGGGCACTGGATACGACCTCGGTGGCACGCTCCGAGGGGCGTAGCTCCTGGAGTACGAGCGCAGGCGTCAGCAGGGGGAGCTGGCTGCGAATACGAAGGTCGTCCGTGTTGTGGTACATCTTTAGAGTGCTTTCCCGATAGGAAAAGGGGGGTAAATGAAGGGCAGGCCTGCCCCGGTGTCAATGACGCGTCCCGTATTGACGGATGGGCTCTCAGTATCAAAAGTGTCTCAAATCAGGCATGCCTAAGCCCGTCCATCCAGACGCCCCGGAGCAATCCGGTGCTTTCCAAGCCTTCATCGCGGCGAAAGGCCTCCGGGCCACCCGCCAGCGTATGGCCGTATTTGAAGCCGCCCGAAGCATCGCCGGCCACTACACCGCCGAAGACTTACTGAAAAAATCGCGATCACTGGATCGAACGGTTTCGCGAGCGACCATCTATCGGGCGATTCCATTGCTCATCGGCAGCAGCGTCATCCGGGAAGTCGATGTGGGTCGTGATCATAAATATTACTTAGCCGAAATCGGGACGACAAATTTCCGCGCCCAACTCGTTTGCGAGAGTTGCGATACCATCATCGAAGTCGACGCTCCGTTCATGGAGTGGTACGGCAAGGCCGTGGCGGCCAAGCATGGCATGCGTCCGATTTCCCAAAAACTCCAAGTCACCGCCCTCTGTGAACGTTGTCAAAAACGCAAAAATCTTCGACCCTGATGAGCTACCCTATTGCCACCGTCTTCCCGCCCCTCCCCACCGGAGGACTTCCGCTTTCGGACTTACAGAAAAAAGTAATCGCGCTCAAGAAAGCCAAAGACGCCATCATTCTGGCCCATAACTACCAATGCGAAGACATCCAGGGAGTCGCCGACTACGTGGGTGATTCGCTCGGTCTGGCTTACAAAGCCGCTGCTGCCCAGAACTCGACCATCGTGTTCTGTGGGGTGCACTTCATGGCGGAGACGGCGAAAATTGTGAACCCCACGCGGCGCGTTTTGCTCCCCGACATGGACGCCGGCTGTTCCTTGGCTGACTCGTGCCCCGCCGAAAAACTTGCGGCCGCCAAAGCAGCCAACCCCGAACTTTACGTGGTGGCTTACATCAATTGCAGCGCCGCCGTTAAAGCATTGAGCGATGTCATTTGCACGAGCGGTAACGCCAGTAAGATCGTTAATCGCGTGCCGGCTGATCGCCCCATTCTTTTTATCCCCGACCAAAATCTCGGCCGCTGGGTCGCCGCCAAAACCGGCCGCGCCATGCAACTGTGGCCCGGAAACTGTTACGCCCACGTTCAATTCACCCCCGCTGCCCTCCTGCGCACCAAAGCAGCGCACCCCCAAGCGCCCATCGTCGCTCACCCCGAATGCACCGAGGCCGTTCGAGATTTAGCCGATAGGGTCTGCTCTACCGAACTCATGGTCGATTGGTGCCGAAGCCAAGCCAGCGACACCATCATCGTTACGACAGAGGCTGGGATGATTCACCGCCTCCGTCGTGAAGTGCCTAACAAGACTTTTGTCGCCGCGCCGACCGATCGCTGCGCCTGTAATGAGTGCAAGTTTATGAAGATGAATACGCTACAGAAGGTGCATGACTGCCTACTTAACGGCCAACCCGAGGTGACGATGCCCGAAAGCATCCGCTTGGCGGCCGAAGCTCCGCTCCGCCGGATGCTCGAATGGAGCGCCTAAAAAGCCGGAAGTGATTTGTAAATAATAAGTCAAATTCCTCATCACGAGATTTGACATCTTTGGTTATATTATAGAATTTAAGGAACATCTAAGCCAAAAATCGGGTTTAACCATCACAACGAACAGTCAGCCCAATCTGCATAAATATACTAAAAAAATGAAAATCGACCTCGCACCTACCTCCTTCACCAGCAAAGACGCTTTCGTCCGGGCCGCTCTCGCCCGAGCACGCGACCTCGCCGTCCAAAGCTGGGAAGACGAACACACCGAACGTAAGAGCCTGATCGAGCGTGAAGTCGCCTCCCTTTCGAAGAACGAGCTGGCCCGCCGCCTCGTCAAGATGATGTCTCGCCCTAACCGTGCTCGCGCTCAAATCTCGGATACGATGCGCTCTAAGGCCCTGACGATGCGCAAGAAGGACGTGCCCGTCCGGGAAATCGCCGCTGAACTCGGCATTTCGATTCCGTCGGTTTACAATATCACCAAGTAACCTTGCGCTCCAACCGGCTCGTCTTTGACTTCAAGGACGATGCCCGAGTGGACGAATGGCGACCCAGCGAAAGCACCCCGACGAGGGGCTTTGGCACGTGGGGGATCGTTAGCGCCCGCGCGTCTGCTGGCTGCCTACCGTGCCGGCGTCTTCCCGTGGTGTCTCTCCGGTCAAAGCCTCGAATGGTGGTGCCCAGACCCTCGCTTCGTGATGACTCCGGCGGATTTCCGCCTGACGGACAGTCTCCGTAAAACCCTCCGGAAAAAAGGCTGGGAAGTCACCTGCGACCAGGCCTTCGAAACGGTGATGCGTAGTTGTGCCGCCGTCCAACGCGACGGCCAAGCCAGCACCTGGATTACGGAACCGATGATCGCAGCCTATACCGAGCTCAACCGTTTAGGCATCGCCCACAGCATCGAAGTCCGCTGGGAAGGCGAACTCGTGGGAGGCCTTTACGGCATCGCCATCGGTCGCCTCTTCCACGGTGAATCGATGTTCCACACCCGGACCGATGCCTCAAAGGTAGCTTTTGCCCACCTGGTCCAAAGGTTAAGCACCAGCGGCTATGTGCTGATTGATTGCCAACTAAGCACCCCCCATCTGGCCAGTTTGGGTGCCTTCCATATCAGCCGGGAAGATTTCTTAGGAATCGTCCACCAAGAACGCGACCTCGTTCCCGCCGGCGATGCCTGGACTAACCCTTTTTCGGCGGGCTCTTGATCAACGCGCGCACTTCACGCTCATAGACGCGCTCCACAATCACGCAAAGCTGCTGCAGCGATCGCCCATCGGTGTAAACCGCGATGCCGGCCTTCATGTAAGCCTGCTCACGCTTTTTCATCAGTTCACGGATCTTGGCTTCGGGATCATCTCCTTTGAGTAACGGTCGCCGTGAATTACCTGAGGTGCGACGAAGGATCGTGTCCACCGAAGCGAAGAGTGTGACAACGATACCTTTCGACCGCACGAGTTCGCCCATACCCGGTTGGACGACCAGACCACCCCCACAGGCAATCACGGCGCCGAATTCGGGCAGGAGACCTTCGACCACCTGACGCTCGAGGCTACGGAAATGTTCTTCGCCCTGTTGAGCGAAAATATCCGCCACCGATTGGCCAGCTAGTTTTTCGACTAAGATGTCGGTATCAAAGAATTGCCGACGCCACCGCATAGCCAGCTGCCGACCCAAGGCGGACTTCCCCGTCCCCATGAACCCCGCAAGAATCAGGTTGGGTGAGTTCTCTTTGTTGGCGACTATCGACATCACACCATAGCAAAGCCCCCGCCGCCTTTCGGCAAGCGACAAGAGCACCCGTTAAACCTTACTTCAATTGTCCTAATGCAGCCTTAATGCGTGGCACTAAGCGTTCGGAGCGCCCTTTGGCCACTTCTTCCAACTTAGTGCGATCGGCTGCTTTGAACAAATATGGAACCGCATCCCAAGCTGCTTCGGTCAGTTCATTCGCTGGCCCCGCCAACAATGGCAGGACGGCATCGATGTTCACGTTGATGGTCTTACGAACCGCCACGATACGTAACCAAGCCGCCTTTTGGGCAGGCGCTGGCCCCGCCGGCGCATTGGGCGCACCTTTATTCACCACACCCACCGGCAAACGCAGGATCTCATCTTCCACCTCTTGTACCTGCGAACGTTGCGTCAGCAGGGCGAGACGCTGCCAAAGAATGGGGGCCGCAGACACTGGGCTCATCCGACGCAACAAACGGCTGGCGCGTTGAGCCGTCGCAAAATCTTCCGACTTAGTGAGCTCGATCAATTCCGCGGTCGTGAGCACCCATTCCTTGCTCGGCACTTTCAAATCAAGTTGGCGTTCGGTTTCCGCGAGCTTGGTCGCGGGCGTCGTTCCAGCGGGGGACGGGAAATACCTGACTTCCGCCTTTCCAATCGGCGACTTGGTCGGACCTTCCGGATCAAGCAAGATGGCCTGACTCAAGGCCGCCTTTACTTCCGGATCTTCGGTCGCCGTCCGCGTGACCCGAAGGCGCTCAAACCACACTTTTGACTCCGGGGAGGGATTCGCGAAAGTCCGCGAAAAATCCATGATGGCCTGCTGGGCCTGCAGACGTTCGGCTGGCTTGCTCAACTGGCTGAACGCGTCGGCGGCGACAGCGCCCTCGGGCGCATGGGCGCAACCCACGAGCAGTAAGGCCGCACCCAGATAAATAGAGAAATTGTTTTTCATAAAAAGAAGTCGTGGGAATCAGATGGACCAATTACCACGTAAAACCGGGGAGTGTAACCGGTCGGCTTGAGCATCGTTGACGAACCCTGAGCCGTCGGGCTTGAACGTTAATTTGCGGCCGAGGCGCACCGCCAAACCAGCTAAATTGACCAAGGTTGAGCTATGGAAAGCTTCGTTGACCCCGTAACCGAAAGGACGTTTCTCGCGGGCACAAAGGTCGAAATCATCTTCCTGGTATTCAGGCAGGGGGAACTCCGCTGCCTGGCGAATCAGTTCGGGCTTATCGGAACGTAAGTTAGCAAAAAGCTTACCATTAGACCCTTCGATGAAGGCATTTTCGGGATTACGCTCGGCCAGTTCAGATTCTAAAATAATCCGCGTACCATCCTTATAGGTCAGCGTGACGGTCTTCCAGACGCCGCAGGCCATCGGATCTTGCGTCGGTGCATCCGCTTCCACGGTAACGGGGAATTCATTGTCCTTCCCGAGGAAATATTGGACGGGGTCCAAGAAGTGCTGACCCATGTCGCCCAACCCGCCTTGGTCGAAATTCCAATAACCCCGGAAGGAACCATGACAGCGGTGAGGGTGATAAGGGATCAGCTGGGAAGGGCCGCAGTACATGTCCCAGTCCAAATGCGCGGGGACGGCTTCGGGTGCGAGGTTCGGCTTACCCACCCAAAGATTTACCTTCCAAGCAATCCCACCCACCGGGGCCAGACGCACCGTCAAGGGTCCGCCCAATACTCCGCTGGCCACGACGCGCTTGATTTCCCGAGCCGGACCAATGCCATAGTAATTCGTGCGATTTAAGCGGAACCACGTGTTCACGCGGAAGGGCACGCCTGTCTGCTTGACCACTCGGCTCAAGGCGAGGCCTTCGCCGATCGTACGGGTCAAAGGCTTCTCCGACCAAACCGCCTTACCTCGCCGGGCGGCGGCGGCGGCGATCACCCCATGCCAATGCGGTGGCGTGCAGACGTGCACCACGTCGACATCGGGCAGGTGAATCACTTCGCGGAAATCTTTCGCCATGATCGGCGTGCCGCCACCCGCTTTCTCCACGCGGTCATATTTATCTTTCATACGTACCGCATCCACGTCGCAAACGGCGATAATGCGATGGGCGCCGGTCATCCGTGGCTCGGAATGCATCTTGGAGATACCGCCGCAACCGACGATGACGTGGTTCAAGGTCTCGCTTGGCGGAATGAAGCCCCGGCCAAGGACATGGCGGGGAATGATCGTGAAGCCAACAGCGGCGATGGCGGCTTTCTGCAGGAACGAACGGCGGGGTAATCGCATGCGGCTAAATAGGCAGGCCAAGCAAAGCCTTCAACCCTCATAACTCCACCCCGCTCATAATAACATTTTTATGGTTATTTGCCTCCTTTTAATGGCCATGGGCGCCGTCCGATTGGCAGAAATTAATTTCGTCAAAATCCCCTGCCGTTTTGCTTCCGAGCCTAAACTCGCTAAGGATGAAGCCATTCGCATGTTAATGCCCCCCGTTCTGACTCCCCTCGCCTTTACCGTGCATGGTAAGTTACCCGAGTGCGTCCGCACGCAAGCGGCCACCGCGCCCTTCTACCAGGCCTCAGTCTGGCAGGAAACCTTGGCGGACCCCGACCGTCGGCTGGTCGACTTTCCCCGACTTTCTAAAAAAGACCTCCGCGAAAACTCGCCCTTAGGCTTCTTGAGTTCGGATCTCGACCTCAAAGCCCTGCAGCTGGACGGGAGTATTGAAGAAGAAAGCACCTCCGGAACTTCTGGGGCGAGCGTGCAGGTCGTTTTCGGCAAAACCTGGTGGGCTGAACAAGAACTCCGGGCGCTTCGGTTAAATCCCTTCATCGCTTCGATTATAGATAACAGTTCCGGAAAGCGGGCCGTATTCACCACGCCCGGCTGCAGCGGCGTCAGCTGTTTTGCGCGCTGGCTCAACGTCGAGCAACGCACCTTAGGCTCCACGCTTTTCGTGAATCAATCTCGCATCCCCTTTACCCTCGCCGAAGCAAAGATGCGACAGATGGCCGAAGAAACCCTGCAGTGGGCACCCACCTTCCTTGACGTGGATCCCGTCCACGGGGCGAGGTTCGCCCTTTACTGCGAACAAAACAGCCTGCGCTTCCCTTCCCTGCGATTCATCCTCACCAGCTACGAGTACACCAGTTTCGTCCACCGCCGCATCATGCAGCGCGTCTTCGGCGTACCCATTATTAATCTCTATGGATCCAGCGAAACCGGACATCTACTCATTGAGCAGAAGGATGGATCCATGACGGCGAGCACCGAAACCGCGCAACTGGAAATCGTCGACCTCGATCGCGCCAGAGTCGGCCAACTTCTGGCAACCACCCTTTCCAATCCGTATCTTCCTCTTATCCGCTATGAAATCGGCGATTACGCCGAACAGATTGACGGCGGCATCCAGATTCACGGCCGCGTACGTGACGCCCTGAAAAATTCAGCCGGCGACCTCGTGACCACTCGGCAAATCGATCAAGGATTTTCAGGAATGGAAGGCATCGCGCATTACCAGCTTCGGCAAGCCGATGACGGCTCGGCTCAACTTTCCCTTTTGCCAGAGAAACCAGGCGATACCTTGCTCAGCCAGTCCTCCGCCTTGTCGCGTTCAGTCGGTCAAATTCTCGGCGCCCCTATCTCGACGCAAGTCGCACCTTTGATCGCCCCCGAAGACTCGGGGAAATTCCGCCTAACCCTTAGGGTGGCCTAATATCGGCCAGATTGGGCCTTGGCGGGCTTTCTGCTGGAAAAACCTGAGGCAACCCGCCAAGGTTGGCTTTTTCACACCCATGGACGTCTACATCGACGGAAAATTCTATCCTAAGGCTGACGCCAAGGTCTCGGTCTTTGACCACGGCTTCCTTTACGGCGACGGCATCTTCGAGGGCATCCGTCTTTATCAAGGCTGCGTCTTCCGACTCGAAGAGCACCTCGAGCGTCTCGAGATGTCGGCCAAGGCCATCTGTCTCCAGATGCCGTGGACGCGTCAAGAAATCTCGGACATCGTCTGTGAATCTTGCCGCCGTAATAACCTGACGGACGGGTACATCCGCCTCGTGGTCTCACGCGGCGTCGGCGACCTGGGTCTTTCCCCAAAGAATTGCCCCAAGCCATCCATCATCTGCATCGCGGATACCATCAAGCTGTACCCGGAAGAGTTCTACTCGACGGGCATGCGGATCATCACCGCCGCCACGCGCCGGATCAGCCCAGCCGCGCTTCCGCCCGCCATCAAATCTTTGAATTACCTGAATAATATTCTGGCGAAGATCGAAGCCCAGCAACACGGCTTCCACGAATGCCTGATGCTTAACGAGCAGGGTTATGTCGCCGAGTGTACCGGTGATAACGTCTTCTTGATTCACAAGGGCAAGCTGATCACGCCCGCCCCTCACTCGGGTGCCTTGGTCGGTATCACCCGCCAAGTCGCACTCGAAATCGCCGCGACGCTCAAGATTCCCGTAGTTGAAACGAATGTAACGCGCTACGACGTCTGGAATGCGGATGAAGTCTTCCTCACCGGCACCGCTGCCGAAGTGATTCCCGTAGTCGAAGTCGATGCCCGCGTAATCGGTACGGGTAAACCCGGCCCGCTCACCGCCGCCATCCGCGCCGAGTTCCGCAAGAAGTCGTCCCACGAAGGCACGATGATACGCTGACGAGCCGTTCGCCATCGCCCCAAGGCGAGGCGAATGTCGACGCATGTCCGCCAACGCCGATCACCCAGTAACTGAAAGTCGCGATCAAACCATGCGACGGCTTCTCAGTATCGCTTGGTCCTACCGTGCCGATTGCCTGCAACTGCTCGGCCTGCAGCTAGTCTTAGTCTTTCTCACGGTCGGGGTCTTCGCCTTGGCAGGTATCGCCATCGATTACTTGCGCCATTGCGCCGACCCAGCCGTCGCCGCACCCCAGCTACCTTTCTTTATTCCGCAAGACACCGCCGAAACTTCGGTCGTCTGGTGGTTGGCCGGCGG
>JAPLTU010000024.1 GCA_026397965.1 Verrucomicrobiota bacterium | reverse complement strand
GGGAATGATCCTGTCGGTCAAGGCAAAGGGTTCAAGGCGCGAACTCTGGCATCCCACGCCCTCTTTAGCTTCGTCACTTGTCTCTCTCTTGCGCAGCCAAGTTTTGCCCGCCCTCGAGCAATCTTCACCCCCCCTCCAAAGGGTCCTGGACGGCGTCCAGTCCGACAACACCTCTCCCGAGGTTCTCGAGCGACTTGCCCGTCTTAAGCGCTGGAATAGTCGCGCCCTCGAGCTTTTCCCGCTGCTCCTTCCGCCTCCCACCGAGGCCTGATTTTCCGCCGGTCTCCCCGGCAGACATTTTACTTTTCTGTCCGTGCCGGCCTCGAACGCCTTCACGTGCGGTAGCCTGCGTGCCTCACGCAAAATAAGCAGTTCTATTTCCCGCAACCGCTCAATTTTCCGCCAAGAAATCAAGCAACAAAGCCCGACCTGTTCCTCATGCGAATCGCTATCACTTCCGGATATTTCGACCCGATGCACCGAGGGCACCTCGAATTACTCGAGCTCTCCCGGGCGCAGGGCGATGTCCTTTGGGTCATTGTCAATAACGACGCCCAGGCGGCCCTTAAAAAGGGGAAGGCATTCATCGATCAGGACACACGCTTGGCGGTGACGGCCGCCTTGCGCATCGTTGATCGTGCCGTTCTGGCTATCGATAAGGATGGCTCCGTCTGCGCGACACTGGATCAGCTGATCATGGAAGCCAAGGCCCTGGGCGGTGAGGCGGTTTTTTGCAAAGGGGGCGACCGCAATTCCGGGAATATCCCCGAGATGGCCGTCCTCAAGCAACACGGCGCGATGCTGATCGAGGGTCTCGGCGCCAAAATCGACAGTAGCTCTCGTATCATCGCCCAAGGCAAAAATTCCTGACCCGTATTTTCTCTCAAACTCAACCATGAAAAAACGCGCCTTAATCACCGGCATCACCGGTCAGGACGGTTCCTACCTTGCCGAATTCCTGCTCGTCAAGGGGTATGAGGTCCACGGGATCATCCGTCGGTCGTCGTCTTTTAATACCGAACGGATCGAGCATCTCTACATGGTCGATATGGTTCGTGATATTCACGTCAAAAAAATCGCGCTTCACTACGGCGATCTGACGGACAGCACCAATCTGATCCGGATCATCGGCGAGGTCCAGCCCGATGAGATTTATAATCTGGGTGCGATGTCGCACGTTAAGGTCTCCTTCGAAGTCCCCGAATACACCGCCGATACCGATGGCCTCGGCACGCTTCGTCTCCTTGAAGCCGTCCGCATCCTCAAGATGGAGAAGAAGGTCAGGATCTACCAAGCTTCGACGTCGGAACTTTTCGGCAAGGTCGTCGAAGTGCCGCAATCCGAGACCACGCCATTTTATCCCCGCAGTCCTTATGGCGTCGCTAAGATCTATGCCTATTGGATCACGAAGAATTATCGCGAAGCTTACGGTATTTTTGCCAGTAATGGCATCCTGTTCAATCATGAGTCCGAACGGCGCGGTGAAACGTTTGTGACGCGTAAGATCAGTCTAGCGGTCGCCAATATCGTGCACGGCCAGCAGAACTGTCTCTTCCTCGGCAATCTTTCGGCCCAACGCGACTGGGGTTATGCGCCCGACTTCGTGCAATGCATGTGGCTAATCCTGCAACATAAGCAGCCCGACGATTTCGTCATCGCCACGGGTAAGATGTATACGGTCCGTGAATTCTGCACGCATGCTTTCCGCCGCGCCGGCATCGAGCTAGAATGGAAGGGCACGGGCGTCGACGAGAAGGGCATCGACCGAAAGACGGGCCGGACGCTCGTCGCCGTCGACCCAAGTTATTTCCGGCCAACGGAAGTCGAGCAACTCTTGGGTAATCCCGCCAAAGCCGTCCGCGAGTTGGGCTGGAACCCGCAGCAGACTTCTTTCGAAGAACTCGTCCAGAAGATGGTCGATAGCGATCTGAAGAAAGTTGCGCATCAGACCCGCTGACCAGATGGAGTTATCGGCTAAAGTCTATGTTGCAGGACATCGCGGGATGGTCGGCTCCGCCTTGGTCCGTGCCCTGCGCACCGCGGGGCACACGAATTTGGTGACCCGTACCTCCGCGGAACTGGATCTCCGGGACGGGTCGGCGACGACGGCCTTTTTTGCCCATGAAAAACCGACGTATGTGATCATGGCCGCGGCCCGCGTGGGCGGCATTCATCATAACTCTACCGCTCCTTACGATTTCCTTTACGATAACCTGATCATGTCGGCGAACGTCATCGAGGCCGCTCGCCAACATTCCGTCCGTAAACTGCTTTACCTCGGTTCTAGTTGCATCTATCCGAAGCTAGCCGCGCAACCAATCAAGGAGGAAGCGTTACTCACGGGGCCGCTCGAACCGACCAATGAGGCCTATGCGATCGCCAAGATCGCCGGCATCAAGCTCTGCACGCACGCCCGCGCGCAATACGGCTGCGATTTCATCAGCGCAATGCCCTGTAATCTGTACGGCTTCGGAGATAATTTTTCGCTCGAAAATTCGCACGTGCTTCCCGCGATGATTCGGAAGATGCATGAGGCTAAGTTGCGCGGTGATGCTGTTTTAAAACTTTGGGGGTCCGGCCAACCCCTGCGCGAGTTCCTGCACGCCGACGATCTTGCCCAGGCTTGCCTGCTTTTATTGCGCAAATATTCGGCGCCGGGCCATATCAATATCGGCTCCGGTGAAGAGTTAAGCATCCGTCAATTATCCGCCATAATCGCCGAGGTCGTTGGGTTCACCGGCCGCATCGAATTCGACCCTACGATGCCCGATGGTACCCCACGTAAATTAATGGACGTCTCCGGCATCTGCGCGCTCGGTTGGTCGCCTTCGATTTCTCTGACCGCGGGCATCCGCGGCGTTTACGAATGGTATCTCGCGCATTCCGCCGAAGCACGGCGGTAAGCCGCAAAGTTAGTTGACCCGTTGACTAGTGGGCCAGTTGAAGAAGAAAGTTAGTTGAT
>JAPLTU010000045.1 GCA_026397965.1 Verrucomicrobiota bacterium | reverse complement strand
CCTGCACCTGATAACCCGTACCAGAGACCTGAGGGCCGAGACCTGGGACCTGAAAATGCATCCTAGGTCGGCACGCAGTGCCGACCCTACCTCAAGGCAAAATACTAAACTCTAAGGGAGACCGGAGACCGGTTATATGGCTGGGGTGTTTATATCCTAACCCGAACCTGTACCTGAACACCCGAACCTGGTTCCCGATTACCGAGACCTGGGACCTGAAACTGTCTTTACTTTTGCACCTTTGCACAGGCCGTAGGCCGATTTGCACCTTTGCACCCTGCTATCTTCCGACGATCTCAACCACATATTCCGCCAGTAGCCCGACACGTCTGAAGGGTGAAGTCAGTCGACTCATCGCTTTTTCATCAGCTAGGGTCACGGTCTTACCGGTCTTGATCCGGATATCTTCTTCAAGATCTGCCATCAATGTAACCAAGCCAAAACTGTCTAAACAAGATGCTTCGCCGAAGAGACGTGTCTGCGCATCGGCTTTTTCCAGCTCGGGCTTGCCGAGTTCACGTCCGAGCGCGGCAAGCCGCCGAAGGACGAGCTCTAATGATTCGTTGGCGGTCAGCATGGAAGTTCTCAGGCTAAGACGGACTCCAGGGCTGCAACGAACTGCGTCGAGGCTTTTGCGCGAGCAAAGGAATTTTCTGCGAGTACGCGGGCATTGGCACCTTGTTTTTCGCGTAAGCTTGCATCGGCAGCCAGACTTTGCAGCGCATCGGCAAAGGCGATGGGATCATCGGGGGGGACCGCAAGTCCGGCTTGGTTTTCAGTGATTAAACCGGCGAGCCAGCCGGGATAATTATTAATGATCGGAATCCCGGCGGCCGCATAATCGAAAAACTTGTTTGGCGAGGTTCCGTAATAAAAAGCCGGCACGTTTTTGAGGACCATTAAACCACAATCGAGTGAGGCGGTGATCGCACCAAGTTCCGTCTTCGGTACCGGGGGGTAGAAAAGGCAATTAACCAAGCCTTCTTGCGCCGCGATTGCCGATAAGCGGTCTTTCTCTTTTCCGTCTCCAATGAACGCTATCTTTATCTTCTGATCGCCCCGCCGCTTAAGTTCGCGCGCGACGTCAAGCAGCGCATCCAATCCGTTAGCAACGCCATGCGCGCCGGTAAAGCCGGCAACGAAATCTCCGCGAGAAATGCCCGGCAGATTCAGAGGGGCGCGCTTCTGCGGGTGAAAAACTTCCAGGTCGCAGCCATTGGGGATCATCACGATTGTCTGGCGGGCCGTGGAGCGATGACGGATGCCTTCGACGATGCCGGGCGAAAGGCCGATGCAAGCGTCGGCCGAACGATAACCCGCAAACTCTAACAAAGACATCCCCCCGAGGATGAAAGGGTTCTTAACCCCCAGGGCTTTGGGTAGTTCGGGCCAAAGATCCCGGATTTCAAAAACAAACGGCTTCCCGCGAAACCATTTGGCAGCAAGACCAGGCATGACCGCCGTGAGCGGCGTGGAGGTCGCAAAGACGAGGTCATACTCGAAAGTGAGCGCTAGCTTCATCGACCTCATCGCGAAACGAACGAAAGCCCACCCGCGCCGAACCAGTGAATCGCGGTTAGAATAGGCCAGCGGTAACGAAATGACATCAATGCCGTCGACGGAGCCGCGGTGCCAATCGTGTGCGGCTTCATACGGTAGGGTTAAGCCGCTTTGCTTGCTGGCGCCGCAGATCAAGGTCACCGTATGTCCTTTGGCAATCAAAGCCCGGGCGAACTCATACGACCGCGTGCCTGATGTTCCCTGCGGGGTGGCGAAGTGTTGATGGAAATAAAGGAGGTGCACGAAACGCGAAGCGTTGAGGGCTGACTAGATGCAGTGCAAAGGTGCAAATCGGAGCGAAGCTCCTGTGCAAAAGTGCAAACGTGAATTGTGGATTAGCTGGCCGGTTGACCTGTTGACCCGTGGGCAAGGGAGGTCAGAGGCTCGGAGGGGAAGGCTAGATTCAGTGCAAAGGTGCAAATCGGAGCGGAGCTCCTGTGCAAAGGTGCAAAAGTGTGAGGCAGGATGCAGGGCTAAAGGGGAACCCGGAAACTGGAGGCTCAGGAGAGGCCGTGCAAAGGTGAATTCACGAAATACCTAGCCTTCAATGAGTAATCAATGACGACTGCGCGTCTTGATGGTTCGGCAGCAAGCGACAATGCTGCGGCATGGCATCCTTTACCAAATTTGAAGAAATTGAGGCGTGGAAGACCGCAGAGGCCATTGTCGTGCTGGCCTACGGGTTACTGAAAGAAGGCCCTGGCTCCAAGGACTGGGCGCTTAAAGATCAAGTGCAGCGCGCTTCCGTTTCTATTATGTGCAACATCTCCGAGGGTTTTGAGAGCCGCTCTGACCGGACTTTCTATGACATGCTACGCCGAGCCAAGGGCTCTTGTGGAGAAGTGCGTACGCTCGTGTACGTCTCGGCCAAGGTCGGCCATATACCGTTGGCCAAATATGAGACTATGAAACCCCTGTGCGTTAAGTGTTCATCTCAGATTCAAGCCTTGATGTCTCATCTCGAAGCCACCCGACCCGAAGTACCTAGCAGAAAAAGGTGGTGAGCTACCCTGCCTCAACTTTTGCACCTTTGCACAAGCCGAAGGCGGGTTGCACTTTTGCACCTGTGCTGTGAGGAGCTGCAGATGTCTTCACCTTTGCACTTACCTAGCGCTTACAGCGCCTCTTCCATCACCCGGACAATCCGGGCCGCGGTGGTGCCATCGCCATACGGATTTTTAATCTGGGTGCGGCGGCGATATTCCGCCGGATTATTCAGCAGGATTGCGGCTTCGCGCAAAATAATCTTCGGGTCAGTGCCGACCAAGGTGCACGTGCCAGCGGTAACGCCCTCCGGACGTTCGGTGGTATCGCGCATGACCAAGACCGGTTTGCCCAACGAAGGCGCTTCCTCCTGCACGCCCCCAGAATCGCTTAGCAAGAATGCGCATCGATCCATGAGCCAGACAAATTCTTCATAAGCGGCCGGCGCGACCAAGGCGACCCGCGGATTATGCCCTAAGAGCCTTTGGACCGGCTCCTGTACCGCCGGATTTAAATGGACGGGGTATAAGACTCCGACTTCGGGGTGAACTTCCGTCAATTGGTTGATCGCCGAACAGATCTGCTCGAAGCCGCCGCCAAATGATTCGCGGCGATGACCGGTCACTAAAATCCAGGGCTTGGCATTCGCTCCGAGATAACGCGCCGCAAAGACCTTCGGGATGCCCAGCTTTTCGGCGACAAACTCAGCCGTCAATCCGCGTCCTTGCTGCGCTTTTTTCACCCGCAATAAGGCATCAATCACCGAATTGCCCGTGACGTAACACGTTTCGGGCGCAATGCCCTCGCGAAGAAGATTATCGCGCGATACCGAAGTCGGGCAGAAATTCCAGCGTGCCAGCGGAGAGGTGAGCCGGCGATTCATTTCTTCCGGCCACGGAGACATCATATTGCCAGTGCGAAGCCCGGCTTCGACATGGCCGACGGGAATGCGTTGGTAAAATGCCGCCAAGGCGGAGGCTAGGACGGTCGTGGTATCGCCCTGCACCAGCACCGCCGCCGGCTTATGATGGGCGAGCCATGCCGTCGTCGCCGTGATGACGCGAGCCGTCAGGTCCGGCAAGGTCTGGCCGGGCTGCATCAAATTCAGATCATGATCGGGCGTGAGACCGAAAACCTTGAAAGCTTGGTCGAGCATTTCGCGATGCTGACCCGTGGAAACCAGGATAGGCTGCAGGACCTTCGATTCCCGTAAGGCGAAATAGATGGGCGCCATCTTGATGCACTCCGGACGAGTGCCGACGATTAGGGCGATGGAAGGCATGGGGGATTATTTAGGGGGCAAGGGGAGAGGCAGGTTGAGACAGTGCAAAGGTGCAAATCGGAGCGGAGCTCCTGTGCAAAAGTGCAAAAGTGTGAGGCAGGATGCAGGGCTAAAGGGGAACCCGGAAACTGGAGGCTCAGGAGAGGCCGTGCAAAAGTGCAAAGGTGGATTCACGAAATACTTAGCCTTGATGTCTCATCTCGAGGCCACCCGCCCTGAAGTACCTAGCCGAAAAAGGTGGTGAGCTAAATTTGCCTTCACTGTTGCACCTTTGCACAGGCCGCAGGCCGATTTGCACTTTTGCACCTGTACTGTGCAGTGATTCCTATGCCTCAACTTTTGCACCTTTGCACAAGCCGAAGGCGGGTTGCACTTTTGCACTTTTAGATTCTGACCCGAACCCGCACCCGCACCTGTACCTGATAACCCGTACCAGAGACCTGAGGGCCGAGACCCGGGACCTGAAAATGGATTCTAGGTCGGCACGCAGTGCCGACCCTACCTCAAAGCATCTAAAGGTGACGGGTGACGGCCGCGGGCATCGGGGATTCGGGTTTCGGCT
>JAPLTU010000004.1 GCA_026397965.1 Verrucomicrobiota bacterium | reverse complement strand
CCCTTGGTCAGCCGCGGTTGAGCGGGCCGCTCAACCCTACCTAAGACATCTAAAGGTAGGGGCGCGACTGCGTCGCGTCCGTTCGCAGAGAGAGATCATTGATAAGTCGGGCAAGCTATCCCGATCCTACAAAGTCGGTTCGCCTACGGACGCCACGCAGTGGCGCCCCTACCCGAGAGGCAGGCGGATGCGATGTCATCGCATCCCTACCCCTACCCTCGATTCAACTAGGGCAGCACGCGGTGCTGCCCCTACCTCGAGACCTACCACTCTCATGTCCCCGTGCCCCCTTGCCCACTTGTCCCCTCGCGATTTCATCGCGATTCCCCTCGCGATTCCATCGCGCACCCTTGCCCTCGCGCCTCTTTCCCCCCTAATCAAAAACCATGCGGTTTCCTACCCCAATCGCGAGTCTGGCTCTTTTACTGGCTGCCGCTCTCCCCTGCGTCGCCCAAATCGGTGACAAGAAAGGCGAAGCGCAAATCCAGATCATCCCGGATTCGCTGGTCCCTCCTTCCCCCGCCCAATCTCCCTACCAAGAGCTGAAATCTTTCCAGCTCGCCCCGGGGTATAAGATCGAACTCGCCGCCAGCGATCCGCTCATCGGCGATCCGGTCGCCGGTGTCTTCGGCCCCGATGGCCGCCTGTGGATCGTCGAGATGCAAGGCTACATGCCCGACCTCGAAGGCTCGACCGAAGATCAACCGCACGGCCGCGTTGTGGTGCTGACGGATACGAATAACGACGGGGTGTTCGATAAGGCCGAAGTCTTCCTCGATCAGATCGTGATGCCGCGCGCCCTCGCCCTCCATCGCGATGGCGTGCTGGTCGGCGCTCCGCCGCATCTCTGGTTCTGCCGCGATACGAACGGCGACGGCAAGGCGGACGAAAAAATCGAACTCGCCAACGACTTCGGCGTGCGGGTCGACCCCACTCGCCCGCAACTCGCGAACCCGGAGCGCGCTCCGAACGCCTTGCTCTGGGGTCATGACAACTGGCTCCAGGTCGGCGCTTACACCGCACGCTTCAAATTCAAGGACGGCCGCTGGATCCGCGGGCTCAGTAATTTCCGCGGGCAATGGGGCCAAGGCCAGGATGATTACGGTCGTATTTTTCATAACAGCAACAGCGACCAACTCCGCGCCGATATCATCCCTTCGTCTTACCTGGCACGTAACCCCAACCTCGGGCGCACCACCGGCCTAAATTGGAAAGTCGCCACCGAACAACTCGTCTGGCCCATCCGCGTCAACCCGGGCATCAACCGCGGCTATCGTCCCGAAATGCTGCGCGATAATAAGTTGAAGGAATTCACCGCGGCCTGCGCGCCGTTCATCTATCGGGCCGACTTGTTGCCGGCCGACGCCTACGGCAACGCGTTCATCTGCGAACCAGCCGGCAATCTCATCAAGCGCAACGTGCTCACAGCGGAAAAAGGCACCCTCTCGGCCAAACCTTATTACGATCAGAAAGAATTTCTGGCGTCGACCGACGAACGTTTCCGCCCAGTCAATCTAATCACCGGACCGGACGGGGCGCTGTATGTCATCGATCTCTATCGTGGCATCATCCAGCACCGCATCTCGCTGACGACTTACCTGCGCGACCAAATCGTGAAGCGCGGCTTGGACAAGCCGCTGGCGCTCGGCCGGGTCTGGCGCATCGCGCCCGAAGGCGTCGCTCCGGTCGCGGCCAAGAAACTTTCGGAGATGACCCCTGCGGAATGGATCGCGGAACTTTCGAGCGGTAATGCTTGGCGCCGCGAAACCGCGCAACGCCTGCTCGTCGAACGTAATGACGCCAACCTGGCGCCGGCCTTACGGGATGTCGCGACGAACGGTGCCACCCCGATGGGCCGCGTCCACGCCTTATGGACACTCGAAGGCATGGGCGCGCTGCGCTGGGAAGCCGTGGCGGCTTGCATTCGCCATGCCGATCCGCGCGTGCGGGCGGCGGGCGTCCGCAATGCGGAATCTTTCCTGAGCGCGCCGAAGTCGGAAGATGCGGTGGCGTTGCTCAAAGCCGTCGCGCTCACCGAAACTACCCCTGAAGTGCAACAACAGCTCGTGCTCTCGCTCGGCGAAGCGCGAACGCCCGCGCTCGAACCGGACTTCGACGCCTACCTCAGCGCCGCCGCGTTGGCCCATCGCGCTGAAGACGTTTCCTTCATCCAAGATGCCCTCATCAGCGGCTTGCAGGGACGGGAACTTGAAGTCTTCACGGCCATCCTCCGGAAACCCGAACTCTACAGCAAGACCTTACCCGCGGCTTTGTTGCGTTGCGTGTTTGCCGAAAGAAAATCTACCCGCGTCGAGAAAGCGTTGAGCGTCATCGCCGCCCTGCCCTTGAAATCCCAACAGCTGACCTTGCTGGGCTCGCTGGCCGCGCATCCGACCGTCACCGCCAAGCGGCCGATCAAATGCGAAGCCGAACCCGACGCCTTGGTTAAGTTCGGAAAGAGCAAAGACTCCGGCATCCAGAAAGCGCTCGTCGCGGTGCAGAAACTTATTGTCTGGCCTGGCAAACCGGGCGTGCAAGTCGTCGCCGTGACTCCGCTCACCAACGAAGAACAAAGCCAATTCGATGCCGGTAAACAGACCTTCATGGGGCTCTGCGCCGCCTGCCACCAACCGACCGGCAAAGGCCTGGAAGGATTGGCGCCGCCGTTGGCGGATTCGGAATGGGTGAATGGCAACCCGGCGCGAATCGCCCGCATCGTGATGCATGGCTTGCGGGGGCCCGTGAAAGTCAAAGGCCTGACGTATAGTTTAGATATGCCTGCGGCCGGCTTCTTATCCTACGCCCAAATCGCCGAAGTGCTGACCTATATCCGGCGCGAATGGGATCACGAAGCCGCGCCCGTGAAAATCGATTTCGTGAAAACGATTCGCGAGCAGACCAAAGGGCGGAATGATGCGTGGACCGAAAAAGAATTGTTAGAGATTAAGTAAGGGGTGGGGATGAAGAGGCTCGGTG
>JAPLTU010000032.1 GCA_026397965.1 Verrucomicrobiota bacterium | reverse complement strand
GCGTGCTGACCTAGCTGCATCGGGTAGGGTTGAGCGCCCTCGCTCAACCGCGGCTGACCAAGGGTGGTCAGCCCTACCCATTGCATACCTTGTCAACTGGCCCACTGGTCAACGAATCAACTAACGTTGTATTGTTCTGGTCCACCGAGCCTCTGGGCCTGCGGGCCTCTCGCTTGTATCCCTGGCCCACTGGCCACCTGATCAACCAATCAACTAACTTTGTATATCTCTGGCCCCCGGTCTTCTTCGGCTGTTGGCTAATTGTCTTTAAGGTAGGGGCGCCCCTGCGTGGCGTCCGTAGGCGAACCGACTTTGTAGAATCGGGATAGGTTGCCCGTCTCATCGTGCCTTGCGCTGCGAACGGACGCGACGCCGTCGCGCCCCTACCCATTGCATTTCTTGCCAACTGGCCAACTAATCAACGGATCAACTTGTCTCTGCCATTGCAGGTGACGGGTGACGGCCAACTGGGCATCGGCCATTCGGGTATCGGCGTTCCAGCCTTCGGCCATCGGCTTCGGCAATCAGGTTCGGAAAACTTCCTGCCCCTGTCCCTTGAATTTAAGGTAGGGTTGAGCGGCCCGCTCAACCGCGGCTGACCGGGCCGGTCAGCCCTACCTAGATGCGAAGGCTCATGCACTAATGCTCTTATCTGCTCATATAAGCCGGGGGAAGTCGGTTGCTACCCGAGCGGGACTGAATGAGAACATTGTTACCCCGATTCGTTTATGAATATCACTCTGTTTGATTGGATAATCGTCGCAGCAACGATCCTGATTTGTTTCGTCCCGGCGTTGTTCTTCGCCAAGCGATCGGGCGGTAGCACTGCCGAGTTCTTCGCCTCCGGCCGCTCGGTGCCGTGGTGGTTGGCCGGTCTATCGATGGTCGCAACGACGTTCTCCTCCGATACTCCGAATTGGGTGACGGAGCAGGTACGTAAGTATGGCGTCGCCGGCAACTGGCAGTGGTGGGCCTTCGTGCTGACCGGGGTCGCGACGGTTTTCTTCTTCGCGCGGTTGTGGCGCCGTTCGGGCGTGATGACAGATCTAGAATTTTATGAGCACCGCTACTCCGGCAGGGAGGCGTCGGTGGTGCGCGGATTCCGAGCCGTCTATCTCGGGCTATTCTTCAACTGTTTCATCATGGGAATGGTGACGCTCGCCGCCTGTAAGATCGCCAATATCCTTTTCGGGATACCGCCGTGGCAAACCATCGTGATCTGCGGCATTCTGAACGTGGTCTTCGCGGCGCACTCGGGGCTTTGGGGCGTGCTGGTCATCGATATGATCCAGTTCTTCATCAAGATGACCGCGGTCTTCGCCGCCGCTTGGTTCTCGCTCGTGGAAGTCGGTCGACGTCTCACGGGCGAGGCCAGCGGCTGGGCCGGCTTGAAGGCGTTGGTGATCCAGCTCAAGACGCAGCAGGTCGTGACGACGGCCGGCGTGCCGGTGATGTCGGTCTCGGACGGCAAGGGTCAGCCCATCCTCGATCTGTTGCCTAACTTCACGATGCCGGAATTGGCCCTGATGATCTTCATCATGCCGATTGCGATCAGCTGGTGGGCGAACTGGTATCCGGGCGCGGAGCCCGGCGGTGGTTCGTACATCGCCCAGCGCATGCTGGCCTCGAAATCGGAGAAGGACTCCCTCGGCGGCACACTCTTCTTCAACATCGCTCACTACGTCTTGCGGCCTTGGCCTTGGATTATCACCGCGCTTTGTTCGATCATCATCTACCCGGACTTGGCTTCGATCAAATCGGCTTTTCCGAACGCGGACGCCACCATGATCGGACACGACTCGGCTTTCCCCGCGATGCTCATGTTCCTTCCGGTCGGATTTGTCGGGTTGATGATTGGAGGCCTCTTGGCGGCGAATTCTTCGACGATCCTGACGCACCTCAATTGGGGGTCATCTTATTTGGTGCACGATTTTTACCGCCGCTTCATCAAGAAAGACGGGTCGGAGGGGCACTATGTTAATGTGGGCCGCCTCTCGACGGTCTTGCTCTACGTTGTCGCTGCTTTGCTTAGCTTGACGCTTTCCTCGGCCCAGCAAGCGTTTCAGATCCTGCTTTCGATTGGCGCCGGGACCGGGCTCATCTATATTGCGCGGTGGTTCTGGTGGCGGGTCTCGGCATGGTGCGAAATCGTGGCCATGGTGATGTCGCTCGTGACTTCGTTAGTGGTGCCGCTTGCGATGCCTACGGCGGATTTTGCGACCGTGACGATGGTGCAGGTCGGGATAACCACGCTGGCTTGGCTCATCACCGCTTATGTCGGACCCCAGACCGATCCGGCCACCCTGATTTCCTTTTACCGCAAAGTGAAGCCCGCGGGTCCGGGTTGGACGGCGGTGCGGTCCGCGGCGGGAGTTACGGAGGTGGAAGTTGCGACCGAGAATCGCAGCGGAGCGGCCTTCGTCGGCTGGATCGCGGGTTGTGTCGTCATCTGGTCAGCGCTTTTTGCCATCGGTAATTTTCTCTACGCCTCGGGCGATCCATCGCGGCTACGCATGGCCTGGATTCTCACAGCCGTCTTGGTCGTGAGCGGTTACGCCTTACTTAAAGTCACCCGTCAGCTCTGGGCGGACAGCACGGCTTCACAGGCGAGGGAAGAGGCGAAGAGTAGGGGGTAGGGGCGCCCCTGCGTGGCGTCCGTGGGCGAACGGACTTTATCGGGTCGGGATAGCTTGCCCGGCTTATCAATAATCTCTCTGCGAACGGACGCGACGCCGTCGCGCCCCTACCTGAAGATCCACTGGGTAGGGTTGAGAGCGCCCTCGCTCAACCGCGGCTGACCAAGGGTGGTCAGCCCTACCGATTAGGGCTTCTAGGGCAGCACGCGGTGCTGCCCCACCCTCACAACGTCGAAACGGAAGACGAGTCTCTGCGCGTACTGTTCACCGGGGCGTAGGATGCCGCTCGGATAACCGAGGTGGTGAAAGGCGGGCTGATTCGGGGAGTCCGGAAAGAGTCCGGGCTCGAGGCAGAAACCGTCGCGAAACGTAAACGGTTTTGGCCAGCGCCCTTGAATCGTGCCGTCCAGGAAGTTACCGGAATAAAACTGTAATCCTGGGGCGTCCGTCAGCAACTCCATGATGCGTCCCGAGCTGGGCTCGCTCACGCGCGCCGCGAGCTTGAGTTGGCGTCCGGCACCCAGGTCATAGCAATGATCATAGCCGCGGGCGCGTTGGAGTTGGATATGCGAGGCACCGATGCGTTCGCCGGTCGCATGGGGCGAACGGAAGTCAAACGGCGTACCTTCGACGTTTTGCAGTTCGCCTGTTGAGATAAGCGAAGGATTTACCGCCGCAAAGCGTTCGGAGAAAATCTGGATGCGGTGGCGCAGGGCGGTACCTTCGCCGGCGAGATTGAAAAAGGCGTGGTTGGTGAGGTTACAGATCGTCGGCGCATCGGTCGTCGCCTCGAACTGAACCTGCAGCTCGTTACGATCGTCGAGTAGGGTATAGGTGATCGTCGCCGCAAGCTTGCCCGGGTAGCCTTCTTCGCCATCGGGACTGACGTAGGTGAACGCTACGCTCTGGCCCTCGTCTGTCCGTTTCGCTTTGGCCTGCCAAATCTTACGGTCAAAGCCGACGAGTCCGCCGTGGAGATGTTGCCCATTATTATTAGCTGCCAGGCTAAACGCTTGCCCGTCGATGCTGAACTTACCGTCGGCGATACGATTAGCGTAGCGGCCGACGGAACTGCCGAGAAAGCAATTTTGCTCTACATAGCCCCGGAGATGGTCGTGCCCCAGGGTGATTTCGCCAATCACCCCATGGACGTCGGGGACGCAGACGGAAGTAAGTGTCGCCCCGAAATCGCTCAGGCTAACGCTCATGCCGTACTGGTTGGTCAGCGTGTGGAGTTGGACGGAGCATCCTCCGAGGTCGCCATCATGACGTCGGACGTAAAGGCAGGCACCGGGCTGGCGACGGCGAGCGAGGATGAATCCGACCGCGAGCGTTAACGCAGCGAGGAAGTAAGGATTTTCAAGCAGACCCATGGGTTTAAAATGCTGCGCCCTGGGCGTCTCGCCAAGCCAACAAAAACCCCGCCTCAAGCGGCGGGCTGTTCATCCCCTGTCGGGAAGATTATTTTACCTTCTCAGCGGAAGGGTGGGCCGTCGCGACGGCTTTGGTGTCGAGGATGAGGGACCAGTCGGCGGCGATGCGCACGGCCTCGTGGAGCTGGATGTCGTATTCGGGCCAATCTTCATCTTCCAACGTGTCGCGCATCCGGTTCGAGCGCTTGGATTTATTGGTCCACTCGGGGCCTTCTTTCTTTTCTTGTTCGATGGCGTCATCGAGCTTCACGTCGCGCGACTTGAAATCCTTGAGCGCGTAGGTCGTAAGGTCTTTGCGGATTTGCTCGCGGAATTCTAAGTCATCTTTGCGCTCTTTGCGACGTTGGTCGAGCGAGAGGGAGACCTCTTTGCGACCTTGGCGGTTCTTCGTCCAATCGATGGAGCGGTTGAGCGTCAGGAATTCGGGAAGCTCCGCTTGGCGACGGCCGCTGGAAGTGTTGAGTTCGTTGATGAGCTCATCGGAGAGCTTGGCCTTGAGCCAATCGCCTTCGTCGGGCTTGGTGAGCGTGGGCGTCACGGAATCCCAAGGCAGGGGGCGATCGAGATCGGATTCCGCCACCGGCATCACGGAGAAGACGGAAGGCACCACGATATCGGCCGGCACGCCCTTGAGTTGAATTGAAGAACCGCTGGGCGCATACCACTTCTGGATTGTCACTTTCACCGCGGATTTAAGATTCTTATCAAAGCGGCTCAGCTCGATGATGTTCTGGACGGAGCCCTTGCCGTGGGTCGTCACGTCGCCGACGATGATGGCGCGCCGGTGGTCATGCATCGCCCCGGCGAAGATTTCGGAAGCCGAAGCCGAGAGCTTGGAAGTCAGCACCACGAGCGGTCCGTTCCAGGCGACTTTTTCATCTTCGTCGCGGTAGTCTTCGGAGCGGCCTTGGCTGTCGCGTACTTGGAGGACGGAGCCCTTGGGGATGAACTGTCCGGAAATATCGACGGCCTCGGTGAGCAGGCCGCCGCCATTTTTACGGAGATCCATGATGAGGGCTTTCATGCCCATCTTCTTGAGTTTGCCGATCAGCTGCTCGATGTCTTTGGAAGGACTGGAGCCGGTGCCATCGGGATTTTTACCGTAGAAAGCGGGAAGGTCGATGACGCCGAGCGTGATGGTCGTGGCGCCGTTGGGGACGTCGAAGCAACGGGCGGAAGCCATCTGCCCGACCAACTTGATCTGGTCGCGCTTGAGCACGACCGTCTTGCGGCCGCCGGCGGCCATATCGACGAGCAATCGGACGATGGTGCCTTGGGTGCCGCGGATGCGGGAGATCGCCTTGTTCAGGCGCATACCGACGATATCGTCCATCTCGCCTTTTTCGCCTTGGCCGACGGCGATGATCTTATCGCCGGGTTTAACTTGGCCGGAGATTTCGAGCGGGCCTCCCGGCAAGATGTCTTTGATGACGCAGACGCCGTCTTCGTCGGCGAGCGTGGCACCGATGCCGCAGAGCGAATTGCGCATCGCGATTTCGAATTCTTCCAAAGACTGCTGGGAGAAGAACGTCGAATGCGGGTCGTACTGGCTGGAGTAGGCATTCAAGAAAATCTCTTCGACTTCGTATTGGTCGAAATTGAGGTAGGTGCGGGTCTTATCGTAGCGCTTCTTGAGACGCGCGACGGCTTCGGTGGTCTTTTCGGGCGTGATTTCCGGAATACCGGTTTCTTTGGCGGCCT
Source organism: Verrucomicrobiota bacterium (assembly GCA_026397965.1). Taxonomy (GTDB): domain Bacteria; phylum Verrucomicrobiota; class Verrucomicrobiia; order Opitutales; family UBA953; genus UBA953. The sequence goes on along the minus strand of JAPLTU010000032.1, from coordinate 8,551 downwards.
TGGGCTTGGTGCTGTCGGCGCGCGGAGAATTCTGCCGATCTTCACCTAAGAGCTCGGAGAGCATGTCGAGGCGGAGCCGCTTCGACCACAAGGCATCGGCGGCGGCCTGATCTTCAGGCCAATTGGACTTTTTGCGTTCAATGCCGAAGGTCCCCGGTTCATTGAGGTCGATGGGCTTGTCGAGGGCGAGGAGGGCGGCTTGGGTGCGGTCGCCAACCTTCTTCTTGAAAAGGGCGTAAATCTCGAAGGCGGGGGTCAGGTTGCCCCGTTGGAGGTAGAGGTCCAGCGTCTTACCGTAGCGGTTGATGAACTCATCCACCTCTTCGGCGGTGAAATACATTTTCGCCGGATCGAGGCTCTCGCAGTAAGTCTTGAGCACGCTATTCATGTCCACCGCTGACATATCTTTCTTACTGATGTGGAGCTTCTCGAGCAGCACCGTGGTGGCCCGGGTTTCCTTCTGCATGGCCTCGTTGGTCGTGAAGGCTTCCGGGGCGGCGGCGGCTAGGGCCGCGCTGCAGGCGAGAAAAAGGGTGAAGAGTCTGCGCATAAATAGGGGTTCAGCGGAGGCGGGCGCTGAGGTCTTCGAGTTTGTGTTTTTCTTCCGGGGTGAGCGAGCCGAATCCCCCGGCGGAAATCTTGTCTAAAAGGAGGTCCAGTTGGGCGCGGGCTTGGGCTTTACTGGGGGAAGAAAGCGATTCTAGCCTCGGGTTTGGCTTCGAGGTCGGGGGACGGGGCGTTGGTCTCTATTTGAAGGTGAGCGTAGCTCGGTCCGTCATTTGTCCGATTTAATCGCCGCCAGGCGAACCAGCCAAAGATGAGCCCGCCGAGGTGGGCGGAGTGGGCGATGGTGTCTTGCCACGCCGGGCCCCAGCCGCTCCAGGTATGTCGGGAGGGCAGTTCGGAAAAGATCCAGCCGAGCGCCGTAATCAGGGCTGTGACCGCCAAGACCCAGCGCACCTTGAGCGTCACGGGTAAGAAGAAAAATAAGAGAACCGTGATCTGGTGTTCGAGCTTATCGAGCAGGGCGACGAGCATCAGGGCGTAAACGCCGGCGGAGATACCGATGAGACTGCTCCCACCGCGGGCACCGCCGAGGCCCGTGAGCCACCAGAGGCTCGCGCCAGCGAGGACGCCCGAAAGTAGGACGGTGAAGAACACTTTTCGGCCGTAAGTATTTTCCACCATCGCGCCGGTCCACCAGAGCACGAGGGCGTTGCCTAAGAGGTGCCAGAAGCCGTCATGGAGCAGAGCGTGCGTGAGCCATTGCCAGATACGGGGCTGCGCTTCGGTGAGTTCAAAACTCTTGAGGAAGTGGGCGCCGGCCGACTCTTGGATGAGTTCCGCAATGAAGAAGACTAACAGCACACCGAGCGTCCAGACCGTCGCGGACAAGGGCTCGCGCGCCGCCGGCGGCGTTCGCATATAGGCTCGGTCGCCGATGCCCATGCGCGTGCGGTCGGATTAGAGCTCCGTCACGATGCCGTCGGCGAGGCCATATTCAATGGCTTCTTCGGCGGTCATGTAGAAGTCGCGGTCGGTATCTTTGATGACCTTTTCTAATTTCTGTTTCGAAGCCTTGGCGAGGATCTCGTTCAGCTCCGAGCGGATGCGTTCCATTTCCTGGGCTTGGATGTGGATATCCACGGCGGGGGCTTGGATGCGACCCATGATGAGCGGCTGGTGAATCATGACACGCGCGTGCGGGAAGAGCAGGCGGTTGCCTTTCTTCTTGGGGGCTTGGAGTAGAATCGACCCCATCGAGGCCGCCATGCCGGTGACAATCACTTTGACGGGCGAGGTGATGAGGCGGATGGTGTCGTAGACGGCCATGCCGGCGGTGATGGAGCCACCCGGGGTGCTGACGTAGAAAATGATTTCTTTGCCCGGGGCGTCGCTTTCGAGGAAGAGGAGTTTTTCCACGATGTCCTTGGCGGAAGCGTCATCGACACCGCCCCAGAGGAAGATTTTCCGTTGTTCGAGGAATTTTTTCTGGATGAGCATGGCGCTCGGCGAGGCCTCTTTCGGGGCGGCTGGAGTCTTCTCGTCCTCGTCTTCGTCGTCGTTACGCATGGGAGAGGAAACCTTGCCCCAAACTTTGCCCGTGGCAAGCGTGAGCAGGCGAAGGGGCGGGGAAATCATTCACAGGGGTGGGGCTGCTGACCGACCTTGCGCCAACGCCTGCCTTCCACCTAGGTTGGGGGGTGTGCCCGCCGTCAGTATCATCGCCCTCCGCCGCTTATTAGGAACCGCCGAAATCTTGGCCGGGGTCGATCTGTCCATTGAGACCGGGTCGCTTTGTTGTCTCTTAGGGCCGTCGGGTAGCGGAAAAACGACCCTGCTTAAAGTGCTTGCTGGTCAGCTTGAGCCCCAGGGCGGCAAGTTGACTTACGACGGTCGGGAGTGGGGTTTCTTTTCACCCGCCGAGCGAGCCATCGCTTTTGTGCATCAGAACTATGCGCTCTTCCCGCATCTGACTGTCTTAGAAAACGCCGCCTTCGCGTTGGAAGGGTCGAACCTAAAGCCGGCGGAAATCCAGCAGCGTGCCTTGGAGGCTTTGCGAGCGGTGGGAGCGGAGGGTTGGGCTAAGCGACGGCCGCAAGAACTTTCGGGCGGGCAGCAGCAGCGCGTCGCCTTGGCGCGGGCGCTCGCCTTGCGTCCCAAGCTGCTTTTGCTCGATGAGCCTTTGAGTAATTTGGATGCGGCTTCGCGCGTCGAAGTCCGGGAATCGATCCGCGCATTAGTCCGCACGACGGGGCTCACCGTCCTTTGTGTCTTACATGATCAGAAGGATGCTTTTGCGATGGCCGATCGGCTCGCGATCATGCGGCAGGGGCGGATCGTCCAGTCTGGCATACCTATCGATCTTTACCGTCGGCCGATCGATAGCTGGACGGCGACGTTCCTCGGTTCGGCCAATCTTATTGCGGGTAAAGTGAAGCACGTCGGCGCGGGCGAGTTCGTCGCCGATACCGTCATCGGCGAAGTGCGTGGCGCTTTGGCGACGCCGGATGACGCACCGGGTGAAGGCGATAAAATCACGATCTGTATCCGGCCCGAATGCCTCAAAATCGATTTCATGGCACCGGACGAGAACGCCTTTGCCGGGGCCATCACCCGGTCGCTCTTTCAGGGAGATATCTCGCTGCATGATTTTCAGACACCGCGGGGAGTGGTGCTCAAGATTGCGGAAGCTAACCCTCGTCAGCGAGCGGGTTCCAAGGCCACCGTCTTCGCCTGGGCTGAGCCCGAAGACGTGGTGGGGTTGAACGCGTAGGCTTTATATTTTACGACGACGGAATTTTCCTGGCGTCTGCTTGTAGCGGGCTTTGAAAGCCGCCTGCAGGTAGTGACTATGCGTGAAGCCCGTTTGCTCGGCGATCAGATCGATCGTCAGGTTGGTTTGGCGGAGCAGGCGTTCCACTTCGCGAAAACGACAGCGCAAAATCTCATCTTTCGGCGAGCGCTTAAGCGCCGACTTCATGCGGCGATCGAGCGTGCTGCGCGAAGCGCCCAGTTTCGCGGCCAATTCGTTGACGTCGAGTCCGCGGACGGCACCCTCGCGGATGAGCGAAACCGCGCGGGCCACGAGTCGGTCGCGGATGACGAGTTCCCCGGAGGAACCGCGCACCACGATGCCGAGCGGGGCGATGAGGATTGGCTTTGTCCGAGTGACTTTGCCGCGCATCATCCCGTCGAGCAGTTCAGCGGCGGCGAAACCCACGGCATGGCCGTCGAAGCGGACGCTCGAGAGGGGAGGGGTCGTAAAGCTGCAAAGCGTTTCTTCATTCTCCGCGCCGACGACCGCGACTTCTTCCGGCACCGCGACACCGGCGGTCTGGCAGGCCTCGAGCAGACGGACGCCGAGTTGATCCGTAGCGGCGAAGATACCGATGGGTTTGGGCAGTTGGGCGATCCATGCCATCAGGCGGGATTGGCTTTGTTCCCAGTCCGGCACGCGTTCGGGATTATCTTCGGGGAGTTCCCGGCAGCGTTGACCGTAGGAGGCGACGACCTTCTTGAATTTATCGACCCGTTCGATGAAGAAGCCTTCGCTGCGTTGACTGTAAGCGGCGAAGTGCCGGTAACCCCGCTCGTAAAGGTGTTCGGCTACCCGGCGGCCGATATCATCATTATTACAGCCGACGAAGGGACGTTTCCCGGCGAAATGCGTGGAGCGGAGTTCGACGGCCGGCAAGCCCGTCGCGGCGATGAGTTCGGCGGTCTCCGGGCTGAAGGTGCGGGTCAGGATACCGTCCCCGTCCCAATCCTTGAGCCAGGTCGGCGGCGAGGAATCGAGGGCACGGAGTTCGAGGAAGGTCGACCACGGGCCATGGGCGGCCACATAGCTCCGGACCCCGGCGAGTAGTTCGCGCGAGTAGGTCCGCGTGGTCTCGACGAGGAGGGCGACCCGGGGGGTGCGGCGATGTGGGGTGGTGGGCATGGCTGAGTTGACCAAAAACCTTACATTTAGTGCATCATAGATGTAATGACTTTCCGGGCAAGAAAGGATATAGTCCTTTACCCCTATGAAACTCCGCCTCCTCACTGTCGGCCTGCTTGGCTTTGGCGCCTTGGCTTCCGCCGCTCTCGTCGACAACCACAACCAATCCGCGATCTCTTCGGGCGCCGACAAGCCCGAGAACGCCAACAAGCCGAAGGTGCTCGTGATCATCGGCGACGCCACCGAGCTGCTGGATACGATGTATCCGGTCTACCGCCTGCAAGAAGCCGGCTTCCAGCCGGTCTTCGCTTCCATCGATAAGCGCGTTTATCAGACCGTGCTCCATGAGGTGAAGCCAGGTTGGACGATTACCAAGGAATGGGAAGGTTACACGATCAACTGCGACATCGCCTTCAAGGACATCAAGCCCGAGGAATACGCCGGCATCTTCTTCAGTGGTGGCCGCGGCCCTGAGTACCTGCGCGAAGATGAAGCCCTCCTGTCGGCCACCCGCTGGTTCTGGGAGCACAAGAAGCCGATGATGAGCGTCTGCCATGGCGTCGAGATCGTCGCCCGTGCGGGCATCGTGAAGGGCCTGCACATGGCCACCGTGCCCAAGTGCAAGTTCGACCTCGAAGTCTGCGGCGGCATCTTCGTCAACGCCCCGGTCGTCATCGACGGCAACATGGTCAGCGGCCGTACCTTCCATGACCACGGTTCCTTTGTTGGGCCTTGGATCAAGATGCTCGAAGCGCAACGCGACCAAAAATAAGGCCATGCTTTCCCGTCGCAATTTCCTTCGTTCCGTTCCGGCTGCCGCCGTGTTCGCGGCGTTTTCAGCTCGAGCTGAGCCAAAGAATGATTTCAAGATTCGTTATACGCTGTCGTCGGCCCTTTATGGCACGATGCCGCTCGACGTCATCCTGCCCGAAGTGGCCAAGGTCGGTGCCGAGTCGCTCGATATCTGGTGTAAGGTACACGGTGACCAGCGCGAGCAGGCTACGGCCCTCGGTGAAGAAGCCTTTGCGGCGCTGCTCAAGAAGCACGGCGTAAAACTCGGCTCCAGCACGCGCTACCCGCTCGGACCGTTTAAACTGCAGGAAGAGATGGCCTGGGTGAAGAAGCACGGCGGCGATCTCGTCATCTGCGGCTGTGTCGCAGCGAAAAATCCCAAGGGCGCCGAAGCCAAAGCTGCGATCAAGAAATTCCTGGAGGACATGAAGCCGCACGCCGATAAGGCCGCCGAACTCGGCGTCACCATCGCCGTCGAGAACCACATCAACCAGATCCTTCACCATCCGGATTCGATCAAGGCGTTTGCCGACCTGAATACCTCGCCGAACCTCGGCCTCGCCTTCGCCCCGCACCACCTGCACGAGTGGAAAGACCAGATTCCCGACCTTATCCGCTACGCCGGCAGCAAGAATCTCCCGTTCATTTATTTCCAGGAGTATTCCGAAGGCGAATTCAAGAAGGCCAGCAAGGAGATCGAGATGCAGCAGCTACCCGGCTTTGGCGGCGGTCTTGACTATCGCCTCGTCATCAAGGCGCTCCGCGACGTCCGCTTCAAGGGCGTGGCTGAGATCTTCATGCACCCGACCCCGCGCGGTATACCAATCTTGCCGACCGTTGGCGAAATCACCGCGGCCGTGAACAAGTCGCGTGCCTATCTAGATAAGTGTATCCTCGAGACGGCATGATGGTGCGCCTCGCACTGGTGCTGGGCGCCATGACGCTGTATGCCGAACCCCTCGTCACCGGCTTCGAGCGCTTCCATGCGTCGACGCCGACGGCCGAAGGGGGGCGTCTGCTTTATAACGAACTCGGGTGCGTGAATTGCCACGGTGGCGAGACCGGTCTGCCGGCGTTGCGCGGGCCCGCGCTCGCGACGGTCACTCAGCGCGTCCGTTCGGAATGGCTGCGCAAGTTCATTGCCAATCCCGCATCGGTCCATCCTGGCACGGTGATGCCGCAGGTGTTGGCCAAGGCCGACGATAAGACCCTCGTCGCGATTGAGCACTATCTCGCTTCACTGAAGCCGAAGACCGCCGCTAAGGGTCCGGCGAAAATCCTGCACGTGAACGGCGCTCGCGGCGGCGAGCTGTTCAACACCCTGGGTTGCGTCGCCTGTCACGCTCCCGGTAAGGATTTCGTCCCGCCCGAAGGTTTACCCAAGGCTTCCGAGTTTACGCACCGCAGCGTGGGCTTTGGCGACCTGAAGGCGAAGTATAGCCTCGAGAGCCTCGGCACGTTCATCCTCGATCCGCTGAAGGTACGCACCGATGGGCGCATGCCAAAGACCGTGATGGATCGGCAGGACGCCATCGACATCGCCGGTTACCTTCTCGAATTCCAGGGCAGCGACGGACGTCTGGATAACCCAATCGACGGTGTCGTCGCGGATAAGGCGCTCGCCATCGCGGGTCGTAAGGCCGTCATCTCCGCCCGCTGCGCCGCTTGCCACGACCTACCCAAGGATGCCGCCGCCGCGCCTGTTGCCTTGAAGAAGACCGAAGGCGGCTGCCTGGACGCCGATCACGCCAAGGGCCCGCGCTATGCGCTGTCCGAGGCGCAGTGTGCTGCGCTAAAACTCTTCCTCGCGAAGAAGGATGAAACGGCTTCACCCAAACTCGCCGCCGACCTCACCTTGCAGGCGCTCAACTGCGTCGCTTGTCATGAACGTGATGGCCAGGGTGGCCCTGATACCGCGCGTAAGCCTTACTTCCAGGGCGATCATAATCTTGGCGATACTGGCCGTTATCCTCCTCCGCTTACCGGCGTTGGTGGTAAACTGCGTCCGGAATGGCTCAGCAAAGTTTTACTGGGTGAAAATCGCGTGCGGCCGTACCTAAAGACCAAGATGCCGCAGTATGGTGCGGCCACTGCTGAGCTCGGCAAGCTGCTCGGCGTTGCCGATGCGCGTGTTGCGCTCAAGTTTGAAGGCGGCGACGACACCGCCGGCCGTAAGCTCATGGGCACGCAAGGCGGGGCGGGTTGCATCACCTGTCACCGTTGGGGCGATCGTCCTTCGCTCGGTATTCAGGGGCCTGACCTCAGTAATATCGCCGCCCGTCTGCAGGAAGGCTGGCTTCGTGAGTACCTCATCAATCCTGCGGCCTATCGTGCCGGCACGCTGATGCCGTCGTTCTGGCCGGCTGGGAAGTCCTTCAATCCGGCCATCCTTGGCGGCGATACTGACAAACAGATCGCCTCGATCTTCAAGTTCGTCGAAAGCGCCAATGGCGAGCCCGAAGGGTTTCCACAAAATCGAAATGGAGAGTTCGAGATTATTCCGAAAGACCGGCCCGTCGTACAGCGCGCGTTCACCGACGGCGTGGGCGTCCGCGCCATCCTCGTCGGCTTCCCGACTGGCGTGCACCTCGCCTATGACGGTGACAAGGGTGGCCCGGGGCTTGCGTGGAAAGGCCGTTTCTTTGACGCCTACCTCACCTGGTATTCGCGCTTCCCGACTTTCGAGAAGCCCATCGGCACGCAGGTCGTCGCCTGGTCTAAGCCCACCGGTCGATTCCTCGGCTACCGACTCGATGCGAAGGGTAATCCCACGTTCCTGAACGAACAGGGCGGCGTGAAGGTCGAGGAGACTTACGAAGGTATCGAGAACGGACTTCGCCGCACCGTCACCTGGGCGCCCACGCCCGACTTCAAGCCGACGATCGCGCATCCCGCTGGTATGATTGTCGACATGAAGGAATCCTCCACCGAAGGCCGTCGCGTCTTCACTTATCTCTGGAAATGAAAACTCTGCTCTCAGCCCTCTTCGCCGCCGCCTCGCTTTCCGCGGCGTCTTACGACATCGCCGATATCCTGACCGCTAGTACCGTCCTTGATACGCGCGCCAAGGATTGGAAGCCCGGCGATGGTCTGGCTTTGGAAGTTAGCGGTATGGACTGGACCGCCGATGGCAAACTCGCGGTCGCGATCCGCAAGGGCGAAGTCTGGATCGTCGACGGTGTGCTCGCCGCTCAGCCGAACAAGGCGACCTTCAAGCTTTTCGCCTCCGGCCTGCATGAGCCGCTCGGCCTTCTGCGCGATGGTAAGGACCTGCTCGTTACGCAGCGCACCGAGACCACGCGTCTGCGTGACACG
>JAPLTU010000043.1 GCA_026397965.1 Verrucomicrobiota bacterium | reverse complement strand
GCATTCGTGCGTCGTCGCCCCCCCGGCCTTGCTGACGACCAGATGACTCGAAAGCATGAGGTGCGGAATGCGGTCCGTCCAGCCGAGCACTTCCGCACGGCCTTCGACCGCCCGCTCGACGGCTTCCTTGAAGGAAGCGTCCTTACCGACGGTAATCGTAAGCTCGAGGCCTAAGGTTGAAAGCGCTGAAGCGAGTTCGACGGCATCACGCTTGCCCGGATTGAGCATCAGCAACACGCGCGGACGTTCCCCAGCTTTAGCCGAGGAGCGGGCGGCGAGACGCGAGGAAACCGGGAAACCATAAGGCAATACCTTGGCGGCGGGCACGCCTTGGCGAATCATGACGTCGGCCGTGGCCTGGTTCGGCGTGACATACCAATCTGAATGCGCGCGATGCCAGGCCCGATTTACGGAGATAGAATCGGTAACGACGGTGATCAATCGCGGACGAGCAGGATCATCGCGATGCCAACGCCTAGCCATCATGTAGTTATAGAGAGGGTAAGCCGAGACCACCACGCGCGGCCGTTTTTCGTCGAGTAAAGCATTGAGCGCCTTCTCGACCGGACGCACGAAGGGAAGCGAAGCCCGGACGAGCGGTAAACGGTCGAGGCTGGCATACATGCAGCCCCAAAGACGCGGATACTTGTTCGCCACCCCGATATAACCGTCGCGCTGACGCTTCGCTTTCTCCGGGCCGTAGGCCGAGAGAAAGAGGTCATGCAATTCGCCGGTCGCACCTTGCTTGTGACCCAGAGCTTCGATGATCGAGCGGGCCGCGGCATTGTGTCCTTCACCGAATCCAGCCGTAAGGACAGGGATGACGCTCATCAGGCAACAAAAGATATTGTGGCGGCACTCTGGGCGGTTGGCGCTGACTTGCTCCCCTCGAAAGCCGCCCGACTCTCCGCGATGCGTCGGAGTAATTCCGGACGATGTACGACCCGGATGGAACCGTCATCTTCCTCCACGATGGCGGTAAGCGATTCGACCCAATCCCCTGAATTCAAATAACGGACCGACCCGATCATACGATCTTCGGCCTTATGGATATGGCCGCACATCACGCCATCACACCCCCGACGCGAAGCTAGGGTTTGAAGGTGCTCTTCGAAGCTGGAAATGAAACTCACCGCCGACTTGACCTTGGCCTTGATGGCCTGAGACAGCGAGTAGTACTCCTTGCCGCGCCAAGCCCGCCACTTGTTATAAAAGCGATTGATGTCGAGTAAGACCTGGTAGCTGATGTCCCCGATGACCGCCAGCCAGCGCATCTTCACCGTCACGGCATCAAAGGCATCACCGTGGATGCAAAGGTATCGACGACCGTGCAAATCGACATGCACGTGCTCTTCGGCAATTTCGATCCGGTCGAGCGCGAGCGGGATGAGGCGCCGCAGGAAGTCGTCGTGGTTGCCGCGCAAGTAGATGACTTTCGTTCCGTCCTTTTCCGCCATCTTCATGAGACGACGGACGACGGCGGTATGGGCGGGCGACCAGTGGTTCTTCCGCTGGAGAGACCAGAGATCGATGATGTCACCGTTTAATATGAGTTTGTCGCACCGGATGCCCCGGAGCACATCCAGTAATTCTCGAGCCTGCGCGTCTTTGGTCCCCAGATGCAGATCGGACAAAACTAAGGTCCGAAAATGAATCTTATGGGAGGGTTTGAGCGCGACAGTCGTTTGGTCTTCCATGTTCACCAACTTTATCTCGTTTGAGTGACGATTTAATGACGAAACGGCCGTAACTTTGTGACGAAATAGACCCTATTATTGTGACAATATCAGCGTAACTGTAACAATTCAATGTTACAAAGGTTACGGAATTGTTACGAACTGTGCTTGCACCCCTGTCCCTGGATGCATTGAAACCATGCACCCCCTATCCATGAAAGACTTCCTCAAGAAGGTCCTCGGTAAAGATGAAAAGTTTTATGAACTGCTCGAAGCCAGCGCCGACGAGGCAGCGAAGAGTGCCAAGTCGCTGTCCAAGCTCTACGCCGAAGTGGGTAAGCCGGATTTTGATCGGCACTTCACGGAGCTGGTGGTCGCGCGACGAAACGACAAACGCATCGGCCTCTCCATCACCCAGGAACTTTGCCTGACCTTCGTCACCCCGCTGGAACGCGAAGACATCGAAGCCCTCGCCAACGCCCTTTATAAAATCCCGAAGACTTGCGAAAAAGTCGGTGAGCGCCTCGCCATCTGTCCGCGCTAATTTTCGACGGATATCGTCGACAAACAAGTGCGCATGTTGGAGCAAGCCACCGAAGTGACCGCCAGCCTCGTTCGCAAACTTCGCAAACTTTCGAATGTCGAAGAAATTCAGGATGACTATGAAACCTTACAGACCATCGAAGGCGACGCCGATCGCCTGATGGTCGGCCTCCTGCGCGATCTTTACCAAGGCAACGTCGACGCCAAGGAAGTCGTGATTTTGAAAGATATCTACGAACTCCTCGAACGCGCGATCGACCACTGTCGCGATGCCGGCAAGGTCGTCTTCCAGATTGCCCTGAAGTACGCCTAAGTCCGCGCTTTGCCCGTAAATGGACCCTTTCGTCTTGATGCT
>JAPLTU010000034.1 GCA_026397965.1 Verrucomicrobiota bacterium | reverse complement strand
TTTCGGCTAGGTACCTCGGGTCGGGTGGCCTCGAGATGAGACATCAAGGCTAAGTATTTCGTGAATCCACCTTTGCACTTTTGCACAGGAGCTCTGCTCCGATTTGCACCTTTGCACTGTCTCGATCTGCCTCTCCCCTTGTCCCCTGGCCCACGTGCCCACTTGCCCCCTCCTTCTTGCACCTTTGCACGCGGCTCCGCCGCATTTGCCCTCTTGCCTCTCGTCCCGCTCTCTGGCCAACCGAACAACTAACCATCTCCCTCCATGTCCACCCCACTTGATTCTGCTCGCGCTCTTTTAAAAGCCGAAGCCGCTGCGCTCGCTGAATTGAGTTCCCGCTTAGACGGATCTTTCACCAAGGTCGTCGAGCTCATCGCCTCGCACTCGGGTAAGGTCGTGCTGTGCGGCGTCGGTAAATCCGGCCTCATCGGTCAAAAAATCGCCGCCACGCTTTGCAGCACCGGCACCCCCGCGATTTTCTTACACGCTTCCGATGCCGTCCATGGCGATTTAGGCATCTTGCAGTCTGGCGATCCGGTTATCTTACTTTCGCGCTCGGGAACGACGGCCGAACTGATCCGGCTGATTCCCGTATTGCGCTCCTTCAAGGCGCCCTTGATCGCGATCGTGGGTAATATGCAATCGCCCCTCGCCGCCCAAGCCGATCACGTGCTGGATATCGGCGCTCGGCCCGAAGCCGATCCGCTGGGTCTTGTTCCGACGACGAGCGCCTTGCTCACGCTTGCTTTGGGCGATGCCTTGGCCGCCGCGCTCATGACCCGCCGCGGCTTCCAGGCCGCGGACTTCGCCCGTTTTCATCCGGCTGGCCAATTAGGACGAAATCTATTGCTGACGGTTGGCGAAGTCCTGCAACCCTTGGAGCGTTGCGCGACGGCCTTGCCGGGAGATTCTTTACGCGAGACCGTCATCGCAATGACCCGTTTTCCGCACGGTGCCGCGTGCGTCTTGCATCAGGATGGCACCTTGGCCGGGCTGATTACGGATGGCGACCTGCGCCGCGCCTTGGGCCGTGGGGTCGATATTAATTCCGCCCGGGCGCAGGATATCATGACCCAGAATCCCGTCCGCGCCCACGTGCCGATGGCCCTGGGCGAAGCCGCCCGCATCATGGAAGACCGCCCCTCGCAGATTTCGGTCTTGCCCGTCACCGATGCGGCGACCAACCGATGTCTCGGTCTAATCCGCCTGCACGATATTTACCAAGCTGGTATCGTTTAATCTAAACCTGAATTTATTCTATGAGTCATGATCCGCGTTTAATTGAAAAAGCTCGTCGTGAGAGGCCGGCGCTTACGCCCCGCGAAAAAGCGGTGCTGATCCTCGCGAGCGCCATCGCCATCTTGGTGCCGTGGGGTTGGGGCGGAGTCGTGCTCTGGACGGTCGCGGCCGCGTTGGGCCTGACGACCGCCGCGTTGCTGGCCGCCGTGGGCACCTTGATGGTCCAACGTTACGCCCTCGTGCTTTGGTTCGGCGCCATTCTGGTGGCCTTTACTCAGGTGGCCTTTACGCAGGTCCCGATGGACGTCGATCCGTTCAGCGCGCATTGGCTGGATTATTTCGCTTTCCCGGTCGCCGCTTTCATCGGCCAAGCCGTACCGGCCTTCCTGCTTTCAGGCGACAATCGTTCGCGGCCGGCGCTCAATTGTTACCGCGACCTGATGTCGTCGATTCCTTTCTGGGCGGGCATCGCGCTTTTCAGTTACATGGCCGTGCAGGCGCTTAATCCTTGGGGCACGGTTATCGAGCGGGATCTCTTCTGGCGTATCACCAAAGAAAATCCCATTAGCTGGCTGCCTTCCGGACTGAGTGCCCCTTTCCTTTCCGACGAAGATCCGGGCGGCATGAACGCCTGGCGCCTGATGATGATTATCGCAGTGCCCTGGATGTTATTCTGCGCCTTACGCGCCGGGCTTCGCCGCCGCCGGGGTTATGTTTACCTAGCATGGATTGCTATTGGGGCCACGTGCGTCTTTGCGGTTTTTGCGCTCTTAAACCAAAATAATACGAGGACAACTATCCTTGGATTTAAGATTCCAGATAATTGTTCACCGTTCGGTACTTTCATTAATCGCAATCATGCGGGGGCCTATTTTTATCTGAACGCCACTTTGGCGATGGCTTTGGTCTATTGGCATATTCGTCGGGCCGGGGATGTCGCCCTGCGAGGTGGCCCGCATTTGATGGCCGCATTTATGGCGCTCTTCCTAGCCCTCTTTGCAACCTTCACCAACAGCGTCGGGGCGATGGGCATGATTGTGGCCTTAGCCTTAGTGGTCGCACCATTGGCTTACTTCATGGGCATGCCACGCGAATCGATGGCCTACAAGGAAGTCGCCTTCGTCACCCTCGGAGCCTTGCTCACGGTTTCGTTCATCTTTTTGTTCTCGGCTAATTTCAAGGGCATGGAAAAAAAGTTTAATGCGAAAGTTACCAGCTATCAGGCAGCGGGAACCGACGATCGAGCTCCTTTGAGGCATGCGACTTGGGAAATGGTGTCAGCGGGTGGAGCGGGTGGTAAAATCTGGACGGGTTGGGGTGCCGGTTCCTACCGCTGGATCTCACCTTATTTCCAGGCACAGCAGAAGGAGATGCAGCATCCGGATGGTCGGTTAAAAGTACGCGCGACCTACGCGCACTTCGATTGGCTACAGCTGCTGGCAGAGGTCGGGATCTTGGGTTTTATTCCCATACTCATAGGTCTGTGGTGGTTGGGAAGATGGATTCGTCGGGCGTTTTACCGCGGCCATCCGGAAGCCATTCCCCTGGCCTGTGTCCTCATCCTTATCTCTATTCATGCGTGCGTGGAACTACTTTTCTGGTTCACGCCCATTACGTGTATGATCGCAATTATCGCCGCGACCCTCATCGCTTTTGTTGATCAATCATCGGCCGAAAATAACGGTCAGAAAGAAGGATCGGAAAGCTCACAATAGAATGGATAGGCGGCAGGTTAGTTGATTGGTTGATTAGTTGGCCAGTTGGCCAGATCGATACAGCGTTAGTTGACTAGTTGACCCGCTGGCAAGTTGGCAAGGGATGCAATGGGTAGGGGCGCGACTGCGTCGCGTCCGTTCGCCAAGGGATTCAGTTATCCGATCAACTTAGCTAAGCCACTCAATGGGTGACAGGTGTCGGCCATCTGGGCATCAGCCACTCAGGAGTCGGCCGTTCGGCCTTCGGCAGCCGGCTCCGTCACCTTTAGTTGCCTTGAGGTAGGGTCGGCACTGCGTACCGACCTAGAATCCATTTTCAGGTCCCAGGTCTCGGCTATCGGGAACCAGGTTCGGGTGCTCGGGTTCAGGTACGGGTTCGGGTCAGAATCTAAAAGTGCAAAAGTGCAACCCGCCTTCGGCTTGTGCAAAGGTGCAAAAGTTGAGGCATAGGAATCACTGCACAGTACAGGTGCAAAAGTGCAAATCGGCCTGCGGTCTGTGCAAAGGTGCAAAAGTTGAGGCAGGGTAGCTCACCACCTTTTTCGGCTAGGTACCTCGGGGCGGGTGGCCTCGAGATGAGACATCAAGGCTAAGTATTTCGTGAATCCACGTTTGCACTTTTGCACAGGAGCTCCGCTCCGATTTGCACTTTTGCACTGACTCGATTTGCCTCTCCCCTTGCCCCCCTCTCGCTTCACGCGTCCATGTTACAACTTCTCCAAAATCTAGGCTCAGGCCAGACCGAGCTCGCGCAGGTCCCGGCACCGGGTCCGCAGGCGGGAAATATTTTAATTCAGACGACGCGCTCGCTGGTTTCCTTGGGTACCGAACGGATGCTGGTGGAATTTGGCCGGGCCAATTGGCTGAACAAAGCCAGGCAGCAGCCGGAAAAGGTTCGCGCGGTCTTACAAAAAGTTCGCTCCGACGGTTTACGAGCGACCGTTGCGGCGGTCCGCAGCAAACTCTCCCAGCCCATCCCTCTGGGTTACTGTCAGGTTGGTCGCGTGATTGATGCCGGCAACACGAGCGGCGTGACTAAAGGCGATCGGGTGATTTCCAATGGGCCGCATGCCGAAGTGGTTTCCGTTCGAGCTTCCTTGGTCGTCAAGATTCCGGACGCGGTGAGCGATGAGCAGGCGGCCTTTACTCCGTTGGCCGCGATTGCCCTGCAAGGTATCGGCTTGCTGGCGCCTCAGGCCGGCGACCGCGTCGTCGTGACCGGCCTGGGTTTGATCGGCCAGTTAGCCGTCCAAATCTTATTGGCCAAGGGATGTCGGGTCTTCGGAGTCGATCCCGATGCTACCAAATGTGCCATGGCAGCTCAGGCTGGTGCAGAGGTTTTGGTTCTCGCAAAAGATGCTGACCCGGTGGCTGCCGGCTTATCATGGTCGCAAGGGCAGGGGGTAGCCGGCGTTTTGATTACGGCCAGCACGTCCTCTGATCAGCCCGTCAATCAAGCAGCTCGGCTTTGCCGTCCGCGCGGACGGGTCGTCTTGGTCGGCGTTGTCGGATTGCATCTCAACCGAGCAGATTTTTACCGGCACGAAATTTCCTTCCAAGTTTCTAATTCCTACGGCAACCGGGAATCAACTGGGCCTGGTTCGGCGCACGAAAACTTCGAGCAAGTTCTCTGCTGGATGGCCGAAGGCGCCTTAAAAGTCGGACCGCTGATTTCCAGTCGGGCAAGTT
>JAPLTU010000048.1 GCA_026397965.1 Verrucomicrobiota bacterium | reverse complement strand
CGGTGTTCATGCCCTGCGGTTTCGGGGCGAAGAGGGCGGCGATCTCGACGTTGCCGGAGTTCACGCGGAGCAGCGTGGCGTTCTCGCAAGAGCACCCGCCTTGCATCGCGGTGCTGACCATCACGACGGGGTAGGAGAGCGCGAGGCGGGGGTCAGCGGCCGCCAGCAGCATCGTCTGCGTGCCGCCGCCGCTGGAACCCGTCACCGCGAGACGAGCGGGATCGACTTCGGGGAGCGTTAGCAGGAAGACGACGCTTCGGACCAGGTTGAGCGTCTGGAGTCCCATCACGCTCTGGAGGTTTGATTCGGCTTGGGCGCTGTAGAGGCCCCAGCCTTCGGTCTGGTTCATTTCTGGACGCTGCTTGGCAAACTTATGGATGACCTCCGGCGTGAACTGTTTCGAGTCGGAGTCGCTGAGGGCATCGATCTGCCAGACGACGCAACCCATGCGGGCGAGTTGGACACACATGGACTGAAATCGGGAACGTCCGCCTTGTTCGAAACGTTCCTGACCCGAGGCTATTTCTTCACGGACAAATTTTTCCGGTTGGATGAGGAAGCGGGCGTCGGTCCAATGCCCGTGCGGAAAAATCACGGCGGGAATGCGGCCGTTGATGTTTTTTGGCCGATAGAGGTTTCCGGTCGCGAAAAAGCCCGGAGTACTTTCGAAATAGACTTTCTCGACCGTGTAGTCGCCTTGGTCGATCTTACCGTGAATCACTGCGTTCAGCGGCGTCTTGGTCGGCATCGGCCAAAGCCCTTGAGAGACGAGCAATTGCCGGCGGACGAAATCGCGGCGCGGTTCCCATTCCGGGATGGATTTCGGGGCGGCGAAAGGGAAATAACTGTTCAGGCTTTTTAGCGGAGCCAGGCGGGTGTCTTCGGCCTGAGCAAGGTTTAGCAGGCTGAAGGCCGCGAGGGCGAGCGTGGGGAGGCGCATGGGGTTGGGGCCCAATATGAACTCCGTGGACTGAATGGGAAATAAAAAGGCCGACCACTCAGCCGATCATCGATACCTTGCTAATTGGGCCGTCTTTGAGCGTTAGACGGGTTTCTTCCTTGTTGTTAGCCCTTCGTGCTTGGCAACCTGAGGGCAAATCTCGTGTCCTATGGGCATGCTACCCCGCCTCGCTGCCCTCGTGCTTTGCTGCTCCGCGCTCGTTTCCGCCGGAGAACTGAAGCTGATCACCCTTTTTTCCGATCATGCTGTTCTGCAGGCCGGTGATGCCGCCGTCTTCGGTAAGGCGCACCCCGGTGCGAAGGTGAACGTTAAGCTCGGCTCTATCGTGTCTTCGGCTACCGCCGGTAAAGATGGCAAGTGGAGCGCCACCCTCGCCGGCCTCAAGCCGACCGAGCAGGGCAAAGACCTTGTCGTCAGCTCGGGCGAGGAGACCTTCACCGCGCATGACGTGATCATCGGCGAGGTCTGGATTGGTTCCGGCCAGTCGAACATGGAGTGGATGGTCAAGAATACCACCACCGCCGAGGAGTCTAAGTCTCGGCCCGCCGACGCCGGCCTGCGCGTCTTCACTGTCTCACATACGCCAAAGGCCGAGCCGGCAGACGACGTGCAGGGCTCCTGGAAACTTGCCGCTCCGGACACCGTCGAGTCCTTCACTGCTACTGGTTTCTATTTCGGTCGCGAACTGCGTGCCAACCTCAAGCAGCCGGTCGGCATCATCCATAGTTCCATTGGTGGCACCCGCGCCGAGGCTTGGGGTCCGAAGGGCATGTATGCCGACGTCGCCGACGCCAAGGATTTCGACGCGAATGAAGCCGCCGCCATCAAGGCACGCGCCGTCGCCCTCGAGAAGCTTGCGGCACGCATTAAGGTTGAGAAGGACAAGGCTATCCTCGCCAAGCTGAAGCAGGATGTCGGCAAGCTCGCGCCGGTCTGGTCCAACGGTCCCCACATGAACTGGAACGGCATGGTTGCGCCGCTGGTTGGCTATTCCGTGCGCGGCGCCATCTGGTATCAGGGTGAATCCAACGCCGGCCAGCCTGAGGCCTACAAGTGGGTTCTCGGCTCCATGATCAAGTCATGGCACAAGGCCTGGGGTAAGGAATTCCCCTTTATCATCGTCCAGCTTCCTCGTTTCCATGTCCGTCATCCGGAGTTGGCGGTTAATGATGCCACCTGGCCGAAGATCCGTGAATCCATGGAGTGGATCGCCGACAACGTTCCGGGAGCCATGCAGAGCGTGAACATTGATCTCGGTGAAGAGTTGAACATCCATCCTAAGGACAAGCTACCTATCGGCGAGCGCCTTGCCGCCGTCGCGTTACAGCGCGTTTACAAGACCCGCTCGGACGGCGAAGCTCCTCGCGTGACCAAGGCCGAGCGCAAGGGTGACGTCTGGGTGCTCACCTACGATCGTCCGGTGCTTCTCAAGGGCGAAGGCAAGGGTTTCGGTCTCCTCGCCGGTGACGGCAAGTGGGCCTTCGCTCAGGCCATGGCTGATGGCGTTCAAGTCACCGTCAGCGCGGTCGGCGTCAAGGAGCCCAAGGAGGTCCGTTATGCTTGGGCCGATTTCCCGGAAGTTTGCGTCTTCTCTGCGGGCAAGGACGGCCTCCCGGCTGGGCCTTATCGCTCCAGCAAGTAAGGCGACTTACTTCAGAGGGATATAGCAGACGTTACTGGTCAGCATCATCATCACGAACAGCGGGCAGGTGATGAGCGGGCCTAACCATGTCTGTCCGCTGAGTTCGAAGAAAATGCGGTGCAGCCAGGGCAGTAGAAACATCATCGGGATCACTCCGAAGAGGAGGTTCACGTAGAGCCAGCCGTCGGTCCAGAAAGGCTGCTCGGTGGCACCGAGGTGTAGGTATTGGAGCGAGAGAACGAGAATGAGGCCGAGCGTGTTGCCGAAAGCATTGAAGAGGCCAGACCGCCAGGCGGGCACGCCTTCGTGGCGCGAGCCCCCGTTCACGCGGAGGGAATTGGCGAAATAGAACACAAAGAACAACGGGATATATTCCAGCGCGACGAAGAGCATCTTGGGCGGAAAGGCCGTCGAGGCGGCGACAAAGAGGCAACGGAAGTCGGCGTGGAACAGATTATAGCACGTGAAGAGGAGCGCGTAGAAGCATCCGACGACGGTGAAGGCGAGTAAGGCGGTGAGACCAGCAGCTTGGGCGCTGAGCTTCAAGCCCCACAGGGTGGGCGTGACGCCGTGGTGGCGGCCATAGAGGCGGTAGGCGCCCCAGAATAAAGTCAGCGCGATTGTGCCGTTGGCCAGTGCCCAGAGCAGCAGGGCGTTATTGATCCGTTGCGGGAACCACCAGGTCTGCTTCACCGAACTCGCTTCGGGGAAGACCGTGAGCGTCGCCTTGGCGAGCGGCATGAACAGGCCCGCAGCCACCAAGGCACCGAAGAAGAACAAGCACCACGCGAGCTTGCGGCCTGCGGGGGTGGGCGCAGGGAGAGCGGGAGGCGTTGGTTGGCGGACCGACGCAAAGAACGGCAGACGTAGGAGCAAGGCGGCGCAAGGAATCACGAAGAGGAGGCCGCCGACGAGGCTCATCGCGGTGGCGGTTTCGCGGAATTTCCAGCGTTGGTCTACGGCCGGCAACGGCGACGGTGCGTGCAGGGTGCGGTCAAAGAAATCCAAGACATTCGCAACGAAGCGATCGTCGTAGGGGAGTAACGGGTGGATGCCAGGAGTGTTATGGACGATGCGATACGTGCGGGCGTCGGCGTCTCCGTAAGCGCGCCCAATTTCGATCGTCTTCAGCTTGATCTCGGCGGGTCGGGTGGAGTTGACGAGCGCCAGCGATTCCGCCGCCGTGCGCATGTCGGCGCTGCCGGCGACGTTACGGAACGCGCCTTCATCGGAGCGGGCGTAATCCATGCCCACGTTGGCGTCGAGCGGGGCAAAGACCTCTTCGTTCATCGTGAGCACGTAGCCGCCAACGAAAATGGACGTGAGCAGATTTTCGCGTCGGGCGGTGGCGATCTCGTTATCTGTCACCGTGCGGCCTTTCTCCGAATCGAGGCGCGTCGCGCGGCGGAGGGCCGTAGCCTGGCGGGAGCCGAATTGGGAAGCCGTCTGCAGGACCGCATTGCCGCCGGCGGAGTAGCCGAAGGCGCCGACGCGGGAGCGGTCGATGTAGTCGGGGCCGTTCTTGCCGTGGACGTATTCCGCCATGGCGACTAGACCATAGCCTTCCTTGGTCGCCGAACGTCGCTCCATCGTGGAACTGGAGGCACCTTGGTTGTAAGGGTCGATCGTGATTACCACGAAGCCACGTCGAGCCAGCTCCATCGAGAAGGACGCCATCGTCTCCTTGCTGCGTTCGAAGCCTGGGCAGATTAGCACTGCCGGGGCGGGGTGTTTGCGCGAGGCGGTGGCCGGACGAAAGAGGTCGGCCGTGACCCATTGTCCGTTGACCGTATCAAGCCGGAAGCTGGTGACCTCGACGCGTCCTCCGTCGCTCTGGAGTAGATGGCAGGCCAGACCCCCGCCGAAGATCATCAGCAGAGACAGCAGCAAGAGGCGCCAAGGAGCGGGGGTCGGGGTCACGGGGGTCACATTCTGCAAATGAGCAGTTCGCGTTCGTAGATAAGTTCTTTGGGGAGGCGGTCGTGAAGGTCGAGGAAAAGTTCTTCATGCGCCATCACCTCGGCGCGCCAAGCCGTGCGGTCGAAAGCCTGGAGCTCTTCGAATTTTTCGCGAGGAAAGTCGAGCCCCGTCCAATCAATGTCCTCGTAGCGGGGCATCCAACCGATGGGAGTTTCGCGTGCCAGCGCGCGCACGCGGGCGCGGGCGACGATCCATTTGAGGATACGCATATTATCGCTGAAGCCGGGCCAAATGAATTTTCCCTCGGCGTCTTTGCGGAACCAGTTGACGTGGAAGATGCGGGGGGTCTCGGAGATTTTTTTCTGCATCGAGATCCAGTGGCGGAAGTAATCACCCATGTGGTAGCCGCAGAAGGGTAGCATTGCCATCGGGTCGCGGCGTACCTTGCCGATCGTCCCGGCGGCGGCCGCGGTCATCTCGCTGCCCATCGTGGCGCCGATGTAGACGCCCGAGCTCCAGTTGAAGGCTTGATAGACGAGCGGGATGGTCGTGGCGCGGCGACCGCCGAAAATGATGGCGCTGATCGGGACGCCCGTGGGACTTTCCCAATCCGGGTCGATCGTCGGACATTGCGAGGCCGGAGCGGTGAAGCGGGAATTCGGATGTGCGGCCTTGGCACCCGTCGCTTGGGCGATCGCCGGCGTCCACGGTTGTCCTTGCCAATCGGTGAGATGGGGCGGAGGCGTTTCGGTCATCCCTTCCCACCAGACGCCCCCTTCGGGAGTCAGGGCGACATTCGTAAAAATCGTATTACGTGAAAGCGTCGCCATCGCGTTCGGGTTGGTCGATTTCGACGTTCCGGGGGCGACGCCGAAGAAGCCCGCTTCGGGATTGATCGCATGCAACCGACCGTCGGCGCTGGGTTTGATCCAAGCGATATCATCGCCGAGCGTCGTCACCTTCCAGCCTTGGGCTTGAACGGAAGGCGGCGGGACCAGCATGGCGAAATTCGTCTTTCCGCAGGCGCTCGGGAAAGCCGCGGCCACGTAGGTCTTCTCCCCTTGGGGGTCTTCGACGCCGAGGATGAGCATGTGCTCGGCCATCCAACCATCGTCGCGGGCCATGTTGGAGGCGATGCGCAGGGCGAAGCATTTCTTGCCGAGCAGCGCGTTGCCGCCGTAGCCAGAGCCGTAGCTCCAGATTTCGCGAGACTCCGGAAAATGGACGATATATTTTTCTTTATTACAGGGCCAGGTCACATCCTTCTGGCCTTTGCGCAGCGGAGCACCGACGGAATGGAGGCACGGCACCACGCGTTGGTGGCCGCGATCAATCTCAGCGTAAACCGGCAGGCCGATCCGCGCCATGATGCGCATATTGATGACCACATAAGGGGAGTCGGTTAGCTCGACGCCCAATTGCGCCATCGGCGAGCCGACGGGACCCATGCTGAAAGGCAGGATGTACATCGTGCGGCCGGCCATGCAGCCCGTGAAAAGCCCGCGTAGCTTGCGGCGCATCTCGAAAGGATTTTCCCAGTTGTTGTTGGGGCCAGCGGCTTCCCGGGATTGGGAGCAGATGAACGTGCGATCTTCGACGCGGGCGACATCCGAAGCGTCGGAGCGGGCGTAGAAGCATCCAGGCCAGAGCTTTTCGTTAAGCTTCGTGAGAGTACCCTGTTCGACCATCTGGGCGCATAATTGGTCATATTCCGCTTGGCTGCCATCGACCCAGTGAATTTGCGCAGGCTGGCAAAGATCGGCCATTTTTTCGACCCACCGGAGCAGGTTGCGATTTTGGCTGAGAGGCTCGTTGGATTTACGTTTCTTTTTCATGATGCAGGGAGATATTCGGCTCCCGGGTCGTCGCGTCTATCAAAGATAAAAACCTCTTCGTATCTCGTTGATGCCCGCTTTATGCCTTTATTAAGTCATAAATATAATTGGGCGTCTTTGGGCGATTTGCGTGAAGGCGATGGACCGTTTGGGCTGTTATTCTTCAAGAACTAAGGCCCGATGGGTAAACCCAAGTGAGACATTAACTTTGCTAATAGGACGTGCTTCGGCGGCGGTGGATGACAGATATGACGCAGATTTATGAGTAAATACGCACAAAACGACAGAGGGTTGACTGGGTCGAGCGGGACGAAAGGATGGCGAAATGCGATTAACCCCGATCCTTTTAGCCTGCCTGTCCTTGCTCGTGCCCCGTTTGTCGGCGGAGGAAGCTACACCCCCAACTGGACTTAAGGTCTTAAGTGCCGGACACAGCTTCCACGTCTGGATGCCGCCTTTGGTGGAGGAGATGGCCAAGGCCGCGAAAATCGAGGGGCATAAGCAACTGGCGATTTCATCCATCGGTGGTTCCCAGGTCATCCAGCATTGGAACCTGCCGGAAGGTAAGAACAAAGCTAAGCCGATCTTAGAGGCCGGTACCGCGGAGCTCTTCACCATGGCGCCGACTTTCTTGCCGGATGATGGCATCGAGAATTTCGTCAAACTTGGCTTAGCGCATCATCCCAAGATGCGATTCACCCTGCAGCAAAACTGGGTGCCGTTCGACGATGCCGAACTCTGGCTCAAAAAAATCAAGACCGTCGTGGTCGACAGGGACACCAAGACCTTGGCGGAACTCAAGAAGATCAATCAACCTTATTTCAAATTATTCGAAGATCACATCGGCGAATTAAATAAGCGAATACCCGAGGCGAAGATCGTCATCGTACCCTGTGGTCTGGCCGTGTTGGCCTTACGCGATAGGGTCATCAAGGGCGAGTTGCCGGGCGTGGCCAAGCAGAGCGAACTGTTTAGCGATGCGTTAGGTCATCCGCAGGTTCAGATTCGGATCTTGTCGGCCTATTGCCATTTTGCGGTCATCTATAAGCGTAACCCGACGGGACTGCCCGTGCCTGTCAGCTTGGCCAAACTGCCGGAGGCTGAAAAACTGAATCGTATCTTGCAGGATATCGCTTGGAAGGCGGTAACCGAGTATCCCCTGAGCGGCGTGAGCAAGTAACCGATCAAATAATCGACATGAAGCTTCTCATCGCTTGGCTTAGTTTATCATTTCTATGGGCCGCCGCAGAGCCGCCGAAAGGGGAACCGACGAACGCCAAGGAAGCAGCGGCGAAAAAGGCCGCGCAGGATACCTTGGTCGATACCCGTTATCAGGCGTGGGTTGATAAGCTTTCGCCGGAAGAGCAGGCATGGGAGAAAGTGCTGCAGCAACAGCTGGGCAGTTTCTACCTCCCGCTGCATAAGCGGGATAAAATCGCCGGGAAATCGAATGCTTGGGACTTCGTGAAGGATGACCCGAAACTTCCACGTATCCTGCTTATAGGTGATTCGGTTTCGCGGGGGTATACGCAACCCGTGCGAGCCGTCTTAGCTGGCAAAGCGAATGTCCATCGGGCGCCAGCGAATTGCGGAGCGACTACCTCGGGACTGAAGAATCTCGATGCTTGGCTCGGCGAAGGGAAGTGGGATGTCATTCATTTCAATTTCGGTATCCATGATCGGGCGACCCCGGCGGCGGATTATGCCAAACGCTTGGAGGAGATCGTCGAACGGCTTCAAAAAACCGGAGCCAAGATCATCTGGGCGAGCACCACGCCGATCCCGGATAATCCAGCCCAGAAGCAGACGGCGGCTTCGATTGTGGATAAGAATAAAATCGCGGCCGAGATTATGTCGAAGCACGGCATACCCACGGATGACCTGTTTGCCGCTATCACGCCGCACCTCGCCAAGCTCCAGAATCCGAACGACGTCCACTTCAATGGCGAGGGCTACGATTTCCTAGGAGCCAAGGTCAGCGAAGCCATCCTGGTTAGAATCAAATAATTCGATGTCATCCGAACTCATCCATATCGCCCGGGCCGGCGTCGAAATCGGTGCCAGGGCCTTGGATGAGGTCCGGGCCAAGATGGCTTCGGGCGAATTGCTACCGTCCGATAATTATTGGAAACCCGGGATGGCGGGATGGCTGACCTTAGCTGTCCTACCTGATCCCATCCGAGTTCTGCCGTTTCCACGTCCCGCCGAGAAGGGAGCCAATCTTTTGGACAGTATGTTGGGGCGGCAGAGTTATCAGGCCGGACTTCTGGCAGTCTGGGATGAACTTTCGAAGATGCCGGCGCAGTGCCTGATTTCGGACGATGACTGGCTAGCGCTGGGCGAGAAGCTCGGCTATGATGTGCGTAAACGTTGTCGGGATGACCTCATCAAGTGGTATCGCCAGGCCTTTGAGTCCTACCTTTCCGACCGTTATTTCGATCCGCTGGAAAAGGCGGATCTCGGCAACCTTGCCCGTAGTTTCGGATTGGATGCGCCGGCGGCAGAGGCGCTCCATGGCGAAGCCTTTGCCCGTTATTGCCGCATCGGCATGCTCACGGTTTTTTTGCGTGATATCCCGCCTCAGCTGAAAAGGGAACAAATCGATCTACTTGGCAAGGAGGTCCCCCTTTCAGACGTAAAGGTCAATGAGGCGATGCACGATGCCTTTCAGTCCTATTTTAACGACCGGCTTAAGGTGTTGATGCAACAGGAGGACGGCGGCGAGGTCATGGATCCTTCGGCCTATGCCGCTTTTTCGACCGAGATCAAACAGATGGATGTCAATCTTGCCCTGGATGATAAACTCAATGTGCGGATCGATAGCGCACAGAGGCTGTGGGCCCTTTGCCGTTCGCCGCTCAAGGAGGTGCCTTGCGAGCTGGATCTAGGGAATGAAGGGTGTTTTTGGACGCAGCAGGTGGAGCTTGGCCTCAATCGGCGGGTGACCACGCGGCGCAGTTACGGCGGGTTCGGCACCAGCATCAAGATTTGGGGACCCTTGCGTTATCGAGCGGGTTCCTATGATGTCGAGCGCCAGACCGAACAGCGTCTCGAGAAGGTCGATACTGGCACCCTCGTGTTCACGTCCAAGCGTGTCATCTTCACCGGCAGCCTCAAGAGTTTCAACTTCAAGCTCACCAAGGTCTTGGATGTGACCGTCTACACGGATGCCATCGAGATCGACCGGGATACCGGAGGTGACGTCATATTTTTCTTCCCGTCTGGTCAGGATGAAGCCGCCGTCATCCTGCGAAGGCTTGTCCGGCAGGCCAAGGATTAGGCCGGTTCGGTAGGGGGTTTTCGCTATGACAGGGGTCAGTTTGACTCTTATATGAAGTATTGTATAAGACTTAGATGCCCCGGAAACTTGGCGAAAACCCACCTTTAAAAGTCTATTACGACTCTACGTACGTCTTGAAAAGCACCCGGGAGACCGTGACCAAATCTCTGCTGGTCGCGAAGCTGATCGAAGCCGGTAAGGCTGGTAAGGTCTTATTAGAAGCGCCCAAGCCAGCGACCCGGAAAGAATTAAGCGTCATCCATGGCAAGGATTACCTGAAGACCGTCTTCGAAGATAAGAAAGGCTTCCTCGAAGTCGGTCCCTGGTCGGAGCCTTTATTGGCGAGCATCTTAGCGTCCACGGGTGGGATGCGCGATGCGGTCGCAGAAGCCTTGCTGACGGGTCGATCGGGCAGCCTTTCAAGCGGATTGCATCACGCCCGGAAGGATTCGGGGCAGGGCTTCTGCACCCTGAACGGATTGGCCTTGGCCGCTCAGGTCGCGTTAAAGAAAGTCAAGATCGTGGGCCTATTGGATTTGGATGCCCATTTCGGCGGCGGTACCTTCGACATCTTGAAGGCGCAGCCGCGCGTGCGCTTGGCCGACGTCAGCGTCAATTCGTACGATGCGTGGGAACCTACCGATCCGAAGCGGCACCTCGCCACCTTGGTTACGAATCCGGAGCGTTACCTGGAGGAGACGGACAAAGCTTTGGCATTCCTGGAAGGTATCGACTTCCTGATTTATAACGCCGGCATGGATACGTACGAGAAAGCTGGCGGGCTCAAAGGCATCACGCGGGCCATCATCAAAGCACGTGAATCGCGGGTCGTCGCTTGGGCCAAGGCGCGTCGAATACCGATGATCTTCGCCTTAGCCGGCGGTTATAAGTGGGGCGGATTGAGTCTGGAGCAGATTGCGGAATTGCATCTGGAGACCATCAAAGCCGTCGCGCAAGACTGAGCCGGCGGGCGCGATCAAGGCAGCGGAGGAACCTCGAGGGGCTTAAGCTGGAAATTCCCATCCGGTGTCGGAAGCACCAGGTACAGCGTGCAGGCTTGGGCTTGGGCGAGAGCGATCATCGCGGGCCAATGGGCTTCGGCGATGCCGGCGATCACGAAAATGGGGCCATCGGGACCAACCTCGATGGTCGTACCTTTGTGGGTGATATTGAAGTTATGACTAAACCACCGCCCCAGCTGGCGAGCGAGCATGCGCGTGTCGGATTTGCCGGGTTCGACCTTGGATTCGTCGACGATCGCCCAAAGGGGCAGGGCGAAAGTGTGTTCCAGGTCGCTCATCGGAAGCCGCGGTAAGACTTAAGCCTGCTTAATCAATTCGCGCGTCGCCGGGATATCCGAAATAATCTGTTCCGGATCGGGACCCACGCCGATGTAGCGGAGGTTGGGCAAAGTGGCGAGTTCGCCGCCGCGGGCCGCGAGGCGGACGATTTCGGCGAGCGTGAAGGCCACGTAACGACGGGCTTCGGGCGGGAGCTGGGCGAAGGAGCGGACCTTCGTGATATCGGCCGTCCAGCCGGGCAGGGTAGCGTAGATGGGCTGCAATTGGCGGCGCACGGCGTCGTTGCGGGGTACGCCTTGGTGGATTTTTCCAACAGAGTCGCGGTAGCCGGTGCAAAGTTGGAGATCGCCGCCCTTCCATTCGCCATGCGGAGAAAGCGCATCGAGTTTGTTAAGGACGATATCGTCGTAGCCGCCGTAACGGAGCGCATCGGCTTTTTCGACGAGGTCGGACCAGCCCACCATCCGTTGCCGGCCTGTGCTCGTGCCGAACTCCAATTTCGCGAGGGCTTTTTGCAGAGGGTGAGCGTCGTCCATCTTCGTGAGGAAGACGTGCGTGCCGACCTTCGTATCGTAGGCCTTGCAGCAACCGATAGTATGGATGGCTTGAACGGGGATGCCGGCAGATTGGAAGAATTCGGGCGTGTAGGTGTGGGAGGCTGTGACGTTCGGAGCGAAACCGGCGCGCTTATCGAGCCAGTAGGCTTGGCCGAATTCGCCGATGATCCGGCGGTCGGCTGCGATGTCGCTCAGGATGCGTTCGCGCACATCCCCGACCGTAGGGGCGAGTTTGGTGCCAGCTTGCCAGTAGGAAGCGAGGACCGCCGCATGATTGAAAGTGAAAGGCGTTGGCCCGGCGTATTGCGTGAAGTCGAATTCAGAGGCCGCGAAGACGCCGGAATCGATGGCACCCTTGTTGGCGCGGAGTTCGGCTTCGGAAAGTTTGACGAAGAGGCCGGCCCATTTTTCCGGGGCGAGTTTACAGACATCGCGCACGATGGCGGAGGCCCGGTCAAGGCGAGCGGAAAGGCGGGTTGCGTAATCGGATTTGGTGCCGAGGAATTCGGAGTAATGGATCTGGAACTGACCCACCTCATCGGCGTAAGCGGGCGTGATGCCGCGTCCGGTCGAGCCTCGAGCTTCATGACCGAGGATATGGATGCGATAGTCTTCCCAAGCTAAGTCGAGGATGCGGTGGGCCACATCGCTCACCATGCAGCGTTCATCGATGAGCAGGCGGGAGAGGACGGGGATGCCGATTTTTTCAAGCGGAAGGGCTTCCCAGAGAGCCTTGCGAGGATCGGCCACGACGCCAGAGCCGAGGGCGAGGCAGGCGACATCATGTTCGGCGACGCCGCCCGGAAGAAGGTTGAGTTTAAGTCCGGCGACCGTGTGGCCTGAGTTGGCCCCGCCGTTAACCTTGAGCACGGTGCCCACGGCATCGCGGCGACCGGTGAGCGCTTGCAGTTCGCGAACGATTTCGGGAATGAGGCGCCCCTTGCCTTCGTCTCCCATACTGATGCCGACGTCGGCGATAAGGTGACTTTTGAAAGGGGTGAGAGCCATGGGCAGGAGGGAAGAAGCGAACGGTGAGGCGGCCGCTTGTGACAGGAACGAAAAAGGGGGCTAGGCAGTAGGGCCTTTTTGGCGTTCGTAAAAATCGTTAATTTTCTTGGCGACGTCGCGGAAGCCGGAGTCGGCCATGTAGATAATCTTGAATTCATCGACGGCCTCTTTGGCCTTACCCATTTTTTCATAGGCTGCACCCAGTTCGTAGATGACGTCTTTTTTGAGATCATTCATCATGTGAATCTCGCTCTTGGCCAGAACGAGCTGCTCGACGGCGATATCAAATTTATTACTAAGCACGAAGGCTTTGCCGAGAGCGAGCAGGGAGGGCTGGCGATACTTCGGATTACGTTGGGCGTATTGCAGCTGTTGCACGGCGTCTTCGACGCGACCGGCGGAGAGCAAAAGGGAGCCGAAGTCAAAACGGTAGGCGTAATCGTTCGGGTAACGTTCGACAAGGCTACCTGCGGTCTTCAGGCGATAGTCGGCAAGCTCGAGGTCGTTTTTCTCCAAGGCGTCCTTATTGGTGGCATCGCTGGGATTAGTGGAGAGGACTTCGCGAAGTTGCTTCGAAATCTTTTCGAGGCGTTGGATGAGGAGATCGCTCTCTTGGCGTTCGAGGGAGGGGTCGGCGCGGCCCATGGTGGTGAGGCGACCGCGTTGGAGCCAAGCGATGGCGCTATCCAGGTCGCCAGCGGCGATGAATTGACGGACGATATCGCGATACAGGTCGAGGCTGTCGGGTTCCTCTTGGATTTTGATAGCGGTTTGGGCGGCTTGTTCGAGGGCGGTGGCGGCATCGGTTACCGTGCGGGTTGACTGGTCGAGGCGAAGGGCTTCGTCTTTGTCTTTAAGCTTAGATTGGAAGTCGCCCTTATCTTCCCAGTTACCCTTTTTCATCGTCTTATTGACCGAAGCTTTGCGGACGGCCTCTTGGAGGTCGCCGTTGCCAGGGAAGGCACGCAGCCCTTTATCGGCGGCTTCGAGGGCGGCGTCGTTTTCACCAGCCGCAATCCAAGTATTGGCGAGGTCGACGAAATGTTGGACGTTCTTCGGGTCGTTGGCGGCGAGTTCCTCGTAGGCGAAGGCGGCCAAGGCGAAGAAGCCGATCTTCGTGGCAGCTTGCGCGATGGTCTTGTTGGCGTTGGTGTCGGTCGGTTTTTTCGCGAGAGCCAGTTCGGCATCGCTGATGGCGGTGATGGGGTCAGCGTCGACGGCTTTGGCAATCTTACCGGAAGTCAGCCCGCCCACGATGCCGTCAAAAAGACCTTTCTTGGTGCCCATGACATTTTTTTGGGCGGACCGGAGGGTGCGTCGAATTTCGATGCAGCCTGGATTGCGAGTCAGGATACCAGTTAGGACCTCCACGGCATATTGCGGATTAGTCTTAAGCTGTTGTTCAGCGGCGGAGATTTGTTTTTGGAGCCGGGGATCGAGCTCGGTGAGGGCGACTTTTTTCATGAAGAAATAGACTGATGGACCTGCGAAAACTGAGGCTCCCGTGCCCTTGGGTCAATCCCTTGGACGTGAAAACCGCAGGTGTCGGCGGAGGCTGGCCCGTCGGGGGGCAGCGATGATATACCCGATGCAATCGGGTTGTCCGCAGCGGCAGGGCTGGAAGAGGCTTTCGGCCAGATTAAACCCATAATCAAAGGTAATTTCGGCGTCTGCGGGGATGGTTTCTTGGGCAATTAGCCAGGCGCCGGTAGTTTCGTCGACGAAGACGAGTTCGGCATTGGGCGCACAAGAATGATTGGCGTGGCGGGTGATATTAGCATGACTGGAGCCGTCGAGCCAAAGCCCTGGTCGAATTTCCAGTACGTAAATCGGGGATGATGCTGAAGCCTGCACCGGTCGGACCGTGGAGGTGATGCCAGCATAGGCTAAGAGCCGTTCCCCTTTATTAAAATTACGACGGGCGAAAAGCCCTTGGCCTTGGATGGAGGAGGGACGGACTGCGAAGTCGGCGGTCATTAAACCTCGGACTTCAGATCGCGCGTCATCAGGGCGAGCACCCCGGCGCGCGGCTCGAGTCCGGCGAAAAGAATCTCGTTAAGACAAGAAAGAATCGGGGTCGCTACGCCTGTCTGGGCGGCGAGTTTGGAAAGTGTTTCCGTGGCCCGATAGCCCTCGACCGAATCCCGACGGGTCGTCAGGGCCTTGAGGGTTGTCGCGGGGTGCGCGGCAAGTTGTTCGCCAAAGGCGCGGTTGCGGCTCCAGGCGCCATGGGCGGTGGCCATCAGATCGCCGACGCCGCTGAGGCCCAGGAAAGTTTCGGGCTGCCCACCCACGGCTTGCCCGAGGCGCATCATTTCTTGGAGGGCGCGAGTCAGGAAAGCCGCTTTGGCATTGGAGCCGAGTTGGAGGCCATCGCAGAGGCCAGCGCCGAGGGCGTAGACATTCTTCAAGGTGGCGGCGATTTCGACGCCGGCTAAATCGGAGGAAGTATAAGCCCGGAGCGAAGGTCCGCTCACGGCGGATTGAACCTCGCGCAAGAGCTTATCGGCTTGGAGGGCGGCAAGGACCAGCGCGGTGGGCAGACCGCGGGCGACTTCATCAGCGTTGCTGGGGCCGCTCAAAGTTGCGACGGGAAGCGTGCCAAAAGCTGCGTCCATCATTTCGGTCGGGCGGCGGAGGGTGGATTGATCGAGTCCCTTACAGAGCGATATCGCCATCACGGCAGACGAAGCACGCACGGCAGGTCCGATAGATTGGAGCAGTTCAGCGAGGCCTTTGGAGGGGCAGGCGATAAAGATCAGATCGGCGTCCATCAGCGCGGGGATGGGTTCAAGGGCGACTTGAATCGAATCATTCAGGCGATGGCCGGGTAGGTAATCGATATTCTCGCGCAAGCTGGTAAGCGCGAGGGCTTGTTCGAGCCGGCGAGGGACAAGTGAGACCGTGTGACCTTGACGGCTGAGGTGAATGGCAAGGGCCGTACCCCAAGCACCGGCTCCAAAGATAACGCAGTTCATTTGGACGATTTTTGTTGGCGGACTTTTTTGGCCCAGCGTTGCACGGCAGCGATGGCATCCCGTTGCAGATTAGCTTCGGGGTTGGCGAAAGGTGGAGGATTGGAAGTGAAACCAAGCAGATCGTGGATGACGAGAATCTGGCCGTCGCAACCTTGTCCGGAGCCGATGCCGATGGTGGGGATGGTGACTGCTTCGGTGATTTTGGGCGTCAAAGCTTCGTCGACGCATTCGACGACCAGCGCGAAGGCGCCGGCGGCGGCGACGGCTTGAGCGTCGATTAGGATTTTCGTCTGATCGTCGGTCGTAAGGCCGCGGCGGCGATAGCCGGCGGAGTGGACGCGTTGCGGGAGCATGCCGATGTGGCCCATGACGGGGATGCCGGCGTCAACGAGCTTGGCGATGGTCGGAGCGAGCGAAGCGCCGCCTTCGATTTTTACGCCGTGGGCACCGCCGCGTTGGAGGAGTTCGCGACAAGCCTTGAGAACTTTGGAGAAGGAGTCGTGGGCGAGGGCGAAGGGGAGATCGGCAATCACCAGCCGTTCGGTTTTGGCGCGGGTGACGGCGGCGGAATGGTGCACCATGATTTCTAGGGTGACACCGACCGTGTCGGACATCCCGAGGACCGTATTGCCGACTGAATCACCGACCAAGATGAGGTCGGCGCCACCGGCCTCGGCGATACGGGCGGTGATGGCGTCGTAGGCGGTCAAGCAGACGATGGGCCGGACTCCTTTGAGGGAGCGGAGGGTCCGGGTGGTGGTCTTCACACCCATGGCATTACCCCTAGACCCTCCGCTTGTAAAGCGTCGGTGAAGGGTGTAGGGTCAGGGGGATGTTACGTCGGATTTTAAGCCTATTCCGTAAGACTGACTACCGGGAGAGCGTGTATGCGCACCAAGACCTCTCTGGGCAGACGCGTCTGGCTTGGTACGTTAGACTTCGCCTTTTGGTGAGCTCGCGCGGCATCGTCGATCACGCCGCTGATCAACCCGTCATCTGGATGCGTTACCGCCGCGCGTTACTTATCGCCCTCGCACTCTTGTTGGCGTGGTTCCTGATGGAGATGGTGACGGCCTGGAATTTTTTCGAAGGCTGACCTTAAACCGCAGCCGAAGCGAAGCCCACCAAATCGATGCCAAGTTCCTTGGCCCGTTCAATCACCAGCGGCTTATCAATCAGTATCACGCCATCGGTTTCGAGGGCGGCTTTCTTGACGCCACCTTCGGCCATACTTTCCAGCGTCTTCAGACCGAAGCAAGGAACGTCGAAGCGCCAGTCTTGCGGGCTCTTGGCGGCTTTGGTGAGAAGCATCTCTTTGCCTCCCGTCTGAGTACAGCGCCGAAGCATATTATCGGTGCCTTCAAACGCTTCGACCGCGATCACGGTTCCCTTGGCGGTGACGACAGATTGGCCGATATCTAGTCGCGCCATTTCGCGGGCCATGTGCGACCCAAAATTTAATTCATCGTCGGAAATCCCGCAACTCCAGCCGGTCATGCAGCCTTGCGAAGCGAGGTGATCGTCGAGGAATACCCGAGCGTCGAGCATCGTGATCTTAAGCTTTTCGATTTCCGCCGCAATTCCGCCGAAAATAGTCTCGGCGTTACGTTCGCGGAGCGAGGCCATGAGCGCGACCAGTTTAAGGTCGGGGATCATGCCGGCGAAAAGTTTCCGAGGAGTCACCTGGCCAGCCATGAGGGCGCCTTGGACGCCAAGTTCCTCAAGGGAAGCAAGCAAAGTGCCGAGTTTACCGACGGGTACGGCGCGATGATCCTTAGGTGAGAACGTGGCGATGAGGGCAGGGTCGGTTTCTTCGTCAAAGGAAACGAGTTTGATATGAGCGCCCCGACTGCGGGCGGACTCGATGAGCAGGGCGGGGTAGCGACCCTTGCCGGCGATGACCGCGATGGCATGGGAGGGGGAGAATCCGTTGGGCAGGAAGCGGGAGGCTGACGCCATAGACGCCTATAGTCCGTGGGATGGGCTCGGGCTCAAGCCTGCTTTGGGTTGCCTCGGTGTGAGGTTGGCAGCGTAATGTCGGAATGTCCGCCGCGCTTGGCATTTTGGGAGGCACCTTTGATCCACCGCACAACGGACACGTCGCCGCCGCGATGGCGGCGTGGAAGCAGCTTGGGCTTGATCAAGTCCTGATCATTCCAGCCGGCCAGGCGCCTTTACGTTCGGCGGTGCCGCTGGCCCCAGCGGCTGATCGGATAGCCATGGCGAAACTGGCCTTTGCGGATTGTCCTTGGGCGGTGGTAGATGACCGTGAGACCCTTCGCGAAGGTGTGAGTTGGTCGATTGATACGGCCCGAGAACTCGCGAAAGAGCATCCGTCTGCGTGGCGGGTGTGGATTTTGGGGGCTGACCAGCTGGCCAGGCTTGATCGTTGGAAGGAAGTGGAAGAAATCTGCCGGCTGGTAGATTTTGCGGTACTGGCCCGTGATGGTATCTCCACGGTGCCGCCGGCCAGCTTGGCCAAGCAGATTAAACTTACGATTTTGACCGCTCCACCGGTTTTGGTCTCTTCGACGGCCTTGCGGGCGGCCATCAAGCGGGGCGATTCATCTCGAAACGGCTTGCCCAGCGGGGTGAGCCGCCACATCGATGAGCGTTCACTTTACCAAGCCTGACATGTCCGCCGCCAAGAAAAAGACCTCCGCCAAGCCTGCTGCCAAATCGCGCGGCAAGGGTAAACCGATCAAAGGGCCGGTACGTCGTACGCCGGCCAAGTACGCCACCCCGAAGGCCAAAGGCCGTTCCGAAAACCTCGTCAAAGCTGTCGTCCCGGTGTCGGTCCCCTTGCCGAAGCTGCCCGCTCATCTAATCGCCGCCGTCAAAGCCATTGACGATAAGAAAGGTTATGCAATCCAAGTCTTGGAGTTGGGTCAGCTGTCTTCCATCGCTGATTACCTCGTCGTTGCCAGTGGTAATTCCGAACCTCATCTGCGAGCCTTGCGGATTGAAGTTGAGCGTGCTTTGGATGATGCGGGCGCCCGTGCCCGCGGAACCGAATCGCAAAAAGAAAGTGGTTGGACGGTGGTCGACGCTTTCGATATTATTTTTCATATCTTCCGGGAGGACGTACGGAAGAGTTATTCCTTAGAGACGCTGTGGAAAGATGGGCGGGATATTCCAGTGGCCGCGATCCTGAAGAACTAAGGTGCGTCGCCGAGCCTGGTTGGCTTGTTAAATTAAATTCTCGGTGGTGGTAGTGGGCAGAATTGAACTGCCGACCTCCGGCTTATGAGTCCGGCGCTCTAACCAACTGAGCTACACTACCTAAAACCGAGAGACGGATTAGTGTCCAGCCGTCCGAGGCTCGTCAAGCCGATTGAAGATCAAGGGCTGGGGTGAGATAAAAACCAAAACGCAATTTCCCAGAAAAATAGGCCCAGAACGGCCAAGATTACCACGAGGCGGGACTGAGCTTGGCAGATTTCGCCCAGGCCTTCTTGTTCGAGGATGACGCCCGTACGTCGCACAAAAACAATCGGCAAGAAACTGCCGACCATGGTCGTGAACGTGAAGAGGACGAATTTCGAGATTGGCGGCGTTTCTGCGATTAGAATCCAGAGTACGACCAGCAGGGCAAAGAGCGGGGGCAGCAGAAACGTCGATCCACACCACAGATAGCCTTCGCGCACATGGCGTTCGAGGATTTCGGCGGGGTTTTGACTTGATGCGAAAGAGCCGCCAGGAGGGTTCGGGAAATTCCCACCGGTACCGGAGGGGTTCGACTGACCCGCGTTGGGGTTGTAGATTTCGTCGGCGGGATGGGCGGACGAGAGCGGGGCGCGATTTAATCCGATCGAACGGAAGTAGTCGCGTACGGTCATCCAGCCCTCGTTGACTTCGATGCTGTGTAAGAGACTGACTTCGCCGGAACGGAGCATCTCATGAATACGCGCCAAGGGGAAGGGGCCGGTAATATTACCCTTCCATCGCAGACGGAATTGTAAAGGGGAAGACATGGTTCAGAGGTCGCGGCCTTGCAGCAGAGCTTCCCAGCCGCCTTCGGGTGGAACGAGTCCGGCGGGAATGCCGGCGGCTTGCGTGGCCTCGGTGACGGAGCCTGGGTAGCGGAGAAGCGGAGTAAGCGGGGCGGCTTCGGCGATACGTTCGGTGGCACCGGCAGCATCGACCCGGAAGAGAACCTTCGCGTGGCCGTCGGTATCGATCCCGTAGAGTGCCGTACCCGTGAGGGCTTCGCGCAGGACGGGTTTGCCGTCTCGGCCGATCATACCGGCGAAAATAAAATTACGATTCCGCAGGTTATGGAAGGTGGCGTGCCAGAAGCGGGCTTCTTCAGCGTAAGAGGCGCCGGCTTGATGGAGCATGAACGGCTTTAACTCATTTTGGACGTCCGCCCACTTTTCTTTGAAGAGGAAATCGTAGGGACCCATCGTGTTTTGCGTAATCCGTCTTAATTGATCGGCTTCGCGTTGAGCGGAGGGGGAGAAAATAAAACCCCAAGCTTCGGGGCGCAGGCTGGCGATGCGATAAAGTTCCTGAAGATGGAAGGCGCGAAGCTCGAAAAAAGTGGATGGATTGCGACGAACCCGATCCATGGTGCGCAGAAGAGGTTCGAGGAGCTTCCCGGTCTTGGCATCGTGGAAGCGGCCGAACTGCCGAAGGTAATCGAGTTCCGGGATGCTCAGAGCCTCTTCGAGGTATTCACCAGGGTGGGAGCCGTTGTTGAATTCTTGACGGCGCCACGTGGAATCGACGGTGGTCCCATCCTTGAGTAATTCCTTACCTTTGAGAATATATTCAATCCCGTTCGTGCCGAGCAGGTTTTTTTCCTGAGAAAGTTCTCCGATGATATAGGCCGTCCGCACGGGGCGCGTGCCCTGCGAAGAATTGAGCAAGACGTTATATTTACGGAGTGCCTTCAGGACGGTTTCGTCGGCGAGCGATTTAAGGATTTTAGTCTCAGCATCCAGGTAAGTTGGCGGCTGGAAGACCCCTTGAAGATTGGGGTTCAGGGCTTGGTCCCACATGGCGGCGACGCGCGGCGCCAGGACGGAGCGCGGTAGATTGCGCAACGATTCGGAACGCTCGACGATGAAAGCGGCCCGCTTGCCGAGATCGGATTTATCAGCCGTATTTTGCGCGGCATTACTGAGCGCGGAAAGGTAGGATTTCAGGTCAGCGGCAACCTCCAGGGATTTAATGGCACCCAGCGATTTGCGTTCGGCGTCGAGGCGGAGGGTGGCTTGGGAGACTTCGGCATTGGCTTCCTCGAGGTCTTTGATGCCGCAGGCTTTGAGGACACGGAGTAAAGTGCGGAGGCGATTGATGGCCTCTTGCGCGTGGGTAATGTCGGCAACCGCGTCATTACCTTGGAGCGCTTTGACTAGATTTTGACGTTCCGTCGTGAGGTCGTTCTTGGTGTTATCGACCTGGCGGGTGCATTCGGCCAGAAAACCAACGGGATCGGAAAAAGTCTTCTTCAGGCGCGCTTGCGAGATCGGTCCCACCTTGCTGACTTCGTTTTGGTATTTGGCGGCACGGGGGAAGGTCGCTTCGATGTTGGCAAGCGAGATGCCTTCGAGCCGGCGCGCTTGGAGGTAGACGGCTTCGACGAGGAGGCGTTGCTCGGTTTCGCGCAGCTCCGCGATCTGTTTCCGTAACGCTTTGATCGCTTCGATGAACTCGGGCTTGGGTTTTTTGGAGTTGAATTCGTCGAGCGAGCGTTCGGCGCTTTCGTAATCTGAAGCGGCGACGAGACGGTCAGCCGCCGCCAGACGTTCATCCGCTTCAGTGGTTAACTTATTCTGATTATACCAACTGTAAAGGACGCCCAGCAAAACCAGGAGCCCGAAGACCCAAGAAGTAATGAGAATCGTGTAGCGTCGACTCAAACCTGCCCGTTTGGCTTGGCGAAGTTGCCGGACTTGACGGATGAGACCTTCCGGTAAGCGGTCAGCAAGTGGGGTTGATTTTTCAAGCCACGAACCGAGGCGGGAGACGAGAATCGCGGAGGCGCCCGTCTGGGTGGCTTCTTGTTTTAAAATCAACCACTCATCGAGGAGGGTTTGGGTGGCGGCGCGAAGGGAGGCTTCGGCTTCATCGGCAGCGGCGAGTTGGCCGGCCCAGGCTTCGAGGGAGCTGAGTTCTTGGTTCAGTTCGAAGGCTAAGTTGATCTGATGGTCGCGTTCGAGCGCCCGGGCCCGGCCGATATTCGAGGCGCACTGTTCCCAGTGTCCACCTTGGCGGGCCTGCGAGGCGTCCTTAATCAGAATCTCGATTTGTTCGACGGCTTTGGAGCGTAGCCATGCCACGCGTTTCGCCAGAGCTTGTTCCCATTGCGGCTCATCGGCCAGGTCGTTGGCTCCGAAGCGCTCCATCCGATTCATCAGGTTGACCGCTTCCGCGTTTTGTTGAGCGCCGAAGAACGACGTGACCTTGCCTAAGGCTTCGCGAAGAAATTTAGTGGAGAGTCGGGAAAGTTCGGAGCGGGCGTTAGGATCATTGGCGTTGATGCGCACAATCGAACGCAGGATGGACAGCGCGCGGTCTTCGTCGCGTTTGCGGATGGCGTCGCGGTAATCGCGGTAGAGTGGGTGGTTCTCGCCGATTTCTTTACCGTAAAGGCCTTCCAGCGCCATCACATGTTGGCCGTCAAGCGGGAAGGCGGCAGGTAGCCCGCGTTCGCGGCAGAGCGCATTCCAACGTTCCGATTCGGCGAAGCTCAGTTCGGCGCAGAGCGTGAGTAAGTCGGGTTCCGATTCGGCGACTTGATACGCCGCATGTTCATTGCCGCTGCGGATTAAAGCCGAACATTGTTCGAGCCGTTCGCGGGCGCGTTGGCAGAGTGCGACGTATTCACCGGCCAGCGAGCGGGCTTCGAGATCGGGCGTGCCCAGTTCAAGTTGGCCGCGGATCCGGGCG
Source organism: Verrucomicrobiota bacterium (assembly GCA_026397965.1). Taxonomy (GTDB): domain Bacteria; phylum Verrucomicrobiota; class Verrucomicrobiia; order Opitutales; family UBA953; genus UBA953. Next base: position 89,410 of record JAPLTU010000048.1, on the reverse strand, counting down.
ATGAGACGTTCGACCTGCATGATTTAGCGAAATTCGAGAAGACTTGGGCCGGCTTCACCTCGGGTGGAGATAGTCCGCAGGGTCCAGGGAGCACCGGCCAGAATGTACTCGAGTTTATTGAAAAGTTTACGGCGTTGCGCGATGGTTTCGAACGGGGGAGTACCGGGCCCGGATTTATTTTCGAGGCGGAGCAAATCAGTGTCGAGCAGGGAGCGAGTGGCGCGAATGGAAGGGAGATCTCGATCGGGGAATTCGTGACCATCGGGGTAAAGGCCAATCGCGCCGGTGGGCCAGATAAAGGCGTTAACGGCGGGTTCGGCCCAAGGGGCGGGGCGGACGACGCCCGTGTCCTTGTCGAGTTGCAGGCCATTCAATCCAAGGTTGAGCGGCGGGAGTGCGCGGAGATTGGCGATGAGCGCGATGCAAAAGTGTTCGCCGGTCGCCAGTTCGATTTCGATGAGTCGATTGGCTTCCGCTTGCGCACCCGAATGATCCTGGAAGTTAAGCGTGATCAAATTGCTGCGCGAGCCGACGCTGATGAGGATGGGCGGTTGGCGGCCGGGAGCGGCCTGGGCTTCGATCCAATCAGATTTGGGAGTACGGCGAATCTCGGCGCTGCCATATTTGCTTTGCGTGTCGCGTTGATGAAAAGCAGTGAGCGGAAGTACGCGGATACGGGCCGAGACTGAGGTAGCGGTCGTGGCGCCGGAAGTTTCGACGAATTTTTGGATCTTATCGGCCGCGGCTGCGCTTAATTTGAAGTCCGCCTGAGAAGGGGCGTTGGGTCCGGTGTCGGAGGAACCCCATTCACCCAGAATGACGAGCGTCGGACGAATATCCAGACTGGCGATAAAAAGTGCCCGGTTACCGATTTCAGTCAGACGTTTCCACTGCTCATCCTGCGGAACTTTTAATTGAGTGCCAACGTTGATTGCCTCGGTGGCTTCGTCGGCGATTTCACGGGTTCCGCGCGGGTCCGCCGTCGCACCGGGACGTTCGAGTCTGGCCGTCAGCTGGGCGACGGTAGCGGCGGCGTATTTACCTTTTATCCGCGGAAGATTATCGGTGGTATATTTTTCGGAAAAGGAGGGCGAGATTGCGACTGTTTCCATCCAGATCTTCGCCGCAGATACATAATCTTCCCGGGCTAAGAATCCGTTGACGTCATTCAAGGCACGGCTGGCACGCATGATGTCATCGGCCTTGGCCATGTCGACCGCCGGCGGGGTGGTGACGACGTGCACTTCGGGCGCCGGCGGGGCGGAGGTGCTGAGCATCAGATAAGAACCCAGACCCCCTGCGAGCAGAACGAGACCGAGGACGACAAGAATCGCACCATTGAAGCCGGAGTTTTTGCCTGGAGTCGTGGGGTTCGGCTTGTCCTGTTGGGATTGAGAGGCGGAAGGATTCTTTTGAGCCGTCAAGCCCATCGCGGCCTGACGCGCGAAGGGCCCGATGGGGGCGGGCTGGGCGGTGGCAGTAGCCAGATCGATGATCGGGCGACCTTTGGTGGCGCCGATGGCCCACGTGAAACCGTCGGCACTTGTCGTGGCGGTGTCGGTGGTGAAGGTTGCGGCCCAAGCGGCCTTGCCCAGTAAGTTCGCGGATTCGGCGAGGAGGCGTAAGCTTTGCAGCGTTTCGGGAAAATTAACTAAGCCAGCCAGCGCGGGTCCAGATTCATTGACTAACCAGGCGGCCTTGGCGCCGGTGCCGGCAAGTTCGCGCCAAGAAGTCGCGGGGGAGAGCGGAGGATAGGCTTCTAAAGCGAGCGGCTTGTTTTCCTCGGCCAGCCATTCGGGGGCGGAGGTCCATTCGTCGCGCCAGCCTTTCCAGCGGGCGGCCAAAGCGGGGGGTGGGGGAAGAATCGCCACTTCTTCCTGGGTGAAGACCAAATGGTGTGCTAGGCGATTATCGCGCTGGGTGTAGTCGAGACCGCGGGCAACGAAACGCGACAGCACGTAGTAAGTTTTATCGGAGGCCTCCAAGGTGCGAAACGTGAACGTCGCGCCGGTGGACTGTCCGTGAGGGGTGCCGATCGATTCCAGCAGTTGCGCCAACCGTTCGGGCATCGCTTGATGTCGAGCGACCGTACAAAACCCGGAACGACCCGCGACGAGTCCTTGGGGCGCTGAGGTGAAAATAAGTTGGAACGGCATGGGACTTAGCGCTGGATGGGGGCGAGTGCGGGCCGGGAGGGGAACATTTCAGCCGCGGTCAGATGGAGCATCCAGTAAACAGGTTCTTCGACGTGGGCAGGTACCAGTCGTTGCGGGTCGGGGGCGATGCGACCTTTGTTGGGCCCCGTCTGAATCATGACGGGCATGTGACCGAAAGATGAGGCGGCAAAGTAGCAAATCTGACTGCATAAAGATTCGGCGGAGGCAACGAGGCCGGGGCAAAGAGCGACGAGAACTTCTCGCACGCGGGCGGAATTTCTTTGGATCGCAGTTAAATCGAGAGCGAAATCTTTGATGACCGGTTCCAGCGGGGAGCTCAGGAGTTTTTCCCACGTGTCGGATTTCCCGACCACAAAAGCGAGCGGCGCGCTGATACGTTGATTTTGGCTTAAGCCCAGAACACGTTTAATGCGCGACTCCATTTCGGCCAAGATGCTATCTTGTTGATCGACGCGGCCCTTGAGGGTGAATTGAGGATCTTCGACTCCGATTAATTTGGCTTTGAAGCGGGCGTTGGCGGTGGGATCGAAAAGGAAGATTAGCCCCGCGGAATTGGCGACGTGCATCGCGCCCGGCGATTCATGGATATCAATGCCTGGTTCGAAGTGTTCGCCGGCATTATCGTAAAGAATGATCGACATCTCTTGGCGTTGTTGGCCGGGGCGACTGATGGAGTAAATGAAGGGACGGGGGAGTGAGACCATCCGCCCGAGACGAGGAAGTTTTTCGTAGGTGGCACCTTCGAGCGCAGTTTTACCGATGAGAGCTTCTTCGGGTGTGGCGGCCGAGAAGAGCGTGTTACGCATCTGATTTAAGAGCATATTACCGCTCGGATCGCCGTCTTTGAAGGCCAGTTGAAAGTCGTTGGGTAGGCGGTCTTGAAGTACGCGGGTCAAGGCGGCCAAGTAGTATGATTTACCGGCGCTCGGCGCCCCGATCAGCGAAATAATTCGGTGAGGCATGTCCAGGTAGCCGGGGGGGAGTTGTCGCCGGCAATGCGGGCAAGCGATATCGGTGCAAGCCAGGCCCATCGGATCGAGGGCAAGGCTTTGATCGTTAAATCGAGTGGGTTGAAAGCGTAGACGAGCGTCGGAGCCTAAGATCGGATCGCCGCGCAGGTTTTCGTGGACCGCGATGCTTAGGGCATCACCTGAATCGAAGCGAGTCCAGCAAACCGGGCAAATGTGGGCGCCGCGATTTTGTTCTTCGGTCAAGGTTGGTCTGGCGGTGATTTTGGCGTGCGTTTCATCGGCGCTGCGCGTCGAGAGTAAGGGAGCAATCTGCGAAAGTGTAAAACCGATTGCCAAGCCTTGGGGCGTACAGGCGAGGGTGTCGGGCGCCCGCCCTAACTGCGCGGCGACATCGAGGAGCTTGTCGGAAGAGAATTCGCCTAACGGGTCGCCCGATTGGGCGTCGAAAAGAATCCAGGACTTGGTGTCGACGGACTTAAAGGGCTCAACTTGATCTAAAGATAAGACGAGAAGGGAGTCCGAAAGTTGGAGGGTCGCGGTTTCTTGAATATTTATTTTTTGGCGCGAAGGACTGCCATTGACGATGAGGGTACCGTTACCAATCGGTTCTAGAAATACCCCTTTCTCGGCTCGGGTGACGGAAATTGAGGGGAGGGGGCTGCCCTGGGGTAGGAGCAGGGGTAGCTCATCGGCTTGGCCGGTGGCGCCATTTAGGCAGTTAACCCATTGGAGGGGAGGGGCTTTCTTTGACGAGGTGAACATAATACCTTGGGGCGAGGAAATAGATAGAAGACTGCTGTTGAAATCCGCAGGGATGTCAGCATGATTGTCAGATACCCCTCACCCCCTGACCTTAATTCACCCTTAATGTATGGAGACCGAAGCTGACCAATCCGCCCTCGATAAGGCCCGCCAAGGCGACTTGATGGCTTATAACGAGTTGGTCCTGAAGTATCAGGGGCGAATTTTTGCTAAGGTCTTTTCCTTATTGAGGAACCGCCAAGACGCCGAGGAAATCACCCAAGACACCTTTATCCGGGCGCACCGCGTGTTGGCCTCTTTTCGTGGAACCGCCACCTTTTCGACCTGGATTCATCAAATCGGTACGAATTTAGCCCGAAATCGCTATTGGTACTGGCGCCGGCGTAAGCGTGATCAGTCCATGTCGCTTGACGCCGATCTGGGGGATAATCCGGGTACCACCCTTCATGACATTCTTTCCGACGGGGCACAGGGCCCGGGGCATGAGGCTCAGACCAATGAATTTGTCAATAAAGTGGCCGAGTGTATGGAACAATTGAAGCCCGAACACGCTCGTATCCTTACCATGCGTAATGTTCGCAATATGTCTTACGAAGAGATCGCCGAAGACCTTGGCCTCTCGATCGGGACGGTGAAGAGCCGGATTAACCGCGCTCGCGAAGCCCTGCGTGAACTTATGGGGGAGGAGTTTCGAGTATGAGTAACTCCGAATTCGAAACTTTAGTTGTTGGCTACCTCGAAGGCACCGCCTCGCAGTTGCAAATTGTTCGTTTGCGCGATGCAATCAAATCCTCGCCTGCGATGCAGCATCGCTTCCATTCGCGCCTACGTTTGCACCAAGCGCAGTTGAGCGTGTTGCGTCGGCGGGAAGATAGTTCGTTTAGGTCCGCCATGCTTTGGTTGCAGGGTTTTGCCCAGAGGTCCGGCCGTTCCTTCGCCCACCTTTGTCTACTGGCGTTAGTTTTTGTTGAGCTACGGGTGACGATTCCGGCCGAGTACAGCGGTTTACTTTTTTACGTCGAAGCCGCGGGTATCGAAGAGCCCTCCGCGGCAGAACAGGAAATGCCGCTGATTGCGTTCGTAGATAATGGGCTGGAGTTCGAAGTTTCGTTGGGTGCAGAGATGCCGGATATGACGATTCCATCCTTGGTAATGCCTGATATTGTTACCCCTGCGGACGAGCCTACGGTCAACGAAGCTTAAGGTCGATAATCCTGCCTTGCTTCTTCCGTCGGGGAGCATCAATTGACCCCTAGATGAAGGCCGAAAACAACAGGCCAGAACAGCGCCTCCAAGGCACCGCTGCCGCCCCAGGCGTGGCGAGAGGTCCAGTGTATCTGTTGATGAAGGGGATGGCCATCGTGGCATGTCAGAAGGTTAATGATTCGGAGGCTGAAATCCGTCGGTTGGAGGCCGCCTTGGGGGCCACGCGTCTGGAGATCAGTAAATTGCGCGACGATATCGCCCGTAAACTCAACGAATCTGAGGCCGCAATTTTTGACGCCCATTTACTCGTCCTTGAAGACGTCGCCTTAATCGATGATGTCAGCCGCGAGGTGAAGAAGAGTGGTTTTAACGTCGAGTTCTGTTTTCAAGAAGTCGCCCAGCGTTACATCGAGATCTTCGAGAAGATGGACGACGACTTCTTGCGCGAACGGGCAGCGGATATTCGCGACGTTACGGGACGCGTTTTGGAGCAACTTTTAGGAACCCAGCCGGAGCGGGCGGGCGAAGCAGCCAAATTGCATGTCGTCGTAGCGCGCGACCTGACCCCTTCGGATACCGCGGGCCTGCATGACGATGGGGTTTCTGCTTTTGTCACCGAAGAGGGCGGGCGCACCAGCCATTCCGCAATCATGGCGCGTTCTTTGGATATTCCGGCCGTCGTCGGCGTGAAAGGCCTGATGGAGGCGGTGAAGGAAGGGGATATCGTCTTGGTCGACGGTGAGACCGGTTTAGTCATCGTTAATCCGACGGAGCAAACGATTGATGCCTACCGCGACAAAGTGCAGGCGATTCTTACGAGGCGCGATCGGGTCATGCGTGAAGTCGCCTTGCCAGAGGTCATGTTGGATGGGGCACCTTTCACCTTATTGGCCAATATCGGCGCACCTGAGGAAATGGACGACGCAGTCTCGTATCACGGGCGCGGAGTGGGTCTTTATCGCACCGAAAACCTTTACCTACGTCTCGATGCCTGGCCGAGCGAAGAGGAACAATATGCCGAGTATGCGGAAGCCGTGCAGCTGGCCCAGGGGCGTCCGATTACTTTCCGTACCCTCGATTTAGGGGGCGATAAACGCTTGGGTGATTTGGCGGATGAAGCTAATCCTTTCATGGGTTATCGGGCGGTAAGGCTTTGCTTAGAGCGTCCTGACGTTTTTCGTCCGCAATTACGGGCGATCATTCGGGCGGCGGCGTTAGGTCCCGTCGCGGTGATGTTCCCCATGATTTCGGGTGTGGAGGAATTACGACGAGCCAAAGAGATTTTTCGCCGCATCGAAAATGAATTGAAGCAAGAAGGCGTGACCTCGAGGTCGCCGATCAAGCTCGGAGCCATGATCGAAATTCCTTCCGCGGCGATGGTGGCTGATGAGTTGGCGCTGGAAGCGGATTTTTTCAGTATCGGGACGAATGATTTGGTCCAATACCTTTTAGCAGTCGATCGGGGTAACCAACGCGTGGCCCACCTTTACGAGCCGTGTCATCCGGCGGTAGTGCGTACCTTGGCCCGTATTTTCTTGGCGGCCAAACAGCGCGGTATTCCAGCGGCGGTATGCGGGGAGTTGGCTGGGGACCCGGTGTGGGCTCCGCTGTTGCTCGGGTTGGGTGCACACGCATTGAGCATGTCGCCAGCGGCCTTGCCTGAGGTGCGTTTCATGCTGCGGCATTCTTCTTTAACTGAACTGCAGCAGTTAGCCCAACGCGTCCTGAGTTCGCCCGAGGCTATTCTTACCCGCCTTTTATTGCAGGATTTTGCCGCCCATAAACTTAAGCTTCGTTAATGCCTTCGCCTCAGCCAAATCCTCATATCGCAGCGATGGTGGCGTATACTCCTGGAGAGCAGCCGCAGGGTGGGGGTTGGGTGAAATTAAATACCAACGAAAACCCTTATCCGCCGAGCCAGAGAGCGTTGGAGGCGATGCGTGCGGCCTTGGCCGATGGGGGGGCGTTACTGCGGCTTTATCCATCGCCGGATGCCTCGCCGCTGCGCCAGGCGGCGGCCCGGTTGCACGGCTTTGATGAGCGGCACATCGTGGCGGGGAATGGCTCGGACGACCTCCTTAACTTATTGATCCGGGGTTACGCTGGTCCGGGGCGTTCGGTGGGCATGTTGACGCCAAGCTATTCGCTTTATCCTGTCTTGGCGGCCGCACAAGGGGCCGAAGTCATCCGGGTGCCGCTCATGCCCGATTACTCTTTCGAAATCGAAAAGGTGGCACGATGTGGGGCGGCCGTCTTTTTTCTGACAAACCCGAACGCGCCGTTGGGCGTGGCCTTTACGCCGGAAAAGGTCAGGGCGCTGGCGGAAAGCTTTCCCGGATTGTTGGTGATTGATGAAGCGTATGCAGCGTTCGCCGAGGCCGACTGCGCCGAACTCGCCAAGGCCCTGCCCAATGTCGTCGTGACGCGGACTTTATCGAAAGGTCATGCCTTGGCGGGCTTGCGTGCGGGGTATGCGCTCTGCCCGCCGGAGGTCGCGGAGGTGCTGCATCGTGTGCGTGATAGTTATAATCTCGATCGACTCGCCCAGGTAGCCGCCGCCGCGGCTTTGGAGGATCGCGAATGGCTGGCCGTTACCGTGTCCAAGATTTGCGCCAGTCGGACAATGCTGAGTGAAGAACTGGTGCGGCTTGGCTGGAAAGTTAACCCATCGGCGACTAACTTCCTCCTCGCTACACCGGTTTCGGCCCAGCGTCCGGCTTCTGCCGCGACGGCCGCCCACGCTTTCGATTTTTTGCGTCAGCGGAAGATTTTAGTCCGTCTGTTTCCGCATCATCCCCTGACCGCGAATGCTTTACGGATCAGCATCGGGTCGGAGGTTGAAATGGCGCAGTTCGTGGCCGCGGCCAAAGCTTGGACTAAAGGGTGAGGTTGACAATCTGGCTCACAAAGGGGATTTCTTGCTCATGAGCGCAGGAGTTCGACAGGCCACCATCCGCCGAGATACGGCAGAAACCAAGATCAACCTGACGGTGAATCTCGACGGGCAGGGAACCTCCGAGATCAGCACGGGCGTGGCTTTCTTCGACCACATGCTCACGCTTTTCTCCCGGCATGCCCTGATCGACCTGAAGTTGAAGGCCGACGGCGATACGGACGTCGATTATCACCACACCGTCGAAGACGTGGGGATCGTATTAGGCCAAGCCATCAAAGAAGCTTTAGGCGACAAGGCCGGTATTCGGCGTTACGGATTTTTCATCTTGCCGATGGATGAGACCTTGGCTCGTTGCGTCATCGACCTGAGCAACCGCCCGATGATGGTCTACCAAGTCGAAATCACCAACTACATGGTGAAGGATTTCAATATCGCCTTGGTGCGCGAATTTTTCCAAGGGTTCGCTAATGCCTTGGGTTGTAACTTGCACTTGAAACTAGAGTACGGTGAAGAGCCGCACCACATCGCGGAGGCACTCTTCAAGGCCTTTGCGCGTGCCTTACGGGCGGCGGTGGAAATCGACGCCCGGCAGGGCGGCCGGGTGCCCAGTACCAAGGGAACGCTCGCCTAAAAATTGTGGAAGCAACAGGGTCAGCGCGCCGTCCCAAGGTTGCCGTCATTGATTATGGCATGGGTAACCTACGGAGTGTCAGCCGGGCCTTAGCTGCGGTCGGGGCCGACGCTTATCTTGCGGCTACGCCCCAGCAAGCCGAGGAGGCCGAAGCGGTGGTTTTTCCAGGGCAGGGGGCGATGGCTGATTGTATGGATTGTATCCGCCGCAACGATTTTGAGACTTTCCTAAATGCTTGGATTGCGGCGGACCGGCCTTTCCTTGGCGTCTGTATGGGTCTCCAGGTCCTCTTTGAGCGTTCCGAGGAGTCGGACCGCCTTGGGTTGGGTATTTTCCCGGGAGTCGTCAAGCGCTTCCCCTCTCAGCCGGGGCTACGTATCCCGCATATGGGTTGGAATGAGGCGATTTTTAAGACCGGTAGCCCGTTGACCCAAGGCCTGCGGACAGAGGGGGAGCCATTTTACTTCGTCCACAGCTACAGGGTGGTCGAGACCGATCCGGCCATTGTCTGGTCTGAGACCGACTATGCGGGTCGATTCGTGAGCGGCGTTCGCCGTGGTCGGGTCTTTGCGACCCAGTTCCACCCCGAGAAAAGTCAGGCCAAAGGCTTGCAACTTTACCGCAATTTTCTGACTTTGACGACCCGCTGAGGTCTGCTTTGTCCTGGCGTTCCCAACCTCCGCCATGAGCACACCCCACGCCACTCTCAAATTAGACGATAAGGATATCGTCCTCCCCATCATCGTAGGCTCAGAGGGCGAGCGAGCGGTGGATGTGCGCAAGCTCCGGGATGAGACGGGTTATATCACTTTCGACGACGGTTATGCCAATACGGGTGCATGCGAGTCTAAGGTGACCTTCATCGATGGAGAAAAGGGCATCTTACGTTATCGTGGTTACAGTATCGAAGAGCTGGCCGAGAAATCGACCTTCATCGAGACGGCCTATCTGTTGATTTACGGCGAACTGCCGACCGCTGGGCAGTTGAATGACTTTAAGGCGCGGATTTTGGATAATTCCCAGATCCATGAAGGCCTCCGCATCGCCTTGAGCGGCTTCCCCGGCAACGCGCATCCGATGGCGGTCTTGTCGGCTACCCTGAATACCCTCGGTTGTTATTATCCGGAACTCGGGACGAACGAGCGGGCGCACGATTTGGCGAAGTTTGATGAGACGGCCGCCGTGCTCATCTCCAAGGTCCGCACTCTTGCTGCGCTCGCCCACCGCTCCAAGGAAGGCGAACCGCCGGTCTATCCTAAGCCGGGTCTCGATTACTGCTCCAACTTCCTGCACCTGCTCTTCTCGCAGCCCAACGCCGATTACGCCGTCCATCCGGAAATCGCCCGGGCGCTGGATTTGATTCTTTTGCTGCATGCCGACCACGAGCAAAATTGTTCCACCTCGACGGTGCGCATGGTGGCCTCGGGTGGGGCTAATCTTTTCCCCTCCGTTTCGGCAGGCGTTTGTGCGCTTTGGGGTCCGTTGCACGGTGGCGCGAATCAGGCCGTCATCGAGATGCTGGAGGAGATTCATGCCGCGGGCGACGACGGTTCCCGCTTCATCGCCGACGCCAAAGATAAGACTAAGAGCGTCCGCCTCATGGGTTTCGGGCATCGGGTTTATAAAAATTACGATCCGCGGGCCAAGATTATCAAGGCGCAGTGCGATAAGGTCCTCAAAGTACTTGGCATCAACGACCCGCTCCTAACCATCGCAATGCGCCTCGAAGATGCCGCGCTTAACGACCCCTATTTCAAGCAGCGTAACCTTTATCCGAACGTCGACTTTTATTCGGGTATCATCCTGAAGGCCATCGGCATCCCGACGGAGATGTTCACGGTTATCTTCGCCATCGGCCGGATGCCTGGTTGGATTTCGCATTGGAAGGAAATCGCCGAAACGCCGAAGCAGAAAATTCACCGCCCGCGTCAGATTTACGTGGGGAACGTGAACCGTAGTTATTCGCCCATCGCGAGCCGTGTCTGAGGCTGATGTGAGGATTGCGGTCGTCTTGCCGGCGTATCGCGAGGAGGCCCGCATTGCTGAAGTCATCCGCGGCTGTCGGGTGCATTTGGCCACCGTCATGGTGGTGGATGATTGCTCACCGGATGCGACTTCGGCTCGGGCCCAAGAGGCCGGGGCGCGCGTGATTCGGCATGAGGTAAATCGTGGCAAGGGCGCGGCCCTCAAGACCGGGTTTGCGGCCTTGAAACAATTAGGCTTCACCCACGCGATCGCCTTGGATGCGGATGGTCAGCACGACCCCGAGCGGATCCCCGCTTTCATGGTCGCCTTGGCTGAGCCGGGCGTGGAAATCGTCTTGGGTAATCGCTTCGCCAACCCGAAAGGCATGCCGCTTTTACGGCGGACCGTAAACGCGCTGATGTCTTGGCTGATCACTCGGATCTGCCGTTGTCCGATCCCGGATTCTCAGTGTGGGTATCGTGGCGTCCGCTTGGCTAATCCCGTGCTCTTGGGCGCGGTGGCTGATCATTTCGAATATGAATCTGAAGTCCTGATTCTGACGGCTCGGGCGGGCGGAAAAATTAGCAGCGTCGCCGTCCCGACGACTTACGGAGAAGAGCGGAGTAAGATTCGCCCCGTGCAAGATACGCTGCGTTTCTTCAAGCTGCTGCGACGCCTTTAAGGCTATTTAATTTCCGCGGCAGAGTTGGCGGGACGCCAGTCTTTGGGGTGGATACGGAAGACCGCACGTCCGGGGGTGTCGCCGGTTTCACCGAGTAGTTCGCAGCGGCCACGCACCGAGGAGCCCTCCGAGGTGTTCAGGTGTTGGAAGTCTCGTTTCTCGCCGATGCAAAGCAGCGAGCCATTTGTGTGGGCAAATTCCCCTAATTGCTGCTCAATGGTGAGCTGGGGCAAGGGGTGATAGGAATAGAAGGGGTAGTAGGGGCGGAAGTTGCCTTTACCGTAGTCGGCCAAGAGTTTCGGGTCGGGGACAAAAATCGCGGCAGGGGTTTCGCCGAGGTAGAACTTCGCGGCTCGGCCGAGGAAGCTACAAGTCACGAGTTTCTCGCCCGGCTTGCGTGCCATGGCCGCGATTTTGCAGATCTCCCGACTGCCCACCGTGCCTTCGAGCCGGGCTTCAATCCAGAAGAAGGCAGTGAAGACCAGAACGACATTAAAGAAAACGGATACGGCCGCCCAAAGGAAAGCTTGACGGAATAGGGCAAAGAGTCCGGCGATCGTGAGCGGTATACCTAGGGCAATGAGTTGCGGGAGGAACGGCAGTGAATTGGGGTGAAACGTCGGCAGGTACCAAATCAGCGCGACGCCTTGCAGGAGCGTGAAAAATCCGACTGCCCAGCGTTCCGCGGGGCCGAAGCCATCGCGAAGCCATCGCTCGAGCGTGACGCCGGCCAGCAGGGCCAAGGGTACGATGAGGAAGAAGATATAACTCGGCAGCTTGCTCGCGGCGAGGGTCATGAAGAGGTAGGACGGAACGAACCAGCAGATGACCATTGTGAGCCCAGGCTGGGTGCGGAAACGCTCGCGAAAGTTCGCAGCCGTTTCCCAGAGCGCGGCGATAATCAGGGGGATCCACGGCAGTGAACCGCCGATGAGCATCTCGAGGTAGTAATACCAATGGTCATTGCCCTTATGTTCGGCGTGGAAGAACCGGTCCCAGTTCTCGTGGATGAAGAACGTGTCCCAATAGTAGGCCCAGCCGGTCGCCGGCGAGGTCGGCCCGGATTGGTGCAGCAGGAACATCGCCAGATACCAAGGCACGACGAGTAGTAACCAGAGAGGCACGCAGAGAGCCAGATGCCGCCAGCTCCAAGGCGACTTAAGCCCACTCAGCCAGCCGTAGGCTAAACTGGCCATCGCGATGAAGAGGAGGCCTTGCGGGCCCTTGGTCAGCATTGAGAGGGCAGAGGTGATGGTCAGGGCCAGAAGCCAGCGTAGTCGGCGGGGCTCATCGTGGAATGCCCGCCAGAGGCAGTACATGCCCGCCGAGATAAAGAGGGTGTGCGAAAGATCCGTCAGCATCAGGCGTGACATCACTACGAAGAGTGAGCCAGTGCCGACGATGATGGCCGCCAAGAAGCCGGCCAGCGGCGAGAAGAGTTTCCGACCGATGCCCCAGGTGAGAAAGACTACCAGAGTAGCGGCGAGCGCGCCGGGGACGCGGGCGGCGAATTCGTTATCGCCGAAGATGATCTGAGCTAGGCAGGTTTCCCAGTAGAAGAGAATCGGCTTTTCGAATTGGGGTTCACCGAAAACGCGGGGCGTGATCCAATCGCCGGTTTGCACCATCTCGCGGCTCGTGAGCGCGTAAAAAGGTTCATCGGGGTCAATTAAGCCAAGGCTTCCGAGACGCCACCAGAAGAGGAAGAGCACGAGGGCGCCGAGGATGAGCGCCTGAAAGCGCGTGGACTGCAGGAAGCCGGGGCTGGTTGGCTGCAAAGGTTGATTAGATTCGTTCATTGGCTAAGTGATTTGGACGAGAGTGTATCGTTCGGTATCAGCGGCGAACTTTGAAAAACGGCCGCCACTAAGGGCCATCTGAGTGTGGTGGCAACGGATGGCGTCGAGTTTGAGCAGGCGTTCGGATTCGCTCAGATCCAGCTGGTCGGAAGCAAGGTGTCTTCTCATGACTTTTTGCGCCCAAGGTCGATGGATGAGGTAGGAGTAGGCCAGACAGTGAAGGCCCGTGGCCCGAATGGCTTCGAGCCCGAAGAGGTGGGTGGCTTGATGGTCCGTATGGCGGTCGATTTCGGAGGGAATGACTACGATGGTTGGTTGCCATGCGCGTAAAAGTTTCTCGAAGGCCGGCATGGGTCCCGGCAGATCGGCCTCCCAGAGGGCCAGAATACCGGCGTCGGGTAGCCCGAGGAACTCCGCCTGGCATTTCCCCCCGCTCAGGAGTTGCAGTGCACGCTGGCCTTCGGCGCGACGGCGGGCTCCCCAGCGGGCACGTTCGGAAGCACCGATGAACCAACGACCTTCGATATAACGTTGTGGCCAAGGATTATTATCACCGTCGGAAACGAAAATTACCCTGACCTCGGCTCCGGCGGTCAGAGCGCGTTGAATGAGACCACCGGTGCCGAGCGATTCATCGTCAGGGTGGGGCGCGAGGATCGCAATGCGTGCCCCTGCGGTTAAGGCGTCTTTAAGTCGAGTCGCGGGGGCGGGGGTGGACTCCATTGAGGATAATCGATGCCGATGAATACAGTTTGAATCAAGCAGTTAAGCCCCGACGTTTCGTTGGCACAAAGGGGGGAGGGCCGAACGTTTCCGTTCGGCCCTCCGTCTTTTGAGCCATATACTGTAAGCCGGATTTTGTCCTTGGGTGGCTCTCGCCGATCCCCTGCGCATTCATTTCTCTGATCTTTCAATCTCGCCTTGCGGCGATGCGACAACCCGGGACCTTGGTGGGCGACCTCGAACGGTCCCTGTTCGTCTTGCACCGGATTGGGTTTACCATGCCTCGTCGGTTACCCTTCGAGCGGTGGGCTCTTACCCCACCTTTTCTCCCTTACCTCTTTCCTTGCGGAGGAGGCGGTATCTTCTCTGTGGCACTTTCCGTCACGACTTGCGTCGTGCCCCGACTTGCGGCGGGAATCCTGCCCTATGGTGTCCGGACTTTCCTCACGGATTGCTCCGTGCGAATGCGCGTATATGACTGTCCCATTAACATAGCCATCGGACCGGGATAGGGAAGGGCAAAGATGGTTTTGCCTTAATGTCTGACTAGTTTCGGCCGCCGAAGATAAACTCAAGGGTGTCTGCGGTCGGCTACTTTTGTTTGCCGGTTATTTGGGCGAGAACCTGGGCGGCCGCTGCGCGGAGTTCTTGCCAGCGTGACCAGGGATGACCGGGGCCATAGGCGATCAATTGCAGGGTACTCCGCCATTCGAGTAAGGCTCGTTCCAAGTCGCCTGGTCCGGGCCCATGTTCATGCGTTTCGTGCTTCGGGATTTTGCGATGCAGCGCGAAGGATTTCAGCGTTTCCGCGCAACCTTCGCCGAAGCCTTCGGACAGGCCTTCGCGCAAATAGCCGTCGGCGGTGAGAGATTTATAAGTCAAGCGACAGCAGGCACCGAGGCGACTGGAGTTACGCGTGGCGGCGGCGACGCGTTCACCGGCGCGGAGTTCGGCCAGATCCCAGGCGATGTCCGCGGCATCGTAGCTCAGATCTTCAAGGGCGGCGGCCACCGCCAGGCCTTCGCCATGTTGGAAAAGCGAAGCGATTTCCCCTCGAGGCGTAGGTTTGCCTGCGGGGTCGATTAAGCCGAGTTTTCGCCAGAGCCGACCCGCCTTGGCACCCTGGGCTTGGCCGCCGCCGAGGACTTCGCTGAGATTAATATCTTCCTTTTCGCACTCACGTTTTTCTGGATTGATCAAAGGTTGTTGTTCCGCGTCGGGCCAGACTTTCACGTGCGCCGCCGCGTAATCGAGTTTAACTTGGACGCAATCCTTGCCCAAGAAAACGCTGCCTTGGGCTTGGCCGCCTTGGGTGAGGCGAGGGAGGAGCGGGAGAATTTCTTTCTCAAGATTCTCCAGTTGCCACGTGCGGGGACTGCGGTGCGAAATCTTCTGCAAGGCGTCGATCAGCCACCCGGCGGGCGTTAGTTGGTGGGCTCCCGAAGCTTTAGGAAAAAAGGCGAGCGTGACGATGCGTCCGTAATATTGGATGCCGGCGATCGATTCCAATTTGCAGGGCGTGCCATACGGAAGCGCCCGCAACGAATCGGGCTTGGTCAGGGCGGGGTGCCACGCATCTTTGATGCGGATGAGGGCGGCGGAAAGAGGAACGAGTTGGGTAGGGCGTTCGCGTTGCCAGATGCCATGGCGACTTTTAATCTCCCGGATTTTTCGCAGGATGCCTCGGGTCGGCTCGGGTTGGGTCGGTGATTCTTCGGACTCGATTTTATCGAGGGCTAAATCGATCGGCTCCCGGGAGAAGAGCGCCTGGGCGAGTCGTTGCGCCGCGAGTTTGGGCTCAGGCGATTTTTTCATTAATGATAAGAAGGCAGGCCAATCTAGTCCCTCGCTCCGTTTCAGTTGCAAAGGCTTGGCCTCGCCGAGGCGAGGGGAGTCACCCGTCCAGAGGGCATAGCCCCGCTCATCGAGTCCGCGACGGCCGGCCCGGCCGAACATTTGTAATAACTCATCCGGCCGAATTTCCCTTTCGGTGTGATCGCTGGCATAACGGCGATCGGTCACCAAGACGGAGCGAAGGGAGAAATTGATGCCCGAGGCGAGGCCGGTCGTGGCGACCACCACGCTGAGCCGTCCTTCTTTGGCCCAAGGCTCGATCAGGCTGGTCCTTTGTTCAAAGGTAAGACCGCTATGGTGCAGCCCCACCCCTTGGCGAAGCAGTCGGTTTAAGTCATCGCCGGCGCAGGCACGTTGGGTCGGATTAAGCTGCGGTCCTTGGCCGAGGGGCAGGCCGTGGGCGATTTCACGGGCGATTTGTTCGGCGGCCCGCCGGCGGGGGGCGAAGACCAGGATGGGGCCTAAATCGGCGAGGACGGCCCGGATGACGGCCCGGGCGAGGTGACCTTTGACGCCAGAGGGTTCGCGCGTTTCGAGCGCATCTAACGAAATCTCCTCTAGGGGGACGGGGCGGGCGTGCTCCTGAATTAAGGTGACCTTGCGGCCGATGCCTTGGAGCCAGTCGGCGATGGCTTGGGGATTGGAGACACTACCGCTCAAGAGGAGCAGCTGCGTTGGCGGTGGGGCGATGGCGAGGACGGTCTCGTAAGCCGCTCCCCGCCGCCGGTCGGCCAGCATCTGATATTCATCGATCACCAGCAGGCTGGGGTGCCGCCCTTCGAGGAAGCGTTGACGCTGGGTCTCGAGGGTGGCGACGATGACGGGGGCCTCGAGGTTTTCGCTGATATCGCCGGTTGCGATGCCCACGTCCCAACCTTGGGCGAGCCATTCGGCGCGTTTATCATTGGCCAGGGCGCGTGTCGGCACCGTGTAGACCGCTTGGCCACGGGTGCCGCCTTTGATTAATAATTCAAATACGTGGGTCTTGCCGGCGCCCGTGGGGGCTTGGACGATCACATCGTTGCCCTGGCGCAGGGCCTTCAGGGCGAGTTGTTGCCAAAGGTCGGGGAGGATGAGCCGTGAGTCCGACATGACGACTGCTCATCAAAGTGCCGACGGAGATGAACGCAAGCCGGAGCGGGGTTTGCGGTTGCGGGATTTGTGGCCCCCGTGCTACGACTGATGTCGCATGGCTATCAGTAACGACCTCGCCCGTGGCTTAAAAAAAGTCGATAAAGACCTCGACTTCATGATGAGTTGTTTTGTCGAAGTGCTCGAGCAGCTCGATCACAAGGATATCGCGGGCACTTTGCCTTGGATGGGGAAGCGAAAATTACGCGGGGTGCAGATCTTTTCCTACCGCGGCGTGCAGGCTTATTCCATCGCTTTTCAATTATTGAACATGGTGGAGGAAAACGCCTCCGCTCAATCCAAACGTCTGCGCGAAGACAAGTTGGGGCTGGCGGCCGATCCCGGTTCTTGGGGTCGGGCCTTGAATGCGCTCAAAGAAGCCGGGCTTAACGACAAGCAAATCGCGAAGCGGCTGAACCGTATCCATGTCGAGCCAGTGCTCACCGCGCACCCGACTGAAGCCAAGCGGGCGACCGTCCTCGAAATCCATCGCGAAGTTTATAAATTATTGGTCCGCCGGGAAAATAACATGTGGACCGTGGCGGAGCAGCGTGCCATCCGGGATGAAATCAAAGTCGCCTTAGAGCGTCTTTGGCGGACGGGTGAGCTCTACCAGCAGAAGCCGGAAGTGCAGTCCGAGTTACGTAATATCAATTATTTCCTCTCGAAGGTTTTCCCGGACGCACTGGTCAGCATGGATCTGCGCCTCCGGCAGGCTTGGGAAGCGGCCGGTTTTGAAGTGGCCCGGATCGAGCACCCGGATGCCTTGCCGCAGATCACCTTTGGTACTTGGGTAGGGGGCGACCGTGATGGCCACCCCTTGGTGACTTCGGAAGTCACGACGCGGGCGCTTAGTCTTTTCCGGACGACGGCCATTGCGATTTGCACCGAACGTCTGGAGATGCTCGGCCAGCGGCTATCGCTGGGAGATCACCTGCAGCTGCCTCCCCCCATCTTCATCCGCCAGGTGCAGAAGCATGCGGCGGCTCACGGGGAAGAAGGCGAGTTGGCTTTGAAACGTAATATCGGGGAGACCTGGCGCCAGTATATCAACCTTGTCCGTCTCCGTATGCCCGCCATCGAAGGCGAACTTAAACCGGGGCAACACCACTCTCCCGAAAGCGTCATCGCCGATCTTTTATTCTTAAGGGAAACCTTGGCTGAAGTGGGTGCTTCCCAGATCGCCCGTTACGAACTCGATCCGCTGATCCGTTTTCTCCGGACGTTTGGTTTCCATATGGCGGTACTGGATATTCGCCAGAACAGCGCCTTCCATGACAAGGCCATCGGACAATTGATCGCTGCTGCCGGGCAAGATAATGCCGATTATGCGCATTGGGATGAATCGCGCCGGTTAGGCTTCTTGGATTCCGAGTTACGGTCCACCCGCCCGTTCATTCGCGAGCAAGCGCCCGTGGGGGCCGAGGCCGACGCCGTGGTGGCCTGCCACCGCGCCTTGGTGGTTCATATCAATCACTATGGATCTGCGGGCTTAGGGTCGTTGATTGTGAGCATGACCCGGTCGGTGTCCGATTTACTTTCCGTCTACCTCTTGGCGCGCGAAGCCGGCCTGACGGCGGGCGGAGCGGATAGCCCTTATTGTCTCCTGCCGGTCGTCCCACTTTTCGAAACCATTGACGACTTGGAGCGCAGTACGACCATTCTCGATTCTTTCCTGTCGCACCCGATGACCAAGCGCACCTTGGAAGCGCGCCGCGACGCGGGGGTGACTGACGGTTTGACCCAGCAAGTCATGATCGGGTATTCCGACTCCAATAAGGACGGCGGTATCTTGGCGTCGCTCTGGAATCTTTATCGGGCCCAGAAGAACCTCACCGCGATTGGCGAGAAGCATGGCGTCCGGATTGTCTTTTTCCATGGTCGGGGCGGCACGATTTCACGCGGAGCGGGCCCGACCCACCGTTTCATTGATGCTCTGCCGCAGGGTACCATTAACGGGGAGATGCGCGTCACCGAGCAGGGCGAGAGTATCACGCAGAAGTATGCGAATCATATCACCGCGGTGAATAATCTCGAGCTGCTCTCCGCCGGCGTGACCCAGAATTCACTGCTGCACGACGTCGCGGTCCGCAGCGAGACCGCCCCATCCAAGGTCATGGATCGCTTGGCTGAATTTTCCCGCGAGGCTTATCAGTCACTGATTCATACGCCGCGTTTCATCGAATTCTTCCGTCAAGCGACACCCATTGACATCATCGAGGCTAGCCGGATCGGATCGCGACCTTCGCGCCGGACCGGTGCGGCATCTTTGGAGGATCTGCGCGCCATCCCTTGGGTCTTTGCTTGGAGCCAGGCGCGTTTCTACCTTTCAGGTTGGTATGGCGTCGGCTCGGCCTTGGCCCGACTGAAAGACGAAGATCCCAAGGGCTTCGAAATCATCCGCAAACAATATAAAGACTGGGCCCCTCTGCGTTATATGCTGAAGAACGCCTCCACGAGCGTCTTGGCGTCTAATCGCGGCATGATGAAATTATATGGCGGCATGGTCACTGATCGGAAGTTACGTAACCTCTTCCTTACGCGAATCTTGGCCGAACACTTATTGACCCGGAAGATGTTGGATGAGCTCTCGGCGTCCAAGCTCTCGGAAGGGCGTCCGCGACTACGGAAGGTGATTGCGCTTCGCGAGTCGGCCATCGATTTATTGCACGAGCAACAAGTCGCCATCTTGAAGGATTGGCGCAAAAAAGTGGCGGACGGCGATCGCAAGGAAGCCGATGCCTTACTCCCGCAGATGTTGCTTTCGCTGAATGCCATCGCCGCCGGCCTCCAAGCCACGGGTTAAGTCAAGACCGCCGCATTACCAACGAGCCCATGGTTCAGCTTGTCCGGTCATCACCGGCTAGCGGGCCTGGGGTTGGTGGAATCAGACGTGCTTCCAGAAATCCGTCAGGAACTTGGTGGCGAGTTGGGCCAGCATCACGATATTCCAAAAGATAAGTTGCAGGCCGAGGGAGGGGCCGAAGCCCATGCTCAACATCTGGGCGGCGGCGCTCGTCACGAGTAGGACGGCGGTACCGGCGCAAAGGGAGATGACCAGCGTCTGGACGGCCTTAGGGACAAAGCTCGACAGGCTCGTATCCGCCATCGCGATGACGACGAAAGTCAGGGCTACCGAAATGATCCCGGTGAGACCGATGCCAACGACGGTGCCGTCTTTGCCGAAAAAGTGATGAGCGGCGAGGCGGCCCAGGATAGGCAGGTAGATCACGACCATCGCGAGGGAGAGCCAGAAGCCGATTTCGCCATATTTCTGGCCCAGAATCGCTTCGCCATAGCGAATCATCGTTCCTTCGAACGTGAGGGACTGAAGCGGATTGACGAGGGAGAGGAAGGCCACGGAAGAAACCCTAGGCTTTTAGGGTGTTTTGTCGATAATTAAGGCGCCGCTTACCGGGTCCACTCGGCGTGCGAGGAGGCCCAAAGGTCGTAGTTCAGCGGGCGTTTTCCGGTCGGGACCATTCGGAAATGCCCTCCGGAAGCCTTGATAATCGCGAGGCCGGCCGCGACATCCCAAAGGTTCGTGCCTGATTCATAATAAGTATCGGCGATACCTTCACCGACATAAGCGAGGGCCAGTGCGGCTGAGCCGATCATGCGGATTTTCTTATAGCGACCCACCTGTTCGATGAAGCGTTGCATCGCCGGTCCGGACTTATCGGCCGCGGCGGGAAAGCCCGTCATGATGCACGCGTCCTTGATGTCGCTGACCCAACCAGGCGTGATGCGCCCGCCATTGATGAAGGTGCCTTCGCCGACGACACCGAGGATGGTCTTCTTCGCGGTGAAATCATGAATCACGCCGAGCACCGGCTCCTTGCCGCGCATGAGGCCGAGCGAGACGCAGGTGGAAGGTTGCCGCCTGAGGTAATTGTAAGTGCCGTCGAGCGGGTCGACGACCCAGTACAGGCTGTCGCCGTCGTAGAGGGAGGCGTCGCCCCCGAGTTCTTCGCCGATGACCGGGAGGCCTGTTGCCTTCAGCCTATCGCGGACGAGGTGCTCGGAGTCGACGTCGACCTGCATCTTCACGTCATCGTCCGTGGAGGCGTTGACCTTCATCTGGGCGCCCTGGGCGAGCAGGTCACCGGCAGCAACAGCCGTGGCGAGTGCAACCGACTTGAGGACTTCGAGGGAGGGCGTGCTCACGCCGGCAACCTAGGTGCGGTACCCTTGCGGGGCAATCTCAGAGCGGCGTTCAGAGGGCGATGACACCGGTGACAGGTAAACCCTTGAAGCAGGTCGAAGCGATCCATCACGTTCGCCGATTGGTGAACGCTAGGTAGGGGCGAGGCTACGCCGCGCCCATGCGTCAATAGGGCATCATGGAGTCCTGCCCCTGCCAATCCCGCCACCGGCCACCCGAGAATGGGGAGGCCAGAGAGAGAGAGAGGCAGACACTAGTTGACCAGTTGACCCGTGGGCCTGTTGACAAGGGATGCAATGGGTAGGGGCGCGACGGCGTCGCGTCCGTTCGCAGAGAAATCATTAATGAGACGGGCAAGCTATCCCGATCCTACAAAGACCGTCCGCCCACGGACGCCACGCAGTCGCGCCCCTACCTTAAAGACAATTAGCCAACAGCCGAGGAAGACCGGGGGCCAGAGAGATACAAAGTTAGTTGATTCGTTGACCAGTGGACCAGTTGGCAAGGGATGCAAGAATCAGCGCGGATGCGATGTCATCGCATCCCTACCCGATGCGCGGTGCTGCCCCCACTCTTAGCTAAATAAAAAGGGCGGCCAGAGCCGCCCTTTTGGTTCAACAATCTTTAGCTCAGACTTTCTTTTCCTTCTGCCTGCGGCGGCGGATGGCAGCGATGGCCAAGGCCAGCGCCCCGATCGCGAAACCATAGGTCGAAGGCTCAGGTACCGCGGTGAGCGTCATATTGCCGGTGCCAGAATCATAAGACATCGACCAGAGGCTGCTACCGATCCCGGTGCTATCCGAGGTCGTGAAGGCCGAAGTGTCGAAGCTGAAATAATCAGCGATCTGGCTACTGTAGCCGGAATTATAAGTAATGCTACCGACATTTCCGAAGAGGAAGGTTTTGATATCATCCTTACTCCAGTTGATGGCGTTGCCGGTGACCGTATCGGAGAAGGCATGCAAGGACATCACGTTGATTGAAATCCGCGTTGCGGCCGAACTGACTGCGCTGAGGTTGAGATTGTTGGTGACCATGATTTTATCCCAACCGGTACCGGCGACACCCGCAGCGTTATAGACTTGCCATTGGAAGTTTGAATTGGCGCCGAGGACCAAGCTGTCGGTGATCAAGGTACCTGGTGAAGCGCCCGGGGCGAGCGTCCCACCCGTGAAGATATTGACGGCCTTTAGCGTGCCAGTGCCCGTGAGGCTACCGCCGGTGTCTACATCGACATCAGTATTCGAATTATTGCCGTTGGCGGTCAAGGTGCCGGTGCCGTTGACGATGGTCTTACCCGTACCCAGGGAACCGTTGGCGGTGGCGATGAGCTTACCGGCGCTGACCGTGAAGCCGCCCGTAAAACTCTGGGCACTTGTGAGGTACAGGTCGCTTGCGCCCGATTTGGTAACGCGGGCAGTAGCAGAACTAGCCGTGGCGCCCGTGCCCAGATCATATCCATAGCGAACGTGACCGACCCGCCATTGACCTTGAGCACGACATTCGAGTTCGCGTCCGGATTGAGCTTACCCGAGATGTCATCGGTATTACCCGCTTCCCAGCGCAAGACGGCGCCGTCGGCCATACTGATGCGCTGACCGCTGGGCAGACTGTCGGAAGTGAAGCCTAAGGTGCCAGCGCCGACGCGGACGTCGCCACGGAAACGGTTTTTAGGACCGGAAAGAATCCAAGTACCGACACCATCTTTGACGATCTGACTGAACACGCGGGAAGTTCCGGCGTCGTTGGCATCGAAGGTAACGGCGGCGAAGGTATTGTCATTTATATTGGCACCGCTGAGGTTCAGGATGCGGTCAGCTCCGACGGTGTCCGCGAAGTCGATATTGGCCGCGCTACTGAGGATTAACGCCCCGCTGCCGCTGCTGATGAGCGAGAAGGTGCCGTCGCCGACGGTGAGGCTGCGGTTATAAGTGCCACCTGTTCCCGTGTATTCGATGGTACCCCCGTTGATGACCAGTTTTGTGACATCGCTGAGCGTCGAGGCTCCCAGGGCGCTTGTAGCCGCACCGGTACCAAGAGAATTAACCGAGATCTTGCCACCGTTGAGCGTCATGGCGCCGGTATAATTATTGGCTCCCGAAAGCGTTAGCGTGCCATTGCCATTTATAATCAGACCACCGGTACCGGTGATGGCGTTAGCTACTGTATAGGAATTACTCCGATTGATAGTCAGGGTTGAATTATTAGTCACTGCACCTGAACCCAGAGACCCCGTCGTACCGCCCGCGCCGACTTGGAGCGTGCCGTTGGTGATGGTCGTCGTGTCGTATGAATTCGTACCCGTCAGAATGGTCGTGCCACCGACGCCGTCCTGGACGAGCGAACCGGTGCCGCTGATATCGTTCGAGACCGTGTAGCTGTTGGTGCGGGCGAACTTGAGCGTCGCATTATTCGTCACCGCTCCCGAACCCAGCGTCCCCGTCGTGCCGCTACCGATTTGGAGCGTACCGTTGGTGATGGTTGTCGTGTCGTATGAATTCGTACCCGTCAAAATGGTCGTGCCGCCGACACCGTCTTGCACGAGCGAGCCGGTGCCGCTGATGGCATTCGAAACCGTAGTGCTATTGGTGCGGGCGAACTTGAGCGTCGCATTATTTATCACCACTCCCGAACCCAGAGTCCCCGTCGTACCGGCTTCGCCGACCTGCAGGGTGCCGGCGGAAATGGTCAGGCCGCCCGAGAAATCATTGACGCCCGAGAGCTTCACAACCCCCGCGCCCGTCTTCGTGATCGCGCCCGCGCCCGTGATCACGCCCTGGAAGATCGCGATCGAATCCGCCAGCGTCGCATCGAGCGTCGCGGTGTTGTTCACCGTGATGGTGCCGGTACTGAAGGTCGTCGTACCTGCGTCAGCCATGCCTAGCGTGCCGGAACCCGAGGCGGCTACACCGGCCGTTCCTGAACCGATTTCACCCGAGAAGCCAAAGTCTGCGGTGGTTCCAGCAGTGTCCTTGAGATACCAGTTGCCTCCTGAGGCGGTAGCGCCGTAGCTCACCAAACGGAAAGTAACTGTTGAGTTGGCTGCAATGCCTTGCAGGGCCGATATCCCGCTTAGATTAATACTACCCTGACTAATGGTTTGAGTAGAGGCGGCGGTTCCAAGAGCCACTGTAGTTATATCGACATAGTTTCCTGAACCAATTTTATACTGCCATAAGGTGTTCCTGGCCCCAGCGGCTGAGCGATAGTAGGTTGAAGCAAGAACGCTTTTGATGTTCAGTAAGGACGTCGTGGTGATATTAACCGTTACGAAAGCCGAGGCGGTTATTGCGGCCGCTGCATCGGCGTAGTTGAAACCGCTTCCCCCCCAGCCGTCCGTCTGTATTCCGACCGTAAACCCTGAGCGCGTCAATCCAGTGGTGGTAATGCTGGCAGCCGCAACGTTTGTGTTTGCGAGTGGGGTGGGGTTAGGGTTGGTGACTGTACCCAAATTCCAAGTCAACAGATTGGCTTCAACTGCGTAGCTCGACGTAGCGCTGATGGCCGCCGTACCGATGACGATGCTGTTGGTGGTCGTGGCTCCGCTACCGCCGAGAACTGAACCGGCAGAGAGGGTGACGGTACCCGAGCCGAGGGCGCCGGTGGCGGCGGCCTTGACGACGCCGGCTGAGACGTTGACGGCACCGGAGTAGGTTGCGCTGTTATTTCCGCCGAAGGAAAGGGTACCCGTACCGCTCTTATTCAAGGCGCTGCTGCCGGTGAATGTTCCCGTGAAGCTGCTGACGGCTGGGCTGGTGTTGGTCACCGTGATCGGGACGTTCGCATTGACGGCACCGCTGCCGGCGAGATTGCTCAGGGTCTGGGCGGTGCCGAGGGTCAGCGTGCCGGAGGCACCGACCGTGACGTCTCCCGAAACCATGCCCGCTCCGCTGGTGACAAGCGTACCGGCGTTGACGGTCGTAGTGCCGGTGTAGGTATTAGCGCCGGTCAGGGTGAGGGTGCCCACGCCGGCCTTGATGATCGAACCGGTACCGGTAATCACGCTGGTGAGAGTCGAGACGGCGCCGACGCCGAAGGTGCTGTCGGTGCTCTGGTTGATGGTCAGAGCTGTGCTATTGAGTGTGAGGGTCTGGGCGATGGTTCCAGTGGTGGCGACCCAGGTGCTGGTGAGGGTGCCGATGGACTGGCTCGCGTTATTCAGGATGACCGTCGTCGCGTTAGTCGCGTTGGACTGCGCGAAGGTCAGGTTACCGGTGCCCAGGGCAGAGCCGGCATTGACGGTGAGCGTGCCGTTGCCGATTTGGGTCGTACCAGTGTTTGTGTTGGCCGTGCCAGAGAGGGTCAGATTACCGGAGGCGGCTTTAACAAGACTGCCGGCTCCGGTCAGGTTACCGGAGAGGGTGAGCACCGCGGCCGAGCCGGACGGCTCGATGCGGTTCGTGGTGCCGTCGGCGAGCACGACGTTGCTTAGGAGCGTGACCGCTGCGTTACTCAGCGAACCGAGGATCGGGCTGTTGGCCTGATTGGCATTGAGCGTAAGGGTCTGGCCGACTCCGCCGAATGTCCCCGCGATATTCAGGGTGAGTAAGCTGGCGGAGTTGATGGCGATGGCGCCGCTGGTCGGCAGGGCGGTGGTCGCGCCGACCGTGAGGGTCCCGGTATTGACCGTCGTGCCGCCGCCATAGGTATTGGTGCCGGAAAGAGTGGTGCTCCCGCTGAAGATCAGGCTACCGGTGGCGCCGCTGATGCTACCCGCACTGGTGCCGGCCGAGACGGTGAGGGCGGTGGTTCCAAGGGTGATGGTGCCGCCGTTGAGCGTCGCGATCGAAGACGTCGCACCGTTCAGGTTGAGCGTGCCGGTGGTCAGGGTGGTGATGGTCGCCACGCCGTTAACGGTCGTCGAACCGCTGGAGGAGTTGAAGGTGGTGATCGAAGCGGCGCCGGTGATGGTGTTCGTGCCGCCGGTGACGGAGGTGGAACTGAGCGAGCCGGCGTTGACCGTGCCGCCACCCAGCGTGCCCGTCAGCAGTCCGGTGGAGGTGACGTTGCCGCCGGTGATGTTGCCGGTGAGGGTGCCGGCGGTGACGGTGCCACTCGAGACCGCCGCAGTGAGGAGGCCGGCGACGGTGACGGTACCGGCGCTGACGCCGCCAGTAATGGTTGCGTTACTGCCGAAGCGGGTCGAGCCAGCTCCTGTGAGCGAGGCGAGGGTGATCGTGCCCGAGCCGTTATTGAAATTAAGGGCACTGGCGGTGGTATTGGCGTTCGTGACCGCACCCGCAATCGTGAGACCGGTTCCGCTGATCGTCGCCGTTCCCGTAGTGTCGAGCGTAAGGGTGGCGGAAGTATTGTAATCAAGCGCGCTAAGAATTGCGCCGTTGACCGTGATGCCGCTCGTGCTGCCCAGGGCACCGGTGATGCTTGCCGTCAGGGTACCGCCAGAGATGAGAGTCGCTCCGCCAAAGGTATTGGCTTGGGAAAGGGTCTGATTACCGCTGCCGGTCTTGGTTAGGCCGCCGACGCCGCTGAGGGTGCCGCCGAAGTCGGTCGAGGTATTAGCTCCGCCCGTGGTTAGAATCGAACTCGCGACGGCGTTGGCCAGCGAGCCCGTGCCAGCCAACGAACCCATGGTTTGGTTGCCACCGAGGTTCAGGGTCGTACCGGCCGAGAGCGTGACCGCCGGCGTCCCGGTGAAGCGGTTCGCGGAACCAAGCGTAATGGTGCCGGCGGTCACGTTGACCACGGTGGCGGAGGAAGTGACTGAAAGTGTCAGGGTGCCATTAAAGTTCAGTGTACCAGTTCCGGTGTTCGCGCTCAGGGTGCCGCTATTGAGGTCGTAGGTCGTCGCGGTGAGGGTGCCGGTGCCGCTGAGGGTGCCGCCCGCCAAAGTCAGCGTGCTGACGGTTTCGTTGCCGCCGAGTGAAAGGGTGCCGCTGTTGATCGCGAGGGTGGCGGTAGAGTTGAGTCGTCCGGCCGAACCGAGGGTGGTCGTGCCGGTGGTGACGGTGATGGCTCCAGCGCCGAGCTGGGCGTTGACGGTGCCGCCGGTGAGGGCATAGGTGGCGGCAGTGAGCACGTAGGAGGTGCCGCTGAGGGTACCGCCGGAAAGGGCCAATGCACCGATGGTGTCATTGCCGCCCAGCGTCAAAGTGCCGGAGGAGAGATTGATGGTCGCGGTATCCGCGAGGCGATTGGCGGCGGAGGTGCTGAGGGTGCCGCCGGAAACATTGACGGTGGTGGCTCCGATGCTGCCCGAGAGCGTCGTGGTACCGCTCGCGGCGGTCAGGGTGCCGTCGCCCAAGTTGCCGCTTATGGTACCGCCGGTGAGGTTGTAGTTTGCGGCGGTGAGCGTGCCGTTGGTCAGCGTCGCGGTGCCTGACTGATTATAGGTCGCGATCGTGTCGGTGTAGCCACCCAGATTGATGGTGGCCGAGCCCGAGCCGGTCAGGGTGGCCGTATTAGCCAGGCGATCAGCTGCTCCCAGGAGCAAGGTGCCTTGGGAGACATTGAAAGTGTTGGTCGCGACGGTGCCGTTAAGCGTCAAGGTGCCGTCCCCCGATTTGGTAATCGCGCCCGAGCCCAGGAGACTCCCGGTGGTGAGATTGCTCGCACCGGTGAGGCTGAGGGTGAAGCCCGCGTTATCTAATGAACCATTGAGAACGAGCGCTCCGCCCGTGGCGGTGATCGAGGAGTTAGCTCCTTGGGTCAGGTTTAAGCCGATGGTCTGGGTGGAGGCCGAGCTGTTCAGAATACCGTTGGTTCCGAAGGTCAAGGCGTTGCCGTTGAGCGTGTAGGCTCCGGCGGCGGCGGAGAAAGTGAGGCTCGGGATAGGGTCAAGCGTCACGTCATTGGACGTCACGCCGCCGCCAGTGCCGGAGAAGATAAGCGCGTTGCCGTTGGTCGCTCCAGCTCCGCCACTCCAATTACCCACAGTGCTCCAGTTGCCCGCGCCGCCGGTGTAGGTCGAATCGGCAGAGGCGACGTAGTTCGTGGTGTAGACGAGATTGAGGTTATTGCCGCTCTGCGCGACCGTGAAGGCGCCGTTCAGGGTGTTAGAAAAACCATCGGTCCCGTTCGCAGCGATGGTGACGATGGAGAACTTGGCCGCGTCAAAACCCGAGATGCCGGTGGCGAAAGTTCCCAAGGTCAAAGTCAGATTCGCATTCGCGTTGAAGGTCGCATTCCCACTCGTCGAGCTGCCCGAGAGCGACCAAAGGTTGATTTTAAAGGGCGTTACCGAGGTAGCGTTGATGGTCAAGCTACCCGTGCTGCTGATGAAGTCATAACCCGTGCCTGCGGCGCTACCCGAATTGAGGAGTTGCCAGTTGTAATTACCGCCGGTGGCGAAGGTCATATTGCCCGTGGTGAGCGTTCCCGGGCTATTGCCAGGGCTGATCGTACCGCCGGAGTTAACGGTCACGGCGCCGACCGTGCCAGAGCCGCCCAAGGTGCCGGTGTTATTGACGCTTACGGCTGAGCCGCTGGCGAGAGCACCGTTGACGATCAGGGAGCCAGCACTGACGGTCGTGGTTCCGCCGTAGGTGTGGGTACCCGAAAGGGTGAGGGTGCCGCTGGTGTTTTTGACGAGACTACCGCTTGCGCCCGAGATGCCGGTCGAGCTGGTGCCGGCCGAGACGGTGAGGGCGGTGGTGCCAAGGGTAATCGCGCCGCCGTTGAGCGTGGCAATCGAAGACGTGAGTCCGTTCAGATTGAGCGTGCCGGTCGTCAGGGTGGTGATGGTCGCCACGCCGCCGACGGTCGTCGAGCCGCTGGAGGAGTTAAAGGTGGTGATACCTGCGGCGCCCGTGATGGTGTTTGTACCGCCGGTGATGGAGGTCGAGGTGAGCGAGCCGGCGTTGACCGTGCCGCCGCCCAGGGTGCCCGTGAGCAGACCGGCGACGTCGACGGTTCCGGCGGAGATACCGTTTGAGGTGATCGTGGCCGCAGAGCGGAAGCGCGTCTTGCCGGCTCCGGAGAGTGAAGCCAGGGTGATCGTGCCGGAGGCCCCGTTGAAATCCAAGGAGTCGGCGGTGGTGTTTAAGTTGGACACGGCGCCGACGGAGAGGCCGGCAATGCTTGAGATCGTGGCCGTACCGCTGGCATTGAGGTCAAGGGTGGCGGCGGAATTATAATCGACCGCCGTGAAGGTGGCGCCGTTGACGATGATGCCGCTCGTGGTGGCCAGGGTGCCGGTGTTGGCAATCAGCGTACCGCTCGAGACCGTGGTCGTGCCCGTGAAGGTGTTGACGCCCGAGAGAGTCAGCGTGCCGGCCGCCGACTTAGCGAAGTTACTACTGCCGGAAAGGATGGCCGAAATGGTGCCGGCTGCCGGGGTGACCTTGTTGGCTGCGATCGAGCCTGTGGTGGAGGAGAGGGTGCCGGAAGTGAGCGTGACGTTATTGGTGATGATGAAGGCGCCAAGGGCGAGCGTGCCGCCATTGATTGTAACCGTGCTCGTTCCGAAAGCGGCAGCATGGCCGGCGGTCAGGATACCGGCCGAGACCGAGGTCGCGCCGGAGTAGGTGTTGTTCCCGGACAGCGTCCAGGTGCTACTCCCCGTCTTTGTTAACGCCGTGGCGCCGGTGCCATTATTTCCGAGGGTACCCGAGAGTGCGCCATCTTGCGTCCCTGAAGAGGAAGTCAGTGTCAGTGTGCGGGCCGTATCGGTGCCGGAAAGGGTAGCGCTACCTGAAAGCGTGAAGGTGCCCGAAGCGCCCGCGGCATCGAACGTACCGCCATAAGTTCCGAGGGTGAAGTTACGGTCGGAGGAAGTCGTCCCCGTCCCCGTGTATTGCAACGTACCCCCGTTCAGCACGAGATTGGCAGCCGCGTTGGACGCCGCGCCGAGATTGCCGGTCACGCCGCCATTCCCGATCGAGCCTACACTTAGGGTGCCGCCGTTGATCGTCGTCGTGCCATTGTAGGTATTCGCGCCCCCGAAGGTCTGCGTTCCACTGCCGCTTTTGATAATGGAAACCGCACCGGTGATGATACCGGAATTCGCCGCGGTACCTGCGCTATAAGTATAAGAAGTCGAAGCTCCCGTATTGATGGTTAGGGTAGCGGCCGAGGCGGATGTGACAGTATTTAAAAGGGTAGTGGAGACGCTTGTACCGGAAGTGGAAACTAAACCCGCCACCGTCTGGCTGAATGCATTAAGGTCGAAAGTCCCCAGGTTATTGCTGGAGGCCTGGCCCAAGTTGAGAATAGTTGTGGTAGGTAACCGATTGCTACCAACAGCTATTTTCAAAGTGCCATTATTGATGTAAGTTTGCCCAGTGTAAGTACTCACACCGCCAAGAATCAATGTGCCGGTGGCTTGTTTGGCTAAAATCCCTCCAGTAGTTAGGTCTGTGAGTACCCCCGTGTAATTGGTAGTGCCGCCAGTTTGTACGCTGATCGAGGTCCCCGTGGCTGTTGCAGAAGAGAGGGTCGACCCAAGTGAAATGGAGTGAGTTGACGCAATATCTCCCGTCGTCATCGTCAGGCGACCTGCATCAATCACGATGGCGTTATTGACGTTTCCAAGCGAGTTCGCGCTCGCGAAGATCACTTCACCGTTGGATATCGTTATTGGGCCTGTAAAAGTATTGGTTGCGTTGGTAAAGTTCGTGCTGCCACTACCGGTCGCCCCCTGTGTTGTTGCCGTGAACGTGATACCATTTGATCCAGTGTTTGAGACAACGCCCGAGTAAACACGACTGCCTGAGGCGGTGTCATTTGTTATCGTTCTAAGAGCCCCACCGAGCGCAACGGTACCAGAGTAGGTTGCATTTCCGGTCCCCTGATTAGTGAAATCAGCCCCTATGGTTACTGCAGAGTTTGCAAAAGCTCTTGTGCCGGTGGATTGAATAGTCCCACCGTTAATATTTAAGGCAGAATTGCTTCCACCCAAACTATTGTTTCCGGTTAAAATCACCGTTCCTGCACTCAGAGTAAAGCTACTTCCAGCAATGAGGGCGTTACCTTGGGCCCCGATGTTCCATGTTCCCGATCCACTTTTAGTAATAATTTGAGCAGCTGCTTGCGACCATCCTTGAGTAATCCAAGTAAGGGTTTTTCCTGCCGCAACAGTTACAGTGCTTCCGCCTACCTTCCACGTCGCCGTGCCGGCTTGGCTAACCGTCGTATCCGTATCAACCGTAATGTTTCCAACCGTTGTCGTTGCAAATGTGATGGTTGCAGCAGTTGACCCGCCAAACACGACATCATTACTTGCAACCCACGCGCCCGTAAAAGGTCCGCTAGCACTCGTGCCCCAAAGTGAACTCGTCCAAGTTCCACCTGTTCCGGCTTGATTCCAATACACGAGTGCCGCCTTTGCTTCTTGTGGAATCACCGTTGCGGCGAGGACTGCGCCGGCGATCAGTGCGGTGCGGGGCAGGGGATGGGAACCGATCAGACGCGCGGCGGCCAGGAGCCAGGTGATCGACGACGGTTTGCGCATGGCGTCGAATCTCACGATTACCTCGAGGCTTGCACGAAAGTTCGGGCGGCGGAAAGTTAAGATTATTGGTCGGCAAGGTGTCGGAATGTTATGCAGTTGTGGCGGTTTCAGTTTTATTTTGTGACGGATAAGTGAAGTGCGCTGAAAGCGTCACGTACGTGGTTAGTTTTGTTCACTTAAGTCGCATGCGCGTGACATTTTTACACGCGAAGGTGTCGATGGCATGACTCCGCGAGTCACGCTTCCGACACAAAGAAGCCCGACTCAAGGAGTCGGGCTTCGGTAACGAGCTGAACGGATGCTTACGGAAGCTCTGTCCGGCCCATCAAGAACTTGTCGCACTCGCGCGCGGCGCCGCGGCCTTCGTTGAAAGCCCAGACGACCAGCGACTGACCACGACGGCAATCTCCAGCCGCAAAGACACCGGGTATGCTGGTAGTGTATTTATCGTGTTCGGCTTTGACGTTGGTACGGGCGTCGCGTTCGACGTTCAGCGCCTCCAGGATCGGTTGTTCCGGGCCGATGAAACCCATGGCGAGCAAAACGAGTTGCGCTGGCATTACCTTTTCGGTGCCAGCTACGGGTTGGGGGACGAACTGACCTTTATCGTTTTTGCCCCATTGGACTTGGACGGTATGGACGGCTTTGATGTTACCCTTGTCATCGGCTTCGAATTTGGTCGCGGTGGTGAGGTAGACGCGTGGGTCGGAACCATATTTGGCCGCCGCCTCTTCCTGGCCGTAGTCCATCTTGTAAGTCTTAGGCCATTCGGGCCACGGATTGTCCTTGGCCCGGGTGAGCGGGGCTTTGGGCATGATTTCGACTTGGACTACCGAGGTGCAACCATGGCGAAGGGAAGTGCCTACGCAGTCGGTCCCAGTATCGCCGCCGCCGATGATCACGACATCTTTTCCTTTGGCATCGATGAAGTTGGCCGTGGATTTGCCGTCGAGGAGGGATTTGGTATTGGCGGACAGGAAGTCCATCGCGACGTAGATGCCTTTGGCTTCACGGCCAGGAATCGGGAGGTCGCGGGCCTTGGTGGCTCCGGTGCAGATGACCACAGCATCGAAATCCTGGCGGAGTTTTTCGACGGCGAGGTCGGTGCCGATGTTCGTGTTGCAGACGAATTTGACGCCTTCGTCTGCAAGGAGCTGAATGCGTCGAAGTACGACTTCCTTCTTGTCCAACTTCATGTTGGGGATGCCATACATGAGCAGGCCGCCGGGGCGATCGGCGCGTTCAAAGACCGTGACGTTATGTCCGGCATGGTTAAGCTGGGCGGCGGCGGAAAGGCCAGCCGGACCCGAACCAATCACGGCGACTTTCTTACCGGAACGTTTCGTGGGTGGCTTGGGGATGACCCAGCCGTTTTCCCAACCCTTATCGATGATCGAGACCTCGATGTTCTTGATCGTCACGGCGGGCTTGTTCATGCCGAGCACGCAGGAGCCTTCGCAGGGGGCAGGGCAGACGCGGCCCGTGAATTCGGGGAAGTTGTTCGTCTTGTGCAGGCGTTCCAGTGCTTCGCGCCAAAGACCGCGGTAGACTAAATCATTCCACTCGGGGATGAGGTTGTTGATCGGGCAGCCGCTGGCCATGCCGCTGATGAGCTTACCCGTATGGCAGAAAGGGACGCCGCAATCCATGCAACGGGCGCCTTGCTTCTGGAGTTTTTCATCCGAGTGGTGGTGGTGAATTTCCTTCCAATCTCCGATGCGGGTGAGGGCATCGCGATCGGCGGGTAGTTCGCGCTGATATTCAAAGAATCCGGTTGGTTTTCCCATGGTTCAATAAGTTTGGTAGAGAGTGTCCGTGAGGTTGATCAACCGCCACCGACGCGGGCGGCGTCGCGGGCATTGATTTCGAAGGCTTCGTTCAGGGCGGCATCACCGCTGAGGCCTTTGGCTTCGGCGGCAGCGATCGCTTGGAGGACGCGCTTGTAGTCCTTCGGCATGACTTTCACAAACTGCTTCAAGCTCGCATCCCAGTTTGCTAGGAGGCGTTTGGCTTTTTCGCTGCCCGTGAAGTTAGCGTGCCGTTGGATGAGGTCGCGGAGTTCGGCGGCATCGGCCGCTTCAAGCTTTTCGAGTCCGACCATCTGCTTGTTACAGCGGGTGGCGAAATCGCCTTTCTCATCTAAGATATAAGCAACCCCACCGCTCATGCCGGCGGCGAAATTACGGCCCGTCGTGCCGAGGACGACGACTTTGCCTCCGGTCATGTATTCGCAACCGTGGTCGCCCACGCCTTCGACGACGGTGCTCACTCCGGAATTACGGACGCAGAAACGTTCGCCGGCGACACCGCGGAAGTAGGCTTCGCCGGAGGTCGCGCCGTACAGGGCGACATTGCCGAGGAGGATGTTATCTTCGGCCGCGAAGGTGGCTTTGGCATCAGGGTAGACGATGATACGTCCGCCGCTGAGGCCTTTGCCGACGTAGTCATTGGCATCGCCTTCGAGTTCGATGGTCACGCCCGGAGGCACGAAAGCACCGAGGCTCTGTCCGGCGCTCCCTTTGAACTTCAAGTGGATGGTGTCGTCAGGCAGACCCTTCCAGTGCTTCTTGGTGATTTCATTGCCGATGATGGTCCCGACCACGCGGTGCGTGTTCTTAATCTCCATCTCGATGCGGACTTTCTGGCCTTTCTCGATGGCCGGTTGGCATTGGGCCAACAGGACCGAGAGATCCAGTCCCTTGTCGAGGCCGTGGTCTTGGATTTCGGTGCAGAAGCGGCCGACTTCGGGTCCGGCCTTCGGCGAGTAAAGAAGCTTGGAGAGGTCGATGCCCTTGGCCTTCCAGTGATCGACGGCATGACGCGCTTCGAGGATGTCCGTACGGCCGACCATTTCATTCAGCGAACGGAAGCCGAGAGAGGCCATGATTTCGCGCACCTCTTGGGCGATGAAGCGCATGAAATTAACCGTGTCAGCTGGGTCGCCCGTGAAGTTCTTGCGCAGCTCGGGGTCCTGGGTCGCAACGCCAACCGGGCAAGTGTTGAGGTGGCAGACGCGCATCATGATGCAACCGAGGGTCACCAGTGGGGCCGTGGCGAAGCCGAACTCTTCAGCTCCCAGCAAGGCGGCGATGACGACGTCACGACCGGTCTTCAGCTGTCCGTCGGTTTCGACGACAATCCGGGAACGCAAGTTATTCAGGACGAGGGTCTGGTGGGTTTCGGCTAAGCCGAGTTCCCAGGGCAGACCGGCGTGCTTGATCGAAGTCTGTGGAGAAGCGCCGGTTCCGCCGTCGAAGCCAGAGATGAGGACGACGTCGGCGTGCGCTTTGGCGACGCCAGCGGCGATGGTGCCGACCCCGACTTCGGAAACGAGCTTAACGCTGACGCGGGCTGCCCGATTCGAGTTTTTCAAATCGTGAATCAACTCGGACAAATCCTCGATGGAGTAGATGTCGTGGTGCGGGGGAGGTAGAGACTCGTGACGCCGAAACGGCCGGAAGCGACCTGCTTGATGGCGGAGTTCTTGGAGTCGCCTTGTTCGTTGGTCCAGGTGTAGCGCTCCGGATTTTCGCCGCCTTCGCCCGTGTTGGATTTACCGCCGAGACGGTTCATCGCGATCGCGAGAGCCTCGTGGGCCTCGGTCGAGATGGAGCCGTAGCTCATCGCGCCCGTCTTGAAGCGTTTGAAGATATTTTCGAGGGACTCGACTTCTTCGAGCGGGATGGCCTTTTGGGCTTTGAATTGAAGCAAGCCGCGCAGTGTGAAAATCTGCTGCATCTGGTCGTCGACCAGTCGGGTGTAGGTCTTGAAGGTGTCGTAGTTGTTCGTGCGGACGGCCTTTTGGAGCGAGTGGATGACCTGCGGACTGAAGAGGTGGCCTTCGCCTTCGTTGCGCCATTGGTAATCGCCGCCGACCTCGAGGGTCGCCGCATGTTCCATGCTCTGAGGGAAGGCGCGGCCGTGACGTTCCAAGGCTTCTTCGGCGATGGCATTCAGGTCGGCGCCTTCGATACGGGTCGCCGTGCCGGTGAAGTATTTATCAACGACTTTCTGTTGCAGACCAACGCATTCGAAGATCTGGGCGCCGAGGTAGCTCTGGATGGTCGAGATGCCAATCTTGGAGGCGACTTTAACGATACCCTTGGTCGCGGCCTTTACGTAATTCTTGCAAGCCGTGTAGTGGTCGACGCCGACGAGCAGTCCTTGATGGATCATGTCGTCGAGGGTTTCGAAGGCCAGGTAAGGATTGATGCCAGCGCAGCCGTAGCCGATCAGCGTACAGAAGTGATGCACTTCGCGGGGTTCGCCGGATTCGAGGATCAGGCCGACCTTGGTCCGCTTACCTTCGCGGATCAGATAATGGTGCAGGCCGGAGACGGCGAGCAGGGGAGGGATGGCGGCGTTAGTGCGATCAACTTTGCGGTCGCTCAGGATGATAAGATTAATCCCGGCGTCGATATGGAGACCGGCCTGGCGGCAGACTTCGTCCATGGCGGCTTCGAGTCCTTTGGCGCCTTGTTTAGCGTCAAAGAGCGTCGGGATGGTGACCGAACGGAATTCACCTTGGGCGACGTGCCGGAGCTTGGCCAACTCTTCGTTAGTCAAAATCGGGGTCTGCAGTTCGATCAGGTGGCAACTCGATGGATTAGGATCCAACAGATTGCGTTCAGGACCGATGGTCGTGACAGAGGAGGTGACGATTTCTTCGCGGATACAGTCGATCGGCGGATTGGTGACCTGTGCGAAAAGCTGTTTGAAGTAATCGTAGAGGAGCTTCGACTTGTTCGACAAGACGGCGAGCGGGATGTCGGTACCCATCGAGCCCATGGCTTCGACGCCATCTTTGGCCATCGGGACGAGCAGCTTGCGTTGGTCTTCGAAGGTGTAACCGAAGGCTAACTGGCGTTGGACAACCGTGCCGTGCGCTTCGGAGGGGGCCTTTGGGGCGTCGGCGATGTCCGCGAGTTTGATGAGTTTGTCATCGAGCCATTGACGATAGGGTTTTTCCGAGGCGATCTGCTGCTTGATTTCGTCGTCGGCGACGATGCGGCCTTTTTCCATGTCGACCAGGAACATGCGGCCGGGTTGCAGGCGGCCCTTGCTCGCGATGCGTTCGGGCGGGATGGTCAAGACGCCGGCCTCTGATGCCATGATGACAAGGTCATCCTTGGTCACGTAATAGCGGGAAGGGCGCAGACCGTTACGGTCGAGCGTGGCGCCGATCATCGTGCCGTCGGTAAAGACGACGGAGGCGGGGCCATCCCAAGGCTCCATCAGGCAGGAATTGAATTCGTAAAAAGCCTTCTTCTCTTCGCTCATCGATTCGTGGCCATTCCAGGGCTCAGGAATCATCATCATCATCGCTTGGGGCAGCGAGCGGCCGCCCATCACGAGAAGTTCGAAGACGTTATCAAACATCGCCGAGTCGGAACCGTTGGGGTTCACGACGGGTTGGACTTTGGCGATATCCTTACCGAAGAGAGGGCTGGCCAACAGGGGCTCGCGGGCCTTCATCCAGTTTACATTACCGCGCAGAGTATTAATTTCTCCGTTGTGGGCGATGTAGTGGTAGGGGTGCGAACGTTCCCAGCTGGGGAAAGTGTTGGTCGAGAAGCGCGAGTGGACGAGGGCAAGCGCCGTATCCATCGCAGCATCGCCGAGGTCCGGGAAATATTGGCCGACCTGTTCAGGCATCAACATACCTTTGTAGATGATCGTCCGGCAGGAGAGACTGCAGGCGTAGTAGAAATTGTCTTGGCCGGAAGCGCGCAGACGGAAGTGGGCCTGTTTGCTGACGATGAATAATTTGCGTTCAAAGTCCTGATCGGTGGCGCAAGAGGCCGGGCGACCGATGAAAGCTTGGCGCACGCAGGGTTCGCTCTTCACGGCCGTCTGGCCCAGGGTCGTGTTCCGGGTCGGGACGGTGCGCCAGCCGAGGAGGGTGAGCCCTTCGGCTTGCAGCAACTCGACGAACACGCGTTCGCTTTCGGCGCGAATCTTGGCGTCTGGGGAGAAATAGAGCATGCCAACGCCGTAATGTCCGGGCTGGGGGAGGGTAGCGATGCCGGCGGCTGGCGCCACTTTGGTAAAGAAACCGTGGGGAAGCTGGAGCAGGATGCCCGCGCCGTCGCCCGTATTGGGTTCGCAACCGCAGGCGCCCCGGTGATCGAGGTTTACCAGAATGGTCAGCGCTTGCTGAATGATGTCGTGGGAACGTTTGCCCTTCATCTGGCAAACGAAGCCGACGCCACAGGCATCATGCTCGAACTGGGGGTCGTAGAGACCCTGTTTTTCGGGAAGTCCGGGATTCTTCATTTCTGGTGTAGGGAAAAAGGCTTAGAAAGTTACGGGGGTGGTCGAGAGCCACCAGAGGCTGTGGAGACAGCCATACGGAGGTTAAACCTAGTGAACAATAATCCCCCCCTGTCAAAGGCAACTTAACGATAGTCGGATGGCTCGTTTAGGCGGGTGTCGGCTGCGGGGTCGACGTCTCGGCGAGCGGCTCCATCATTTTAATAAAGATATGCCGATAAATCAGCCATTCGCAGGGTTTTTTGGGCGGGATTTCGCCACCGAACCGGCGAGCGCAGTCCGTCTCCCTTGACTTTGTTTCCAGCCCGCTCGACTTACTTACGGCTATGAAAGCCGACAACGACCTTTACCGCCAATTGCGCGAGTTGCCGGCGGCCCAGCTTTGGAATGAAGAGGTGCCCAAGTTCAACCAGCTCGGGGCCAAGGAGCGCAACCAGCAGGTGGCCCTCGTCCGCGCGGTCGGGGTCGTCTTCTCGACCTCGCGCAACCCCGAAATGAAGGCGGCCGTCAAAGCTTGGATGATCGGGCTGTTGCAGGACCCCTCCGAGAAAATCCGTCGGTATGCCACGGCGGCCATTCCCAAATTAGGGGGAGATGAGGCCTCGGAACAGAAACTCTTGGACATCTTACAAACGACCGAAGTGGAGCGGGAGAAGAAAAAGGTCGCCTCCGCTTTGGAGAAAATCGGCGGGGCGGCGACGCTCAAGGTGGTGGCGCAATCCGGCGAAAAATTAGTCAACGAACAGAAATTACGGGCCAGCGTGGCCCGCCAAGAAAATGCGGGTTCGGTGAAAATGGAGACGGTCCTCCCCAAGCAGCCCGGCTTGAAGCTACACCTGCGTTGCCGGATGGGCTTGGAGAATATCGTCGCGAACGAAGTGCGCGAAGCGGAAGCCC
The DNA here is from genome assembly GCA_026397965.1 of Verrucomicrobiota bacterium. Taxonomy (GTDB): domain Bacteria; phylum Verrucomicrobiota; class Verrucomicrobiia; order Opitutales; family UBA953; genus UBA953. Next base: position 50,870 of record JAPLTU010000048.1, on the reverse strand, counting down.
AACGGGGTAAGTTCCGAGTGGTCGAGGTGCGCGGTTGCTGCGTGGTCATCGAGCCCAAGGAGGCTTTTACTTTAGCCGAACTTTATAAGCTGCGTTGTTTTGATACGGCCAGCTTTGTCTTGGGCTTAGTGCGCAATCCGGAATCCGTCGTCGCCTTGGAAGGCTTGGCGAAATTGGTGGCCGCACCTTTGACCGAAAAACTGATGAGTGTGCTGACCGATGGCGCCTTGCGTTACCGGCTGAGTATGTTGGCCGAGGGTAATCATGACGTCGCGGTCGAGAAGGTCACGACTTTGGCCTATCAGCTGAACCCCAAGCTATTAAACGATGCTCGCGAGGCTCCGTGGTCCATCGACGTGCTGTTTAACGAAATTAGCGCTTCGGTTGAATTGCGCCCGAAGATTAGCCCGAACCCTCGTTTATATTATCGGACCGATGTCATTAATGCCGCTTCGCATCCGCCGCTCGCGGCCTGCCTCGCCCGTCTGGCCGGCCGGATGCCGCACGAAATCGTCTGGGATCCGTTCTGCGGTTCGGCCTTGGAGTTAGCTGAAGTTGCCTTGATGGGCGGAGTCGATCAGGTGATCGGTACCGATATTGATCCGGAGGCTCTGGCAATCGGTCAGAAGAATTTTGCTGCGGCGAAGATCGCCGGCACCAAGGCCGCGTTCTACGCCTGTGACTTCCGGGACGTCGCCAAGATTCCCGAACTTGACCGGGGTAAAGTATCTTTGGTGATTTCGAATCCACCGCTGGGTCGCCGCGTGCGGGTACCTAACATGCACGGGCTCTTTGCGGATCTTTTCCGATTGTCCTCTGAAGTGCTCCGTCCAGGTGGCCGCTTAGTTTTCGTGAATCCACTCCGGCTCGAATCGACCGATCCCACCCTTCGTTTGGAAACCCGTTTTGCGGTGGATCTCGGCGGTTACGAATGCCGCGTGGAAGTCTATCGTAAGCGCTAGGTATAAACGGAAACAGCCCGCGACCGGGTGGGCGCGAGCTGGTAACTTCTCAAAGGGTGGAGGTGGCGGGAGTCGAACCCGCGTCTTCCTATCCTTACGTCGTAACTTCTACATGCGTAGCTTCATCATTGATCTCGACCGCGTTTGGAGATGAGCACCCGTGCGGCCTATCTGTATTCTCACTTACCCTGGAGATAACAACTAGAGGAGGGGATTGCCCACGTTAACCAAGCTGATCCAAGGCTGTAGGCGTACCTTGGGGCTTGTCGCAGTACTTAGGCTGCGAGCGCGAGAACGTTGTCGTTCTCGAACGTGATGGTGTTTTTAGCAGTTATAGTGCTGCCAGTTGGATTTAAGAGGTTACTGACTACCCTCTGCATGCCGTCGCGATATCTTGATTGGAATCGAATCCGGAACACCCCCGAAATGGTTAGTCGGTCATTATCGGGTCCGACTGAGAAGGAACATTCATCATTGTCCACGATAACGGTGGGAAGTCAAGGGAAGGGGGTAATGCCCCTAAACCGCATTTTTCTCTTTCCTAACCGTCCTTATGTCGGTGGGGTGTTGTCGGTATGAATGTATTTTCCGCCGATGTCGCGCTGGCCATCGCCCGCTTAGGCTTATTGATTTTACTGGGTTGGTTTTTGGCCCATCGCAGCTGGGTCGGTCCGCATGCCCGCCAACCTTTGATGCGTCTGGGGCTGTGGGTTTTCTTTCCGGCGATGATCTTCGATCGGGTCAGCAGTAATCCGCTGATTCATTCGGGTCCGACCGCCTTGCTCTATTTAGGCGCGGGTTTCCTCATGATTATCGTCGGGATTTTGGTCGGGCGAGCGGTCGCCGCTTTGTTTCGTTTTCCGCCGGGCGATGCGAAACGAACTTTTGCCTATGCATCCGGCATCAATAATTTCGGTTACCTGGGTATTCCGGTGACCGCGGCGCTTTTCGACCAAGACGTCGTCGGGGTTTTATTGGTACACAATGTCGGGGTCGAAGCGGCGGTCTGGACGTTCGGGGTCGCGTTTCTTTCCGGCGCCCCTCCCGGTAAGAGCCTCAAGCAACTTGCCCAGCCCATGACGGTGGCGCTCGCGGTAGCGCTTGCCATCAATTTTGCGGGTCTGGGTGAAACCACGGCGATTCATTTCGCCGGCCAGTTCTGTCACACCATTGGCGAATGCGCCATCCCGATCGGGACTATCCTGACGGGCATCTATCTCCACGAGACTCTGCAAGGGTTTAAGTTCATCGCCGATGCGCGGGTGAGTTTCGGCGTGATGGCCGTCCGCTGGTTGGTGATGCCGGTCATTTTGCTCAGCGTGGCCTGCTGGTTCATTCCCGACCCCGCGCTCCGGAAGGTCATGATGGTGCAGGCGGCCATGCCGGCAGGTATTTTTACGTTTCTCATCGTTGAGCTCTATAAGGGGGATGTCTCGGTGGCTCTGCGAGTGGCCGTCGTGACCGTTGTGTTTTGCCCGATTATCACTCCGCTCTGGCTTTACGTCGGCTCCCGTTGGCTCGGCTTGTAATCTTCGCCGCTTGCATCTCCCGCTTTACACGCTCCTGAGTTGAGGCTAATTTTCATCTCACTATTTTTGTGCGTTCGACCTTATTAATCATTCCCAGCTTGGCCCTCTTGGTGGGTTGCGCGGCCTATGTGGAGAAAGGACCGCGGGTTCGTTCCGCTAACGTCGAAGGGGATTACGAGATGGTGAGCCGCGTGGCGTCGGCCTCGGCCGAGGATCAGCCCAACGATGCTTTGGTTTGGAAGCTGGAGGAGGGTGCAGCCTTACGCGCCCAAGGGGATTTAAAAGGCAGCATCAAGGTCTTGGAAGAAGTGGAAGACCGACTCCGGGCGGAAGAAGGGCGACCTGACTTTTCGCTGGCCGGCGAAGGTTTGGCCGCGTTTTCCAATAACTACGCCCAAGCCTATCGGGCCAAGCCGTATGACCGGATTTACGCTTCCACCTATCAGGTGTTGAATCACCTCGAGTCAGGCAATCGCGCTGCGGCCCGTGTTTCCGTGAATCGCCTGCGCTTCGTGCAAGAAACTTTTGGTTCCGGTCTGCTTTATCAGAAAGAAATCAAATCCGAAAAATATAACCTGGATAAGGCGACCCAAGATGACCGCACCCAGGAAGGGCTTTCGATTATTAAAGAGGAGCTCGATGGTCTGACGCCGGGGGCCGCCTACGACGACGCGTTCAGCCATTGGCTCCAAGGCTTGTATTTTTTCCGGATGGGAGACGGTGCCAGCGATCTAGAAAGAGCCCGTAAGGAATTTACGGCCGCCCATGCGTTGACCAAGGGTTGCCCAACAATCGAGGCTGACCTGGCTGAGTGTGAGGCGGTCTTGGCCGGGGGTTCGCCGACGTCCCGCGTCGTCTATGTCATTTCCGAAACCGGCAACTGTCCGGAATGGCGGGAGCAACGCGTGGACATTCCGCTCTTCGTCGTCGCCCCGCGCGTGCCCTATGTTTCGGTCGCCTTGCCGGCCCTGCGACCCGTGGGTTACGATTATAAACTGCGCGTCCAATTGGAGGGCAAGCCGGTGGCTTTGGCCCTGGCGTCCCGGACCGAGGGGCTGATCGCCAAGCATTTTGAGGCCGCCTTGCCGGGCATCAAAGCCCAGGCTTTTACTTCGGCGGCGGTGAAATCCACCGCGAGTTATATTCTTAATAAATCAGCGGAAGTGTCGGCTAATCGGCAAAATATTAGTTCCGGGGCGGCGCTTTTCGCCCTGGCGACCAAGATCGGGACCGCGGTCTATACCGTCGGCACAACTAAGGCCGACCTTCGGAATTGGAGCGGTTTACCCGCCCGCTTTTCCCTCGCAAGGGTGACGGCCCCGGTGGGCGCTTCTTTGACGATTCCCGGCCACCCCGAACTCTCTTTAAACCTACCGGCGGGCAAGGTTCTGCTTGTAAGCCTCAAGAGCACAGGGGAAAATAAGCCCCTCACCTTACGCTGCACGACTCTCGTCCCATGAACAAACTCCTCCCTCTGCTCGCCCTCGGCTTTCTGGCCGGTTGCACGTCGGTCATTAACACTGGCGACAAAATCGAACGCGCCTTGACGCCGCCTGATGCGGTCAACTACGCGACCACGCGTCCCGAGGGTGGTTTCTCGACGCAGATCAACGATAACCGTTTCGGCAATAAGCTCGAATTACTGGCGGCCCGTAAGTCGAAGACCGCGGGCGGCTTCACGCAGGTTCAATTTGATTTACGTAATGGTTCGTACCTCGGGCAGACTGCGAACGTCAGCTTTGAATGGCTGGCGGCGGATGGTTCGATCACCGAACGCCAAGGTAATTGGATGGTCACTCCTTTAGAGCCAGGGGCCTTGACCACGGTCACCGCGACCGCGCTTAAATCCACGTCCGCCGAATGCCGCCTGCGCGTCATCTCTCGCTAATTTATCCCCATGAACAAAATCTCCCTCCTCGCTATGGCCGCACTCATCGTCGGCTGCGACACCCCTGCCAGTTATAAGGATTCCGAAGGGCGTCAGCTCGTCGTCAGTCTCGAGAAGATCAACATCCAGGATTTCGCCACGGCCGGCAACGCGATGTTGCAATCGATGATCACGTCCCCGGCCTTTAACGCCGCGGGCGCCTCGCCCGTTTTACAAGTTGGCCAAATCACCAACGATACCGGAACGAATTTCGATACGAGCGTCTTGCTTTCCAAGATGACCGTGCCCCTGGTCAATGCCGGTCGGGTTACCTTGATCGAAAGCGACGCGGTAGCGAGCGCCGCCCGCAAGAACGCCGGATCCAGTGCGAAGGTTCCCCAGCCTGACTTTGTGCTTTCTGGTAAGATCCTCGAGGATCGTTCGAATGCGGGCTCGACCCGGCAGTCATCCTTTGTGTTTCAACTCACGCTCGTCGAAGTGAAGCGCAGCGTCGCCATTTGGAAGGACGAAAAGATTGTGACCAAGCAAGGTTCCAAGAACTCGGTCGGCTTCTGATAAACCCTCGCCAGTCAGCCTGCCATCTACCAACCTGCTTCTTCTTAAGGAGATGCAGGTTGATTTTTTAATCGTTGGACAAGGCTTGGCTGGCTCGTTGCTCGCCAAGGGGTTGCGTGCCCGCGGCAAAACGGTGCGCGTCGTCGATGATGGTTGGAAGTCTTCCGCCTCACAGGTGGCCGCAGGGCTGATGACGCCGTTGACCGGCCGTCGTTTCACCCTGACGAAAGATTACCCGCAATTATTTGCCACGGCACGTCAAGCGTTGACCGTCGCGGAGGTCTTCCGTCCGCTGGATGTTTATCGGATGTTCGTGGACGAGGAACAACGGTCGAAAGGACTGAAGCGAGCCGAGTGCGGCAGCTATCAGCCATTTATCCGAAAAATCACCCAACATCAGGGTGAGTTCGATGCGAGCCTAACCGATGCTTTCGGCGGTGCCATGATGCAGGGTGCGTGGGTTGATCTGCCTAAGCTGCTGGCCGATGCTCGCGCCGAACTTAAGGCCGCTGGTTGCATGATAGAGGATATTTTTGAGCCCGAAGAGATGCGGGATCATCCTGCTGGCATCGCATGGAAGGGGGTCAGAGCGGGTGGCATCATTTTCTGTGACGGCTATAAATCGGCCCTTCGTGGCCCCTTTAAGGATTTGGCTTGGCAGCCCGCCAAAGGAGAGGCTCTAAATATCACCTCCGATGCCCCGCAGGGCGCTTTTATCCTTAATCGCGAGGGTTGGGCCTTGCCGCTCGGCGGCGGCCGCTGGCGGACCGGTACGAACTGGCAATGGGATCAGCTGGATGAGACCCCGACCGAAGCGCAAAAGACAAAGCTCATCGCCCGCTTCCAAGGGTATTTTGCCCATCCAGTAGGGGTGGATGTCACCGCTCATGTCGCCGGTGTTCGCCCGTGTACGGCGGATAATCATCCCTTTCTCGGAACGCATCCGACGAGGCCACGGGTGCATATCTTAAATGGGCTGGGCCCGCGGGGAACCGTGTGGGCGCCGACGGCCGTCATCGAGATGGTGGCCTACCTTGTCGACGGCCGTCCGATCCGGCCCGAATGTGACGTCCGTCGCAAACTGAGCCGAACGGTCGGGTAGGGCAACGGGCAGCCGAAGATCGCGGCCGGATTTATGCCGTGACCGACGGTACGCTTACTTCTTTTTCGACTTCGCACCCTTCGCGGCTTTCGCCGGTGGGGCCTTCGTGCCGACGAGGAAATCGACGGCGAGTAAGTAGCCGTCAAATCCCAGACCGGTGATCACGCCTTCGCAGGCGGAGGCCGTTACGGATTTATGCCGGAATTCTTCCCGCTTGTAGATATTCGAAATATGCACCTCGACGGCCTGCATGCTGCTGCCGGCGATACTGTCGCGCAGGGCGACGCTGACGTGGGTGTGACCACCGGGATTGATGACAAGAAATTTTACGCCGTCGTCGGCCCACTTCGCGATCGTATCGATGAGTTTACCTTCGTGGTTGGATTGGAAGAAGCGCGTCTGGGCGCCCGCAGCTTTCGCGTGCGCGGCGATGAGTTTTTCAAGGTCAGCAAGCGTCTGCTTGCCGTAGACCTCCGGCTCGCGCTTGCCGAGCCGATCGAGGTTAGGTCCGTTGATGACGCCGATTTCCATAGGCAATCTTTAGCGGGAGGGCATGGCTGGCTCAAGAAGCAATCGGGGGCAACGGCCACGAAAAAGGGCGACTTGAGCGGTCGCCCTGGGTCACCCCTTGGGGTCCTGACTTACTTTAAGATCTGACGGAGGACGTAGGGGAGGATGCCGCCATGGCGGTAGTATTCGCCTTCGATGGCGGTATCGATCCGGGCCACGAGCGGGGCCTGGTCGACGCTGCCGTTGGTACGACGAATCAAGAGCGTGACCGGTGTCTTTGGCTTGATCGGGCTGGAGAGACCCTCGAGGTCGAAAGTCTCGGTGCCATCGAGGTTATACGAGGCGGCGTTCTTACCGTCGGTGAATTCGAGTGGGAGCACGCCCATGCCGAGGAGGTTAGAGCGGTGGATGCGCTCGAAGGACTGGGCGACCACGGCACGGATGCCGAGGAGCGCGGTGCCTTTCGCGGCCCAATCGCGCGACGAGCCCATGCCGTAGTCGACGCCGCCGAAGACGATCATGCCTTCCTGCCGGCTTTCATAGATTTTGCAGGCGTCGTAGATTGCCTCGATTTTTCCTTCCGGCTGCACCTTGGTGAAACCGCCTTCTTTGCCTTCGGCCATGAGGTTCTTGACCTGCGTGTTGGCAAACGTGCCGCGAGTCATGATGCGGTCATTGCCGCGACGGGAACCGTAGGAATTGAAATCTTTTTTGCTGACGCCCGCGGCGAGCAGGAATTTCCCAGCGGGAGTTTCTTCCTTAAAAGCGCCGGCGGGCGAAATGTGGTCGGTCGTGACGGAGTCGCCCAGGATCGCCATCGGACGAAGTTTCGTCAGGGAAGGCACCGGCGGCGGCGTCATCGAAAAGTTTTGGAAGAACGGCGGTTCCTGGATATAGGTCGACGACTCTTTCCAACTGAAGCGTGCGCCGGTGCCGCCTTGGACGCCTTTCCATTCGGCCGTGGCATTGGCCAGCGAGTCGGCGGCATATTTGGATTTGAACATCTCCGGCTTGAGCCCGCGGGCGACGTGCTCCGCGACTTCGGCCTGCGTTGGCCAGAGATCCTTGAGGAAGACCGGCTGGCCATCTTTACCGGTACCGAGCGCTTCGGTGTCGAGGTCGATGTCGACCCGTCCCGCGAGCGCGAAGGCCACGACCAACGGAGGCGACATTAGGAAGTTCGCTTTCACGGCGCCATGGACGCGGGCTTCGAAGTTGCGGTTACCAGAGAGGACCGAAGCGGTCACGAGGTCGCCTTGCTTGATGGCGCCTTCGATGTCGGCATCGAGCGGGCCGGAGTTACCGATACACGTCGTGCAACCGTAACCCACGAGATTGAAGCCCAGTTTATCCAGGTAGGTCGAAAGATTGATCTCGTTCAAATAATCCGTCACGACACGCGACCCTGGGGCCAGCGAACATTTCACGTTGGCGTTAACGGTGAGGCCTTTTTCGACGGCCTTTTTGGCGACCAGGCCAGCGGCGACCATCACGGAAGGGTTGGAAGTGTTGGTGCAGGAAGTGATCGCGGCGATGACGACGGAACCGTGCTGGAGGGTGCGGCCAGTGGCGCCGACGGCGGCCGAGATCGAGCGGTCAGCGACCGTCTTGCCGAAGCCGTTCTTGTCCTTGCCCGCGACGAAGAGCGTATTGAAAGACTCTTTCAGCTTCGGGAGATCGATGCGGTCCTGGGGGCGCTTGGGGCCCGAGACGCACGGGACGACCGTGCTGATGTCCAAGTCGATGGTCTGCGTGTAATCGATGCTCCCAGCCTTAGGGATGCCGAAGAGACCTTGGGCCTGGTAATATTCCTTAACTAATTCGATGTGCGATTCTTCGCGTCCGGTTTGACGGAGGTAATCGAGGGATTTTTCGTCGACGGGGAAGAAGCCCATGGTGGCGCCATATTCCGGGGCCATGTTCGCAATCGTCGCCCGGTCGGCAAGGGAGAGCGCTTCGGTGCCTTCGCCATAGAATTCGACGAATTTACCGACCACTTTGGCTTTGCGGAGGATTTCGGTCAGACGGAGCGTAAGGTCGGTGGCGGTGACGCCTTCACGGAGACGACCCGTCAGATTGACGCCGATGACTTCGGGGGTCTGGAAGTAGACCGGTTGGCCGAGCATACCGGCTTCGGCTTCGATGCCGCCCACGCCCCAGCCCACGACGCCGATGCCATTAATCATGGTCGTGTGCGAATCGGTCCCGACCAATGTGTCAGGGTAAAAGACCCCGTTCTTTTCAAAGACCAGCTTGGCCAGGAACTCCAAGTTTACTTGGTGGACGATGCCGATGGCCGGAGGGACGACGCCAAAGGTCTTGAACGCTTGCATACCCCATTTCAGGAATTCATAACGCTCGGTGTTGCGGCCGAACTCTTCGCGTAGATTTTCGAGGAAGGAAGTCGCGGTGCCGGCCCGGTCGACTTGGACGGAGTGGTCGACTACGAGGTCAACCGGGACGAGGGGCTCGATGACGGCGCTATCTTTGCCGAGTTTGGCCACGGCTTCGCGCATCGCCGCCAAGTCGACCAGCAGAGGGACACCGGTAAAATCTTGCAGAACGATTCGGGCGACGACGAAGGGGATTTCGGTGTCGACGGGCTTGGAGGCGTTCCATTTTACGAGGGTTTTAACATCGTTCTCGGTGACGGCGACGCCATCGCAGTTACGCAGGACGGATTCGAGAACCAGCCGAATGGAAACGGGCAGGCGAGAAATCTTGGCGTGGCCGGATTGTTCGAGGGCGGGTAGGGAGTAAATCTGTCCGGATTTGCCTCCGGCGGAAAACGGGCGGAGGGCTTTAAAGGGATCTTGGGCGGCCATGGGTAGGTGATGTGAGAAAAGTGTTCGCGGGGCTTAGGCCCAAGCGAGGGAATAGCCAAAAGCAAAGAAGGCGGTCGGGGCAAGCCCGACCGCCTTCAAATAAGCCTGAATTTCGCTTAGGCTTCGATGGCCTTCTTGATCTTGGCGAAGTTAGGCATCGAGGCCGGGTCGCGTTTAACTTCCGAGTGAACGACATTGCCGTTCTTATCGGCGACGAAGACCGAGCGCTTGGCGACGTTGAGGAGGCCAGTCTTTTCAGGAATGACGCGCGTATCCTTCACCTTGAAGGCTTTGACGGCCACGCGGTTAAAGTCGGAGACGAGGGTTACGCTGATAGCGTTCGCTTTAACCCAGGCTTCTTGGGCGAAGGGGCTATCGACGGAAATGGCGATAATATCGGCCTTAAGGGACTTATACTCTTCGAGTAAACCCGAGAACTTACAGAGCTCATCAGTGCAAACTCCCGTAAAGGCGAGCGGGACGAAGAGGATGACGGTCGAACCTTTGCCGACATTACGGCGGAGGCTGACTTCGACGAGTCCGGCATCGGTTTTTTGCTTAAGGCTAATTTCAGGGAGGGGCTGGCCAACTTTGAGGGGCATGGGTAGGGGGGTGAGGGTTAAGGACATACGAATAAGCCAAAAGATAACCCAAGAGCAAGAACGGAGGCTCAATTATGCCACTAAATGGTCATTTTTTCGCAATCGATCGGAGGTTTAGGCACTTAAAGCCCGTAATTCAGACCTTCAAGGTTGTGAGCCGTCTTTCGCTAATCCTAGCCTTTTAAACCATTTATGCTGTTTTCTAACTAAAGCCCAGGTGTCGAGATTGATGCGCTCAGCGAGGCCGTCGAGGGCGACCTTACGGCCCTCGGCTAACCAGTCCATGGTCGCCCGGTAGCCCACGGCACGTGAGGATGCCAGTTCAGGGTTAAGCTTAAGAGATAGGAGGTAGCTGGCCTCTTCGATCAAGCCATCGCGCAGCATCACCTCGGTCCGCTGGCCTATTCTTAGGCGAAGTTCGGGGTCCGGGCGCTCAAGGAGGTCAAAGGTGAGGGAGTGGTCGGCGAACGGGCCTCGTTGGGAAAGAAATTCATCTCGGAGCGAATTGAGATCCCGATCGGTGGCCAGACGCCGTTCCAAGGCTTTCGCCACGCGGATGGGGTTTTGAATATCGAGCCAAGCGGGAAGTGGGCCGCTCTCGAGGGCGGTCAAGCGAGCTAACAACGCGGGTAGGCCTTGCCGCAACAGTTCGCGAACCTCGGCGACGATTTCGTCGCTGATCGGCACCTCGTCGGTCACGGGACCAAAAAAAGCCGCCAGATAAAAACCACTGCCGCCCGTGATCAGGATTTTTTTACCCCGGGCCTCCGCCGCTGCGATGGCGTTGCGGGCCAGCGTGATGAATTGCAAAACGGAATAACGTTCGGTCGGTTCGACGAGGTCGATGCCATGGTGGCGGATGCGGGCTTGTTGCGCCGCGTTGGGCTTAGCCGAACCAATATCCATGTGCCGATAGACGCAGACCGAATCGCAGGAGAGAATCTCGGCATCATGCTTTTCCGCCCAAGCCAGCGCTGCCTCCGTCTTCCCGACCGCGGTGGGGCCGGTGATGATGTGGAGTGGCGCGACGCCGCTCATCCCGCTTGTTTGGCCCAGGTTAAGCAGTAGGACAGTAAGATGAGGGCCGTCGGTGCCGTCAGGATAAGGCTATCAATGAGATCAAGCGCGCCGCCGATACCAGGGATGGTGGCGCCGGAATCTTTGACGCCCGCGAGACGCTTGAAGGCGGATTCTGCTAAGTCGGAGGGAATGCTGAGGAGGGCCAAGGGTAAGGCCAGAACGGCGGCTTTCCAAGGGGTCATGAACGCGAGAGCTAACGGGCCGTTGCACAGCCAAGCAAAACCTGCCGAGGCCAGAGCGGAGAAGACCAGGCCGCCGAGGCAACCTTCCCAGCTTTTGGCCGGACTGATCTTCGGGGCGACTTTATGCTTTCCGAAGGGCACGCCGATGAGAAGCCCACCGACGTCCGTGAACTTGGTCGCGATGATCACCCAGACGACGTAATAAAGCCCGACGGGTTGGCGGCTCAATAATTGTCCGTCTTCCATCCGGGCGATGGCCACCAGCGCCGAAAGCATGAAAGGAATGTAGAGGAAGCCATATAATGTCGGCATCCGACGAAGTAAGAGCGGGACTTCGGCCGGATGGCGCAGAAAGAGGATCAAGTGCAGGCCGATGGCCAACGATGCCGCGGTCAGGAAGTAGTTCGCTTGGGCTCGCGCGTTCGCGAAAAAGAATAAGCAAAAGAGCAGGACAAGACCGGCAAGGAGTCCATTGAGCCTGGGCTTGGTGACGCCCGGGATTTTTTCGGCCAGTTGATAAAATTCATATTGCGCGACGGAGGACAGAAGCGCGAGTAGTCCGAATGCAGCTTGTTCGGCGACGGAGAATAGCCCGCCAATCCAAATGACGACCCCGACAACGACCCAGAGGCCGACGGTACTTAAGGTGCGGTTGATCATGCGGTGGGGGTGGCCTGAATCTGTTCGCGAGTCATGCCGAACCGACGTTCCCGTTTACTGAATTCAGTGAGGGCCAACTGGAGTTGTTCTTTCGTAAAGTCGGGCCAGAAGACGGTGGAAAAAACAATCTCAGCGTAGGCGGATTGCAAGAGGAGGAAGTTGCTCAGTCTGAATTCGCCGGAGGTGCGAATGATCAAATCCGGATCAGGCATACCGGCGGTCGAAAGGCGGCTTTCAACTGTGGACCAGTCAACTTTGGTCGGGTCGATTTTTCCGGCGGCGGTGTCTTCAGCGATGGCTTGGGCGGCGCGGACGATTTCTTGGCGAGCGCCGTAATTGAGAGCGACGACGAGCGTAAAGGCAGTGTTGTGCTTGCTCGACTCGATGACATCCGTGAGCGGCCGGCGGATAAAATCAGGCATCGCCGAAAGGTCGCCGATGGCCCGGAGGCGGACGTTGCGCCGTTCCAGTCGGGCGAGGTGGGCCCGCAAAATCCATTCTCCGAGTTTGAATAACCCGCTAATTTCTTCCGGAGGTCGTTTCCAGTTTTCGGCGGAAAAGGCGAAAACGGTCAGCGTGCTTACGCCTAAGTCGATGCAGGCGTCGACAATTTCAATCAACCGTTCTCCACCGCGACGATGGCCTTCCAGTCGGGGAAGGTTGCGGGCGGCCGCCCAACGACCATTACCATCCATGATGATCCCGATATGCCGAGGAACGTCTGGTTTGAGGGTGGAAGTGGGCAGGGGGTCGAGCACGAAGGGGCAGAATGAATTACCTCTAATCCCTCTGGCAACCGCGAATCAACGCTCGTCCGCCGCAATCATCACTCCAGGGAAACCAGCGGTGCGGGCCAGTTCGCAGACTTCGAGAAAACTTTGCATGGTCAAGGAGGCGTCGGCCTTGATTAAGAGTGGCCGAGAGGCGCCGCCGGCGGCGGCCACGCGTCGTAATTCGGTGCCCAATCCGGCCCGGTCAACGACCCGCCCGGCGACGACAAAAACTCCCGTGCCACGGGCCGAGACGAGGGTGACAGTCAAGGAGGTCCGCGCCATATCTCCGAGGGTCGCCTTGGGAGTCTTAAGATTGCGAGAAACGGCGACTTGGCGTTGATCAAATCCCACATACAACCCTGGTGAATAAACAAAATCAGAAGCCAGTACTGAGACCAAGCCGGCGCAGACCAAGGCGAGGGTCAAAGGGATGAAGTCGATCCCTCTTTCGGTGGGGCGGACTTTCTCAAGAACTCCAAGCGGGGTGCGCACGATTAGATGGGCTTGGTTTTGTCAGCGGGAAGTTCGTGCCGTACAAAGGTGATAATTGCATGAGCAGCGATTTCCATTTCCATCACGATGGAGCGGACGCGGCCGACGAGGAAATGATGAGAGAGTGAACAAGCGGCAGCGATGACCAACGAGAAGCCAGCGGTCGCCAGCGCGGCTTGGACGTCGAGCAGTAAGAAGTCGGCAGAGGCATAGACGCTTCCGTCGCGCAGGGCAGTGGCGAGGTGAAATCCTGAAAACACGGCCCCAGCTAAGCCCAGGAGAGGGGCGATGCGCCCGATCGCAGAAATAGTGCCAAGCCGACGCTCTAAGACGGGTAATTCGAGCAAGGCCGCTTCGGTGGCCGCATCGCGCATGGCGACGTCGCCGTTGGCAGCTCGGAGCAGAGCAGCTTTGACGACGCGGGGGACCGGCCCCGGCGATTCTTCGCAAGCGGCGAGTGCTTCTAAGGGTCGACCTGCGCGCAGGTTGTTGCGGACGCCTTCGATGAAGTCGGAAGAAAGGACCAAGCCGCGATGGAGGAACATAGCCCGTTCGACGACGAAGACCAGGGCGAGAAAGGCGAGGATAAGCAGGAGCCAGACGAACGGACCGGCATCAAAAGGGAAAGAGAAGGCGCGGCTCATTGGGGTTTGTTCGTGGGGTTATTGGAAGCGGAGTTGCGTAAGGTCGCAAGTTTGCTTTCGGCCGTAGCTTGACCGGGGAGGCGGGTTTCGCCGGGCGCGAGGTTGCGGTTTAATTCAGGGATGATTCGGTATGCCGCCAAGGCCTCTTCGAGGTCGTTGTCTTGTTCGCTGATTTCTCCTAAGAGCAGGATGGACCGCGCCAGCCAAAGCTTACTTGCGGAATTGAAACGTTGCGTAGTGTTGAGCGAACCTGGACCGGCGACGGCCGACCGTAATAAATTGAGGGGGCGAATCAAAGTCGTGCGGGCTTCGCGCCGAGTTACCGCCGCTTCACTGTTCGTTTCGGTTTTGGCCCGTTCGATCAAGGCGAGTGACCATTTGTACCAGGCCTCGATTCGGATTTCGTCGGAATCTTTGGACCAAGCTTCGGCGACGCGTTCATAGGCGGCGGCGGCGCGGGCGATGCGTTGGCGGTCGATCTGACCATTGCGATCGCGGCGAAGCTCGGCTAAGCCGAAAAGCGAATCAGCCCGGGCCATCTCGGCTTGGGGGCGCGAGGGGTCGGAAGGTTTGCTCCGGATCAGGCCTTCGAGCACTAAAAGCGCTTTATCAAAATCACCTAAAGAACGGAGAATTTCGGCCCGGCGCATCGCCACGCGGAACATCAGCGGGCTGAGCGGATAACTATCGGTGAAGCGTTCCAAAAGTTCGACCGCATCTTTGAGTTTGGCTTCGCCTTCGGTGGGGGCTTGGAGCGCGGCTTGCTCGGCGGCTTCGTAGAGCCCGAGTTGCGCGAACTCCGCTAGGGCGGCGTCACCTTGGAATTCTTTCGCTAAGGCTTCGAAGCGAGCCTGCGCTTCGGCATTTTTTCCTGCGGCGGCGAGGTGTCGGCCTTCGACGAGGTAGGAGGCGGCCGTGGCGGCGACCTTGCCATACTTCTTCCGCAACGAGATCAATTCTTCCATGCCTTTGAGCGAGCCCGTATCGAGGGCGGAGCGGGCTTTTAATAAGGCCACATGACCTCTCAGTTCCGGGATAGCCTTGCGAAGTTCGTCCGAGGCTTCGGGCGGAAGTTTTTCCAGGCGAGTCGCGATACTGTCCGCAATCTTGGCGGCCTGGTCGGGCTGGTGGTTACTCAGCGCAATCAAGGCTTTTAGCCAATCGAAACGGAGCGTGAAATCGATCTTTGTGTCATTGATGATTGGCGTCAGGCGGGTGAGTAATTGGGTCGCTTCCGCCGGCTGATTGGCCTTGCGGGCATCATTGATGAGATTCCATACGGCCATCCAGAGGCGTTCGCGCGGAATGAAACGATTTTTACGAGACGCGTCTTCGATGACTTCAGCGGTGCGATTCCATAAGGCGGGTTCATCGCCTTGGAGCAGGAGGCACTGCACCCGCTGGTGAAAGGCCGTAAAGGCTAAGTCTGGGAGGGTGGTCTCGGTTTGGATGATGGCATAAGCTTTTTCGGCTAACACGTAATCTTTGGCTAAGAAAAGACAGTCGGCGGCCACCGTGCGGAGTTTGTCGCGTCGGGTGTCGATGGTGCCTTCGGAGAGCGTCGTAATGTGATTCGCCGCTAATCGAAAAGAACCATCACCCCAAGCGGCCAACGCTAAGGTGCGAGTCGCTTCTCGGGCGAGCGGGCTGGCCGGTACGTCGTGGAGCAAGTCTTCCGCCGCTTGGCGGGCTTTTTCGCGATTACCCGCCACCAACATGAGTTGCGCGCGGGCTAAGTGGATGGCGTCAAGAATCTTGGGGTCACGCGGGCAAAGGAAGGCAAGCTGTCCTTCGTTATGACGCATCAGGAAGTCGTAGACTTCATTACTGATGGCCTTGGCTTCGATGGGGTTGTTCTTCGCTTGTTCATCTTCGGCGGCAAAAACGAGGGCATGAATCGCGGTGATGCGGACCGAAGGATTGGCCGGGTTCTTGGCGGCGTCTTTCAGGCGATCGCGTCCGGCCGTGGTATTGGGTCCGAGGATGAGTCCCGCTAAAAGGTCCGCTTCGGCTTGCCGATTGGCGGGCAGCGGGCCGCTTTCGGCCAGAGCCCGGGCGGCTTCGGTCGGGCGCTTGAGATGTGCTAAAGCCAAAGCAAGATTACGGGAGTAGGCGAAAGCCAGCGGGGTGTTCTTGGCGGCGGCGGAGAGTTCTTTGAGCGCTGAAACCGTCCGTTCTTCGACCTGACCAGCGATGATGGAGGCTCGATAGCCCAAGATCTCGATGCGTTGGCGCTGTTCCTCTGAGACCGAGGTTTTTCCGACGGCCTCCAAGTTGACGTTAATCCCGAAGTTATCCCCCTCAGCGGCGGCGAGCATCCATTTGAGCGCATAGACCCACGCAAGTTCTGGTGGAGGGATTTCCGTCAGATTGATCTCCGCAACGCGCAGTTTGGCAGCGGCGAGATCGTTATCAAGGAGTGCCACCAAGGCTTCGCGCAGGGCTTTACGGCTGGAAGCCGGCAGGAACTTTAAGGCAGCTTTAGCTTCCGCGGTGCGGGTTCTTTCGATGCATGCGGCCGAGAGTCCCAGTCCTGCCCTTTCCCGGTCAGCCTCGTTCAGGCGCGCGTCCGCAAGGCCTTGGGTGAAGAGCATCGACGCAGTCGAAGATAATCCCGCCGCCAGGGCCTCTTCGGCTAATTCAAGGGTGGTGCGCCTCTCCGGTTGTTCGCCGCCAGAAAGGTCGGCATTGCGAGCGATCAGCGAAGGCGGGAGGTCTTGCGCCCGAACGTTGGGCACGAAAAGTCCGGCGCAGGCTAGGAGGGTGGCCAAGGTGAACCGTCGCATTCCCGCCACTGTGATTGGGGAAGGCCTGACGGGCAAGAGGCGAGTGCCGTTCCTAGGCTTTATCGAGACCGAAGGCCGTATGAACCGCCCGCACCGCCGCATCCGCTTTGGCGGGGTCGAGAGCGATCGAGATCTTAATCTCCGAGGTCGTGATTAATTCGCTGTTAATCCCCACCGAGGCCAAAGCTTTGAAAAGTGTACCCGCCACGCCGGGGTGGGAAATCATCCCGACGCCGACGATGGAAAGCTTGGAGATTTCACCGGCCGACCGCACCGAGCCCGAACCGAGTTTCTTGAGCGTGTCACCCACCACTTTTTCGACGCGACTGTATTGCTCCGTCGTGACGGAGAAGGTGAGGTTGGATTTCCCTCCATTTCCAAGATTTTTAATAATCATGTCAACGCTCAGGCCAGCTTCGCCGAGGTCGTCGAAGAGCGAGGCGATCGCCTGAGGGTTGTCCGGCAGGTCGTTCACGGTGACGCGAGTCTGGAGACGGTCGAGGGCGACACCGGCAATCGCGGCGTCTTCGAGGGTTTTATCGATGGCTTTCACAAGGGTACCGGGTAGGTCGTTAAAGGAGGATCTTACTTCGAAGGGAACGTTGTATTTTTGGGCAAATTCTACGGAGCGTGATTGCATGACCTTAGAGCCGCTGGAGGCAAGTTCGAGCATCTCTTCGTAGGAGATTTCAGGCATTTTCTTGGCATTCAGAACGATCCGAGGGTCGGCGGTGTAGACGCCATCGACATCGGTAAAAATCTGGCAGAGGTCGGCTTTGATCGCTGCCGCCACCGCGATAGCCGTCAGGTCAGAGCCGCCGCGGCCGAGGGTCGTGACTTCGCCGAGTTCGGTGACGCCTTGGAAGCCGGCGACCACCACGACTTTACCTTCTTCCAGGCGTTGCAAAAGGTCGCCCCCGCTGATGCGGGTGATGCGGGCGCGGGTATGGATGTCGTCGGTGAAGATGCCCGCTTGGGCGCCCGTGCGGGAAATCGCCGGTACGCCGATGGCGTGCAGGGCCATGACCGTCAGGGCGATGGTTTCTTGTTCGCCGAGGGACATAAGTACGTCCATTTCGCGTTCATCTGGTAATTTTGACAGGGCTTTAGCCCGGGCAATCAGGTCGTTCGTGACGCCACTGCGGGCGGACACCACGACAACTAACTTATGGCCTTGCGACCACTGCTCTTTGATTTTGGCCGCAACGTTCTGGATGCGGTCAACGGAGCCGACGGAAGTCCCGCCGTATTTCTGGACGATAAGCGACATCCTTAGGATTCAGGAGAGAAGATGCGGAGAATGACGGGTTCTTCGAGTACCGTTTTGAGGCGGCGCAATTCAATGAGGACGGCCGACATTTTGCGTTCACTCACGGGGTAAGTCGAAAGCGTGACGGTCCCGCGGCCCTGGTTGGGGTGTTCGTATTGGATGACCCGGGCAATCGACACTTTGTGCTTGGAGAAAATCCGGTAAACCCCTTCCGAGACGCCCGCCTTGTCGAGGAGCGAAAGTCGGAGATAGAAGGGCGAGACGATCTCATCGAGGTCGGCCATGCGGAGGGCGCGGCCGGCTTTCTCGCGGGTTGCGAGGGCTTCGCTGGAAAGGCCTTGAGGAGCGGCACCCGTAAGGGCTGCAATCGCATCGACGATGTCGCCGATGACGGCCGAAGCGGTAGCATCACCGCCGGCGCCGCGGCCGGTAAGGGTCGTAGCCCCCGCGACGTCACCGCGTAAGGTGATGCCATTATTAACTCCGGAAACCCGGGCTAAGATGTCGCGATTAGGAACGAGGGCAGGGTAGACGCCGACGGTCATCCAGCCGGCTTTGAAGTCGCGCCGAATCACCGCGAGGTGTTTGAGGGCGAAACCGAACCTGCGCGCAAAGTCGATATCGGCCGGCCCGATCTTACGAATGCCTTCGACCAAGGTGCGGGCGGCGGGTGCCCATTTACCGTGGGCCAGCCAGGCGAGAATCGAAGCTTTATGCCAAGCATCAATCCCGTCGACGTCGAGGGTCGGATCGGCTTCAGCATAACCAAGGGTCTGGGCTTCTTTAAGCGCATCTTCGAAAGATAAACCATCTTCGCCCATGCGCGTGAGGATGTGGTTACAGGTGCCGTTTAGGATGCCGACAATGAGGTCGAAACGGTTGGCGACGAGGCCTTCGCGGATGGCTTTGATAATCGGGATGCCGCCGGCGACGCTGGCTTCGAAGAGGAATTGTCCACCATGCTTGCGGACCGCGGCGAAGATTTCGGGACCGTGTTCGCAAAGGAGGGCCTTGTTGGCGGAGACCACGACTTTGCCCAAGCTCAAGGCCCGCAGGGTGAGCTCGCGGGCTTTGGTGGTGCCGCCGATGAGTTCGCAGACGACGTGGACATTCGGGTCTTCGATGACTTCCAGCGGATTCTTGGTTAACTTGGAAGCAGCGATTTTTACCCCGCGTTTTTTCTTCAAATCACGGACGGCCGCTTTGCGTAGGTCAAGTTTGACGCCCAGACGCGACTCGAGGTCGGACTGTTTTTCGGTCAGGTGTTTCCAGACCCCCTGGCCGACGGTGCCGAAGCCAAGTATTCCAATGCCGAGGGTGCGTGGGGTGGTCATAGCGGTAAAGTTAGGCTTTTTGGACGAAGCGGTTCTCGGTACCATTTAAGAGGCGACCGATGTTCGAGCGGTGCGTCCAGATGTTGAAAGCGGCGATGGCCGCAGCGAACCAAAATTCAGCGGGCAAAAATTTTAGAGAGGTGAAGAGCGGGAGCATCCAGCAACTGAGTGGAAGGGAAATGCCGAGCAGGAGCGAAGCGACGGAAACATAGCGCGTGAGCGCAAACGCCGTGAGCCAGAGGATGGCACCGATCAGGATCGGAATCGGCAGCAGGACGAGCAGACCACCAATCGTTGAAGCCACGCCCTTGCCGCCTTTGAATTTCAGGAAACAGGAAAAACAATGTCCGAGGAGCGTACCTGCAAAGCCGGCGATCGAGAGTCGGAAGACAATTTCGGTGGCATTAGGCACGTCGATGAATTTTACGAGAATCAGGCAAAGGCCCGTGCCCACGGCTCCTTTGAGGACATCGAGCCCGAAGACCAGATTACCTGGGCCTTTGCCGAGCACGCGTTTGACGTTCGTCGCCCCAGGATTACCCGAGCCTTCTTTCAGGATGTCGACGCCATGCTTCTTCGCCACGAGCACCGCGAAGTTGACCGAACCGATGAGGTAGCCCAAGACGGCGAATACGCCTAAGAGAATGAGGGCGCCGTCCATCGGATTTAGGCGTCGAGCAACTTGGCGCTGACAATCGCCGGATTGCGCAAGATCTCGGCGAGAGTGGCGGCGCTAGGCGCGGTGTCGAGTTGGTAGACGGCCAGCGCATTCGCTCCGCCCGTGCGACTCAGCGCCATGTTGGCGATGTTCACGCGATCCTTGGAGAGCAGGGTTCCCAGCGAACCAATGATCCCGGGCTGATCTTGGTTTTCGATGAGCAAGAGTTTGCCTTCAGGGATGAATTCCAAGGTCCGTCCATTAATGGAGACGATCCGTGGTGATTGGGCTTTGCCTAAAATCGTACCGGCGACGGAGACAGATTTTCCTCCCGCCAAGATGACTTCAATCAAGATAAGTTCCTTATAGTCGGCTTCGGCGGTGGAGCGGATCGATTGGACTTCCACGCCGAGAGCTTTGAGTTTGCTCGGAGCGTTGACGTCGTTGACGCCCTCGCTGATGCCGCGCAGGTAACCCCGTTGAATCGAGCGGGAGATGGCGGAAGCCCCTTGTTCCGAGCCAGCGCCAAAGGTGGTCAGGCGGAGGGACTCGATGCGTCCGGGGGCGGCCAGCTGGCGGGCGAGTGAACCCAGTTTTTCCGCGAGGCTGAGAAAAGGCCGGATCGTCGAGAGAGTCTGCGAGTCAACGGAGGGGAGATTCACCGCGTTGGCCGGCGAGCCGCCACTGAGCACGGTGATGCAGGCTTCGGCTACTTCGACGCCGACATTCTCCTGAGCTTCGGCGGTCGAAGCTCCGAGGTGAGGTGAGAGGTGGGCCTTGGGCAAAGAGCGTAAGGGATGATCCTTGGTGAGAGGCTCTTCGACAAAGACGTCAAAACCGCAGCCACCGCATTGGCCAGAAGCCAGAGCGGTCGCGAGGGCGGCTTCATCGACGATGCCACCCCGGGCGCAGTTCACGATTTTTACGCCTTTCTTCATCTTCGCAAAAGCAGCGGTATTGACCATGCCTTCCGTCTGTTCGGTCAAGGGCATGTGCACCGTGATGTAATCCGCTAAAGCAAAGACTTCATCCAGCGTGGCCATGGTGACGCCCAGCGATTTAGCGCGTGCTTCCGTCAGATAAGGATCGTACGCCGAGACTTTCATGCCGAAAGCCAGCGCCCGCTTCGAAACTTCGGCGCCAATGCGACCCAGTCCAAGCACGCCCAAAGTTTTGCCGAAAAGCTCCGTACCCGAAAGATTCTTACGATCCCACTTTCCTTCGCGCATGGATTGAATGGCTTCGGGGACTGGACGGGCGAGCGAGAGCAGGTGGGTGAAGGTAAGTTCCGCCGTGGCGATGGTATTGCCCGAAGGGGTGTTCATGACGATCACGCCGCGGTCGGTGGCGGCATCCACGTCGATATTGTCAACGCCGACCCCGGCGCGACCAACGCAGACCAGCCGGCTGGCGGCGGCGAGCACCTCTTTGGTGATCTGGGTCTCGGAACGGACCAAGATGGCGTCCACATCCGCGACCAGGTTCAGCACCTGTTCGGGAGTTGAGCCATAGGCTTCGACGACCTCATAGCCCGGTTGGGCTTTGAGGAGGGCGACTCCGGTGGGCGAAATCTTGTCAGCAACGAGTACCTTGGGCATGGCGATGGCGTATAAAGTTTGGTTTAATTGATAAATGCCACCCCTTGGTAAAGGCAAGCACCTACCCCCGTCTGACTGTCATAATTAGGCTATAGCCTCCGATGGGCATAATCCGCCAATTCGTAGCAATCTGGGTTCATTTCCTCAAGGAAACGGCAAGGGTCAAGGGGGCGATACCCCTCGCCGGATACCGCAAAACGAGGGGAGAAAAGGTATAGCAAGTTTTCGGCCCGGGTACAGGCCACGTAGAACAGGCGGCGTTCTTCCTCCACGTCGCCATCGTCAATGGCCCGGGTGAGGGGAAGCAGTCCGTCCGCGACGCCCAGCAGGAAGACGATGGGGAACTCCAAACCTTTGGATTGGTGGATGGTCGTCAGGCGTAACATGTCCTCCTCTGGTTCCGCTTTCTTGTCGGAGGATTCGCCGTTCAGTAAAGCCACCTGGGCTACGAGGTCGCCGATGTCTTCGAATTTGGCGGCAAATCCGATCAGGCCTTGCAGGTCTTGTTCGCGCTCCCGCCAGTCCGGAAAGATCGTTTTGATAAAGGATCCGTACCAGCCTTCGATGCATACCCGGACGGTTTCCGCGGGAGTCCGGGCGACTTTATGCGAAGTGGCGTCGGCGGCGGCCCGGAAGAGGTCGGCGTCCAGCCTGGTCGGCGCCGGCTTGCTCTTGGCCGCTTCCAAGCCTTCTAACATGTCTTCCAGGGTGATGGTCAGGTCGTTGAAATCGTCTTTCGCGGTTTCGGGGACGCGTTTGAGCACCGCGGGATCGCGTAAGGCCCGGACCAGGCCGCGCCCCTGCGCTTCGTTCACTTCCTTTGCCGCTTTGGCAATCTTCTCGGCCGCGACCGGTCCGACTTTAGGCAATAAGCAGAGCAGGCGGGAAAGGGCGACTTGATCGGGCGGATTATGGACGAAGCGGAGGTGTGCTAAAATATCTTTAATATGGATGAGGTCGAAGAATTTATGCCCGCTGGTGATGACGAACGGCACGCCCAAGGCGTTGAGTTCCATCTGTAATTCCAGCGACTGGTAGTGCGCCCGGTAGAGCACATGGATATCGGCCAGGGCATGTCCCTCGTGGTGCAGTTGCAGGATCTTGCGGCCGACGAGTTTGGCCTGCTGCGAGGTGTCGCCGACGGTGAAGACGGTCGGTTGGGCCCCGCCCGGGCGGACCGAACGTAATTTACGTTCAAAGCCATCGACCTGGGGGCGATGCCGCAGGATCTCGTTGGCGAAATCGAGGATCTCGGGCGTCGAGCGATAGTTGATGTCGATGGTGTGGAACTGGGTTCCCGGGTGCCGTTGCGGGAAGGCCATGATGTTTTCCCAGTCGGCCCCGCGCCAAGTGTAGATGCACTGGGCGTCGTCGCCGACCGCCATGATTTGGTGTTCGCTCGCCAAGAGGTCGATGATGCGGCTTTGGAGCCGGTTCGTATCCTGGAATTCGTCGACCAAGATATGTTGAAAGCGTTGGCGATAGTGCGCCAAAACGGTCGGGTCGTTTTCGAGGACGAAGAGCCAGAGCGACAGCAGGTCGTCGAAGTCGCAGAGGTTCCGTTCCTTCTTGGCGGCTTCGTAGTCGGCGCAGAATTTGAGCAGTTTTTCCGTGCCGCCTTTCATCCAGTCGAGCCGTTCGGTGAGGACGTCGGGCAGGGGCCGCAGGGTGTTGCGGGCATGCGAATAGGCGTCCAGAATGACCGCGGCCTTCGGGTTAGTCTTATCTTTGATAAAAGCCCCGTCGGCGGCTTTGACGATTTCGGAAAAAAGGTGTTCGGATTCTTTTTGGTCAAGGATGGTGAAGTCGGGTGAGCGGCTGGCGACGGCCGCATTACGTCGCAGGATGCGTTGCCCGATGGAATGGAACGTGCCGCCCCAGAACTGCCCGCGCGGGATACCGGTCAGGTCTTCGACCCGCTCGAGCATTTCCTTGGCGGATTTATTGGTGAAGGTTAGCAGGAGGATGTCCCAAGGCCGCGCGCCTTGATGGAGCAACCAGGCGACCCGGTAAGTGAGGGTGCGCGTCTTCCCCGAGCCGGCGCCCGCCAGCACGAGGGCCGGGCCCCGGGGCGACGTGACCGCGGCGAACTGCTCATCATTGAGGTCGCCGCGAAAATCGACAGGAGGCAGGCCTTCCACGGTTCAGCGGCCGAGTTGCGAACGGCGGTCCAGCAAACTGAATTTCACCACTTGTTCGTCGGCTTTATAAGAGGAGCGGACCAGCGGACCGGATTCGACATGCTTGACGCCGGCGGCGAGGGCGAAGGCTTTCCATTCGGCGAATTCGTCGGGGTGGACCCAGCGATCGATGGGGGCGTGCTCTTTGCTGGGCGAAAGGTATTGGCCGATGGTTACGATATCGACTTGGGCTTCAGCGATATCGCGCAGGAGTTGGGCGACTTCCTCTTTTTGTTCGACGATCCCAAGCATGAGGCCGGTCTTGGTGATAAATTGCCGCGCTTTGGCATGTTTGAGGACCCCGAAGGAACGGTCATAGCGCGCGGTCTTACGGACGGGGCGTTGGAGGCGTTCGACCGTTTCCAAGTTATGATTTAAAATATCAGGCTGCGCGTCGAGGAGCGTGTCGAGGTGGACTTGTTCGCCGCGGAAGTCGGCCGGCAAGACTTCGATTGTCGTCGTTGGGTTGCGGTGCCGAGTGGCGCGAATCGTGGCCGCCCAGACGGAAGCACCACCGTCCCTGAGGTCGTCGCGGGCCCCGGAGGTGATCACCACGTGACGTAGTTTCATCTGCGCGATGGATTCGGCGACGCGAGCGGGCTCGCCGAGGTCCAGTTCGGTGGGTCGACCCGAGAGCACGGCGCAGAAGGTGCAGGAGCGGGTGCAGATGTTGCCTAAGATCATCACCGTTGCCGTGCCGCGAGACCAGCATTCGCCCATGTTGGGGCATTGGGCGGATTGGCAGACGGTGTGTAGCTTATGCTCGTCGACGTTTTTCTTGGTCTCGAGAAAGTCGGGGCCAGTCGGCAGCTTGGCACGAAGCCAATCGGGTTTGCGGGCGGACTCAATCATCGGTAGCCGCCCAACATTGCCCAATCTCGTAGATTTTCAACCTAACAAACAAGAAGGGGCGCCTCCCTCGCGGAAGACGCCCCTTTGCTATGCTATATCCTAATTTAGTTTCCTAAATTAGAAGGTCTTCTTCAGCGACACGGCCGTGATGCCTTCGTAGATACCGGCGTAGGAGCCGCTACCGTTGGAGTAGGCCAGGGTGCCAGTGAAGCCGAGTACTGGGTAGGACAGGGCGATGGCGTAATCTTTGTCGTTCGAGGCTGCGCTCTTGCCGTCGGTGAGCCCGTAGTGGAGGGCGAGGGAGAGCCCCTTCACAGCGGCGATGTCGTAAGCGTAGTTCAATTCGTAGTACTTGGTGCCGGAGCCAGCGATACCGAAGTAATGGGTGGTGGCATAGGAGATCTTGGCGGTGAGGCCGTAGGCGGTCGCCGAGACGTTCAATTCGCTGGTGTTGAGCGCGGAGTTGCCTTCGTAGATGTAGCCGATGTAGCCGACGGAGGCAGTGATGTCCTTCGTGAGGCTGAAGCCGTAGGCCGCATAGGCATCGACTTCGAGGGTGGTGTTAGCCCAGTTGACGTTCGCAGCCCAGACGCCAGCCGAAAGGCCGTCGGTATGGGAAACGTCGAAGCCGCCCTGGAGGGCAGTCTTGCCGCCATTCTGCGTGATGCCGCGGAAGACGTAATCGCTGGTGAACGACAGGTTGCCCGTGGTGGTGAACGCCGAGGCAGGCGCTGCCGCAGCCTGGGCGAGCCCGGATGCAGCGATGAGGGTGAGGGAGGTGAGGAGGAGGGAGTGCTTCATTGCGACTCCTCTCTAACTCGCTTTGTGCCAAGTCACCCATTTCCACCTGGCGGCCATTTAAAAGGTGTTTTTTGAACAAATCTTTTTCCTGATTTTGTTCAAAAAGTGGCAAGGCTGTTAAATCTTAACCTGCAAGTCTCTGCGTCAGCGCTTTCCGATAGCACGACAAATGCCGGTCGGCGGATTTTGCCCAACTAAACTCATGTTGCATCGCTTGAACCTGAACGGATTGGAAATCGGCTGGTCGAGCGAAGAGCTCCAGGGCTTGCTGAATCGCCCAATCGATGCCGCTGACGTCGGCGTGTTGAAAGACGATGCCAGTCCCTTGGGCGGTCGTGCGACTCCAGTGTTTGACGGTATCAGCCAGTCCGCCCGTGGCACGTACGATGGGCAAGGTGCCATAAGCCATCGAGTATAACTGATTAAGACCACAGGGTTCGAAACGGCTGGGCATGAGGAAGAAGTCGGCCCCTGCCTCGATGCGATGCGAGAGGCCATTATCGTAACCGATTCGCACCGCGCAAAGTTCGGGGAAATCGGCGGCCAGCCGGCGAAACTCATTTTCCAGCTGCGCATCGCCGCTACCCAGTAAAACGAATTGCATCTGACCAGCCCGCAAAAATTTAGGTAAGACCCGCACGGCGAGGTCGAGGCCTTTTTGCTCCCAGAGGCGCGAGATGACCCCGACGAGCGGTATTTTTACCTCTATGGCTAAGCCGAGTTCGTGCTGCAACTCGGCTTTGCAGGCGCTTTTGCCGCCGAGATCTTTGGCGCCATAATTCTTTTTAAGATGCGGGTCGGTACTCGGATTCCATTCGGCGTTATCGACGCCATTAAGGATGCCTTCGAGCTCGGGCTGGCGGCGGCGAACGACATCATCCAGGCCATAGCCAAATTCGGGGGTCAGAATTTCGCGGGCATACGTGGGGCTGACGGTGATGACGCGGGTCGCATGAAGAATCCCCCCTTTGAGGAAGTTAAGTCCCCCGAGGCATTCGAGTTCCAGCGGACTCCACAGATGCTCCGGCAAGCCCAAGAAACCCATGACCCGCCGGCTCATTAATCCCTGATGCTGTAAGTTGTGGATGGTCATCACCGAGGCGCACTTTCCTAAGGGCGTGCCTTTGACGACGGTATTGAGCAGTACCGGCACTAATCCGGCCGTCCAGTCGTGACCGTGAATGATGTCGGGCGTCCAACCCGTGTTTAGACAAATGTCCAACGCGGCTCGCCCGTAAAATGCCGCCCGTTCGCCGACGTCTTCCCGGGTGGGGTAGATTTCCCGGCCGCCGTAGTAATCTTCGTGTTCGATGAACCAGGCTTCTAATCCCGAGCAGATCGCTAACGAGCGCACGCGACACGCGGCTTTGGCCGGATTGCCATGCACGCCCACTTTGAGCACTTCCAATCGGGTTTCCATGTTCTCCCGCCCCGGAACCGAACCGTAGAGTGGCGTGACGACGCGGACTTCATGACCCTGTGCCGCCAACGCCTTACATAACGCAATGGTGGCATCACCGAGTCCTCCGGCTTTGGACCATGGCGCGAGTTCGGGGGTGATATGTAAAATCTTCATAGAACAGAGGAAGGCGATCTGGTCCCGCGCCCGATGCGATTAATCAGCGGCAAGCAGGCCAGTAGAGCGAGCAGGGCTAGCCCCATGGCGACGTTACCAGCTAAATCATGGATACTGCCGAAAGTCGAAAAGTTCGGCTGCCCATGTTCGATGCCTGACCAATCTCGGTCAATGGAGCGCGAGCCATGATTGAGCGCATAGAAAGCGAGAAAAGTATTCCGTCCGATGTTTAGGAGGATCGCAATCAATCCGGAGAGGAGGATCATCCCCGTCCGGCGAAGCAGGGCACCCGGAAAGCCGCCTTCAAGAAAAGTCGCTCCCAGGAATGCGCCCGCAAACACGCAGGCGGAAAGCGACCGGATGCCTGAACAGGCGTCGGCGATGCCCACGCCGTCTCCATTTGCGAAGATAATGGTGTTACCGTTGACGCGGATGACATGGTCGGTGACGCGTAAAATCCCCGAAACGATGTCGGTCACATTGGAAAGCAGTTCGCCTTTAATCTGATTGTCGACCAGGTAAAGAAAAGGGCCGGAGATAATCCAGACGCCTGCCGGAAAAATCATCAGTCCAACGGCCTGCCAGCGGGCGTGCGCGGTGGCTTCGGTTTGGTCGGGTCCGCGGACGGATAAGAAGGTGAATGCCCAGGCCGAACCTACTAAGCCAAAGGCGATTAAAAGGGTGGGGATTACGCCCGTACCAAAAATCGCCCGACCCGCCCCGCCAAAGCCGAACATCAAAAGTGAAAGATAACCCATCGCGGCGATGATGCGCAGCAAAACCGGCGAGGCCGGCGGAGAAATGGGGCTTTGCTGTCCGGTTAAATAGGCCCGGATGTTCGCCCAACGGTCCCAGAGCACGTAGCCAGAAAAGATCGGGACCAGGTAGCCGAAGGTGTAATCGTCTTTCGTGCTCCAGATGGCCCATTGATCCCAGGTCGCGATGCCCGCCATCCCAACGAGCAGCAGACCTAAGCCAACGGTGTTGGCATCAAGCTTAACGTCAGATGCGCGGGCTGGAGCTTCTTCGGACATCAAAAGCGCGGCACCGCCGCGAGTAAGGTTTTCGTGTACGCCTCCTGCGGATTTCCAAGGATTTCAGCGGGACTGCCTTGTTCGACAATTCCGCCTTTTGACATCACGAGAATATGGTCGCTCACGTGTTCGACGACGGCGAGATCGTGCGCGATGAACAGGTAAGTCAGGCCAAGCTGTTCTTGCAGATCTTGAAGCAAATTGACGACTTCGGCCTGCACGGAGACATCCAGGGCCGAAACCGGTTCGTCGCAGATGATGAGTTCCGGTTGGACGGCCAAAGCGCGGGCGATGCCGATCCGCTGACGTTGTCCGCCGGAAAATTCATGCGGGTGGCGACGGAGGTGTTCGGCGGGCAATTGGACGCAGCGTAGTAATTCCACGCACCGTTCGGCGCGGTCGCTTCGTGACATCTGCGGGAAATGGATTTCCAGAGGTTCGGAAAGGATGCTGAGGATATCAGCTCGCGGGTTAAGGGAGTTATAAGGATCCTGGAAAATCATCTGGATTTTTTTGCGCCAAGGCAGGAACTCCGCGTTCGAGAGGCTACCAATGTCCGTGCCTTGGTAGAAGATCTGGCCCGCGGTGAGCGGGGCGAGTTTCACAATTGCCCGACCCGTCGTGGTCTTGCCCGAACCTGATTCGCCCACTAAGCCCACAGTCTTACCTTTCGGGATGACGAACGAGATGTCGTCGACGGCTTTTTTAGGGACGCCTTTCTGGAAGAACCAGTTGGCCCGACCTGGGTAGTGAACCGCCAGGCCGCGCACTTCCAGCAGGTTGTCGGCGTGGCTCATGGCGAAACTTTGAGTTCTTCGGTTAAGGTCGTGAGTCGACGACGACGTTGCCCGAGTCGGGGGATGCAGGCGATGAGCGCGCGGGTGTAGGGATGGGCTTGCGTCCGCATGATTTCGCTGACCGGACCATGTTCGACGATGCGGCCTTTCCACATCACTTGCACCTGATCGGCAAAGTTGGCCACGATGCCGAAATTGTGGGTGATCAGCAGGATGCTCATCCCCCGCTCGCGTCGCAGGCGCGCCAGCAAGTCCATGATTTCTTTCTGAATGGTGACGTCGAGGGCGGTGGTCGGTTCGTCGGCTACCAAGATCTTCGGATTGCAGGCCAGGGCCATGGCAATCATCGCGCGTTGCTGCATCCCGCCCGAAAGTTCGTGCGGGTACTGGTTCGCCACCCGTTCGGGTTCGGTGATCCGCACTTCCTGCAAGGCGCGTTGGATTTCACTTTTGATGTCCTTCACCTCCGGGCGATGGAGTGCAATCGCTTCCCCAATCTGAAATCCAATCGTATAGACGGGATTAAGTGAGGTGCCGGGTTCTTGGAAGATGTAGGCGATGGACCCCCCGCGGACTTTGGCGAGTTTGTCGTCGGGCAGTTTTAATAAGTCGACGCCCCCAAGCATGACACTCCCCGTCACCGTGCAGGTGGGCGGGGGTGGGAGAAGCCGGGTCAGGGCAAGCGCGGTGACTGACTTGCCCGAACCCGATTCGCCGACGACCGCCAAGACTTCACCCGCGGCAATCGAGAAGGTGACATCCTGAGCGGCGACGGTGGCACTGTCACCGGCGTGGAAGGTGATGCAGAGGTCCTGTACTTTCAGGAGGGGCTCGGCGGACATGGGCAACACGTTAGGTCAGGGGGTGGGGTGAGGGGAAGAAAGAAACCACCTCATTCGGTCCGCCAACGATCTTCAATCAAGGTCTTGGGTGCCCCGTGCGTCTTACCCGCTCTAAAATCTTTGAGGTCACTTTCGCGTTGGCGCGGATCAATCCAGAAAAGTCCGAAAGTTCCCGGGTCTTCCGCCGAACGAACGTCGAATCCTGACGGGAATTTGACCCATTCCCAGAAAGCATAACGGTATCCGGGCACCCGAAAGCCAGGAATGAAGTCGGCATTGTCGTGGATGCGTCTTTGCATCTGATGAGAAAGCCCAATCATTTCAGTTTCATCCGTCGACGCCCGGAACCGGTCGATGAGCTTAGATAATTCCGGATCATCGATGCCGGTGATGTTGTTGGTCTGCCGTTTCGGGACTTTTCGCCCGTCGCCTAATTTGTCGACGGCATTATCGCCATGATGAGATTCCCAGAGTGCCGGTAAGCGACTCGAAACCGACCAGGCCCAAAAGGCGATATCGTGGTTCTTTTCCATGACTTTTCGGTACATGGTCGTGTGCTCCAGGGTCTCGGGACGGTATTCCAGTCCGCAACGCCTTGCGGATTCGACCAAGGTGGCCAAGTATTTGCGGCGATCGGAATTATCAAAGGTTAGCCGAAAGGAAAGCCGTTCACCCGCAGCGTTTACGAGGATGCCGTCAGCGCCAGTCTTGGTAAAGCCGGCTCGGGCGAAGGCGGCGCGCGCAAGCTCCGGAGAATATTGGCGGGCGCGGATGGAGGGGTCGGTATACTTGCCAAGGCCTTCGCTGAATTGGTTGAGCCGTTCATAGTCGCCCCGGTAAAATCCATCAATCACACGCTGGAAGTCGGTCGCATGCTGCAGGCCCAAGCGGACGTTGAGGTCGTCAAGCAAAGGCTTCTGGGTATTGATATAAAGCCCATAAGGCGGGCGGGGTATATCGTTAAAGAATTGGACCTTGGTGACGTAACCCTGGAGGGTGGGGTTCTTTTCGTTGATGCCATACCAGTAGCGCGGCATGCCGATGGGCATGAAATCAATCTGGCCGGCGAGGAAGGATTCATAGGCGCTGTCGATTTCCCGAATCACCGTATAGTCGATCGCATCCGGATTGTAGCGGTGCCGGTAATATTTACGCCGGTCTCCCCACCAATCTTTCACGCGGGTGAGGGTCACTGATTTCTCCCGCTGAAAACCTGCTTGCGCGACGAAGTAAGCTCCGGTGGTCGGCTGGAAGCGGTCGTTATAGATTTTTTCGTAATTCGGCCCAAAGTCTTTGAAGAAATCGCGCGGGATCGGGCGCAGCTCGCCCAGGTTCTCGAGTTGCATCGGGCGTTGGCGCGGAGCCTTCACGGCGATCGTGTGGTCGTCGAACCGGGTGATGCCGCCCCATTCGCGGGTGTAATAATCAACATACCACTCCGCGTTGATCCAGGGCGACCGATAGAAATAGAAGGCGAAAAAGAAATCATCCGCGGTGATCGGCTGCCCATCCGTGAATTGGGCGTTCGGATCGAGCCGGAAGTAGGCGGTCAGGCCGTCGGCTGACATCGCCCAACTCATGGCCAGCGCCGGAATGGGTTCGTCGGTGTTAGGGTGCGAGGAGAGTAGTCCGAAATCGTTGTTATCGTAAAGTTCGCCGCGAAAACCGTTGTTCGCATTGGGACCCACCCGGCGAAGCGTCGGAGGCGTCGCCGGCGTAAACTGACGCAGTGTCCCGCCGCGGACCGCCTGGGCCGAGGCAAATTCCGTTTGCTCGGCGCCATCGTGCCAGACCAGGTCTTTGGGCAAGTCTGCCGGGGTGGCGAAATGGAAGAAGTCCGAGTGCTCGGCGTAATAGGCCGCAGCTTTGGGGTCCCGGTAAGTTTCACCGTTCGCCAAGGTCAGTAGGCCGAAAAATGTCAGTAGAATTTTCATCGTTGGGAGCGGCGAAGGTCGAAGGCGTCTTGCAACGCTTCGCCCACCGAGTTGATCATGACCATCGTGCCAACCAGGCAGAAAATCGTGGGTCCAAGAATCCACCAAGCGTGCCAATTCTCCTTTGCTTGATGGAGCAAGTCACCCCAAGAGGGTTCCGTAGGTGGCAACCCAAATCCAAGATAATCAAGCGCGGAGAGCGAGAAGACGAGCCCGTGCAAACTGAAGGGAAGGGTGGTGAGGATGACGGTCGCACAATTAGGTAAGATATGCCGCCAGATGATGCGCGCATGTCCGGCGCCTAAGGATTTCGAAGCGGTCACGTAGTCGCGCGCGGAAACTTGGTAGGCCGAGGCGCGGAGCTGTTGCGCCAAGCCAATCCAAGAAAAGGCGACGAGAATGAGGATGAGAATCGCGAGGGACGGCTCCAGCAGGCTGGCCAGGAAGATGACCGCGTAGAGGAAGGGGATGTTCGACCAAATTTCCATGGCACGCTGCCAGAACATGTCGAACCAACCGCCGAAGTAGCCCATCGATGCTCCTAAGATGAGGCCCACGGCATAGACCGCCGGCAGGTAAATCAGGGCGGCCAGTAAGAGGATGCGGAAACCACCAAAAAGCCGGGCGACGATATCATGCCCGGATTCATCGGTGCCCAACCAATGTCCGTCCAGTCCAGGAGGGCACGGCGAAGGGATCAAGGTAGCCAGTGCTCCTTGGGGCTTCCAGTCGCTCGCCGCTTTTTCCGGTAGGCTAAGCA
This sequence comes from Verrucomicrobiota bacterium, assembly GCA_026397965.1. GTDB lineage: Bacteria > Verrucomicrobiota > Verrucomicrobiia > Opitutales > UBA953 > UBA953. The sequence goes on along the minus strand of JAPLTU010000048.1, from coordinate 18,644 downwards.
CCACTTGGTCATCCACGAGTTTAGCGCGGGCGACGCCGATCCCGTTTTCAAATCGGCGGGCATCCCCGTTGAGCCTGCCATTGATGACCGACCAGACTTGTTCGCGCCTGCCCTGGCTGTTCAGCCTAAAAATGCGTCCTTCGGCAATCACTCCTCTGGGGTCGCACCAGCGGCCTTCGCGGTCTTGGCTGACTTGAGGCATGACTTCGCAGACTTCATCAGCGGCGAATGGCACGAGTGGCATCATCAACCAGCCGCGACGGTTGACGCTGAGCTCGCGCTCGAGGTGGCGATAGTTAGGTTCGGCAATCGTCGCGAGTCCGAGATCCTGGCCGGAGATAAAGCCGGCCAATACCGGAAACCGCCATTGGCCATCGAGGCGCAAAACCAGCGGCCGTTTGCCCACCAGTAAAGGGCCTAAGGCGGCAAGGCCGGCGAGAACGATTAGGGTGAGCAGAGACCACCATCCCATTCGATTGGCGCGAAAGCGCTGGAAACGCTTAACGGTGATTGGGTCGAATGTGCTCATGTTTTTTTATCGAACCGGATGCGCGGGTCGACGGCGGCAACACAGAGATCAGAGAGGATGTTGCCCAGAAGCATCGCCAGGCTCGAAAGGGTGAGGAGGCCGAGGAAGACCGGGAAGTCGCGATGAACCAGCGAATCATAGCCCAACAGGCCCAAACCAGGAATATTAAAAGTGAATTCGATGAGGAATGAACCCGTGAGGAAGAAACCAAGATTCCCTCCGAAGGTCGCCGCCAAGGGGATGATGGAGTTACGCAAGGCGTGGACGAACACGATGCGACCATTACTGAGCCCTTTGGCTTTGGCGGTGCGCACATAGTCAGCGGCCAGATTATCCAGCAAACCGTTGCGGGTAAAAAGCGTGAGGGCGGTGAAGGCGCCAATCATTTCGCAACAGAGTGGAAGGAAAGAGTGATAAAATGGGCGCGACCAATCAAAGCCCATGGTCGGAAACCACCCCAGTTTGAAACACAGCAGTTGCAGTAACACCACCGCGAGGATGAAGCCAGGAATGGAATAAAGGATGAAGAGGCCCTGGGAAGATATCCGATCGAACCACCCATCGCGGCGCAAGGCTTTGGCCACGCCCAAAGGAATGGAGATGGCGTAGGCGAGTAGAAGAGACCAACCACCGAACCAAGCCGAGATCGGTAAGCGGGATTTGATTTCGTTCCATACAGGTTTGTCGCTGCCCGTAGAGTCACCCAGCTGGCCTTGAAGTAAGCCCGAGTAAGCTTTGCGATAGACGAGGACGCGGGTGGCGGTGTCCGCGTCATCGGACAGGGGAGCGGGCTCGGCTCGCCAAGGCTCACGGGGTTTGCCGTCGAGGGTGGTGACCGCGAAGGCTTTTCCGTTCAGCTTGATGGCGAGTTTAAAAGATTGGTCGACACGCTGATCGTCGGCGACTTCGGCTTCCGCTTTGCCCTCTTTGTCGAGGCGCACTGTGGTCCAGTCCGCTGGACCGGGCATGATGCCCAGCCAGATGGCGTAAGCTTCGGTCAGCGGGCGATCAAAGCCATAACGGCGTTTAAGATTATCCAGTTCCTCCGGCGAAGCGGGGCCGCTCGGTCGGGCCGCCGCACTGCGTTTACGGTCGGCTTGTTGACGCTCGGCGAGGGCTTGCTCAATCGGACCGCCGGGTACGAAACGGGTGAAGCAAAACGCGACGAACGTGATGCCCACGAACGTCAGTGGGACGAGCAACAACCGTCTGAGGACGTAGTCGCGCATCAGGGTATCTATAGGGCAAGCACGGAACGGGAGGGGTCAACCCCGAAAGCGAGCGTGGACTCTCCTTGCACAATTAATTTTCGACTGACAATCTCCGCCCGTGCCCCTCCTTAGTTTTATCTTATCTTTATTACAGATGGTGCTCGTCGCGCTGGCCTCCGGGGCGGCTTTCGCGGTGATTGTCTTCTTGCTGGCCTTCGCCTGGCGAGCCCCGCGTCGCCATGCGTCGATGTCTATGGGTTATTGCGCCCTGCAGACCTTCTGTTGGCTGGTCTTGAAGTGCTTTTATAAGATTCGGGTGCGCGGCCTCGAGAACATCCCCGAAACCGGTCCGGCTTTGGTACTCTCGAATCACGTTGCGTACGCCGACGTGTTGGTCGTCGGCGTGCTTTCGCCTCGTCCGGTGCGGTTTCTTTCTTGGGAAGGTTTCGAGAGCCAGAAATTCTTGGGCTTTATGTGCCGCCTGATGGGGACGATTCCGGTTTCAGAATCCAAAGCCAAGGATGCCATTTATAAATCGGCTGAAGCGCTCAAGCGTGGCGAGATTGTCTGCATCTTCCCCGAGGGTAGTTTGACGCGCAATGGCAGTCTCATGCAGCTGCGCAAGGGATTTGAACTGATCGCTCGACGCGGGGGTGCTCCGATCTTACCCATCGCCATCGATGGCATGTGGGGTTCGTTCCTGAGTTTCAGCGAAGGTAAGTTTTTCTGGAAATTGCCACAGCACTTTCCTCGACCGATTGGCGTGGTTATCGGTAAGCCTTTTCTGGCCGAAGAACATGCGCAGACTCGCCTCCGCATGCTGGAGCTTGCCTCCGAGGCTTTTGCGATGCGGCCTTCGCTCGAGGGTCACCTCAGTCGCGAAATGGTCCGAGGGCTCGCCCAGAAGGGTGGCAAAATCGCCATGGTCGACCTGGCGTCTGGCCGGCGGGAGTTCGCCGCTTCCACTTTGCTGGCGTTGAGTTGGGCCTTCGCTGGCGAACTTAAGCGCCGCACGACCGCGCAGCGCGTGGCGATTGTCTTGCCGCCGGGTATCTGCGCCACGGTCGCCAATCTGGGATGTCTTTTGGCCGACAAAGTCCCCGTGAACCTGAATTTCTCGCTCGGCCGCGAGCAGGCTGTATCGTGTCTTCAACGCGCCCAAGTCGACAGCGTGATCACGGCGGGAGCTTTCCGCGAGAAACTTTCCGAACGTTCGCCAGATTTTCCTTGGGGAGATCAGGTGCTCGATGTCGCTGATTTCATGACGAAATCTTCGCGCCTCAGTCTCGGGTGGCGCGTCGGTCTGATTCGTTGTCTTCCAGGTTCTTGGCTTCCGCTATGCATGGGTCTGCCGAAGCGGGGAGGGGAAACCGAAGCCGCCTTACTCTTTACCAGTGGAAGTTCCGGTCAGCCTAAGGGAGTCCGTTTATCGCACCGCAATCTTTTGGCGAATCTCCGCCAGATCGAAAATGCCGAAATCTTGCCCGAAGACGGAGTTTTCCTCAGCAGTCTGCCGGTCTTTCATAGTTTCGGATTCACCATCGGTCTCTGGTACTGCCTTTCGCGTTCCCCTCGTCTGGTGACTTTGCCTTCGCCTTTAGATTCAGCCGCGGCAGTCAAGGCGATCAAGGAAGAAAAAGTCACCGTGGTGGTGGGCACGCCGACCTTCCTCCGCCCGTATGTACGACGTGCGTCGGCGTCAGATTTTGCCACCCTAAATTGGGCGGTAGTCGGTGCCGAGAAATGTCCGGCCGATCTCATCGATACGTTCAACGATACGCTCGAGACGCCCATGCTTGAGGGCTATGGTATCACCGAAACCAGCCCGGTACTCTCCGTAAATGTCCCTGATCGTCCTGATCCAGGAGAGGCCCCCGGCGGCGTTTGGGTGGGTGCGGTGCGTGGTTCGGTGGGTCGCCCGGTGATCGGTGTCGCCGTCCGGTTCATTGATCCGACGACCGAAGCGGTCTTGCCGAGCGATCAGGTTGGTCTGCTCGAAGTCCGTGGGGCTAATATTTTTATGGGTTATCTCGATGCCGAGCAAACCGCCAAGGCGATGACCCCCGATGGTTGGTATCGCACCGGAGATCTGGGTCGGATGGATGACGAAGGGTTTTTACATCTGGCCGGCCGGCTTTCCCGGTTTTCCAAGATCGGTGGCGAAATGGTCCCACACGGCACAGTCGAAGATGCTTTGCGAAAGGTCTTAGGCCTAATCGCTTCCCTGGAAGTCAAAATCGCGGTCTCCAGCGCCGCCGAAGCGATCAAGGGCGAACAACTGGTGGTCTTGCACGTCGATGATCTTGATGTCGAAACCGTTCGTAACGCGCTGGCCGCCGAAGGCCTCGCCAATCTTTGGATTCCCAAGGTGTTCAAAAAGGTGCCCGTCATCCCTATTTTGGGCACGGGTAAGCTGGATTTGACCAAGTTACGCGAGTTGGCACAGAGCTGAAGCGGTTTTGGCTCGCTTGTGGCTTCAGGGTTATTGTCCTTAGTTACGATTATGCCTAAAAAGAAGAAGACCCTTTTGAAGTCATCCCGCGCCGGAGTGGGTCGCAAAAAAATCGCCCCCAAGTCTAAGCCCAAGGCAAAGGCCCGCCCCGCCGCCACGGTGCCGCCGAGCGGTAGTGCCCAGCCGGTGAAGCTTTTTAAGGAAGCCATCTTGCGGCACTTAAAAAGTTCGTTCGCCCGCGATCCGATTACCGCCACCAAAAATGATTGGTGGCTGGCGACCTGTATGGCCGTACGTGATCAGTTGCTCGCCCGTTATATCGATACCCAATCCCAGCATTCGAGCCAGAACGTCCGCCGGGTCTATTACTTCTCGTTAGAATATTTGATGGGCCGCGTGCTGAGTAATAATTTAGTTAATCTCGGTTTGCGCGACGTGGCCACCCGGGCCTTGGCCGACCTTGGACAAGATCTCGAGGCGGTCACGGAAGAGGAAGCCGACATGGGGTTAGGTAACGGTGGCTTAGGCCGTTTGGCCGCTTGCTTCCTCGATTCGCTCGCCACCTTGGACATCCCCGCCGTCGGTTACGGGATTCACTACGAGTTCGGCTTATTCCGGCAGACTTTTGTTAACGGCAGACAGGTGGAGGTCGCCGATAACTGGTTATCCAATAATAACCCCTGGCTAATCCGCCGCCCAAACTTCCGCGTCACTGTGCCCCTCTACGGCCACGTTATCCATACTACCGATGACCGCGGTAATCACCATGCCTCCCTGACGGAGACCAAGGATCTGCTCGGGGTGCCGTGGGATATTCCGATCGCCGGCTTCAATGCCAGCAGCGTCAACTTCTTGCGCCTGTGGGAATCGAAAGCCACCAGTGAGTTTGATTTCCGAGCCTTCGACCGTGGCGGCTACGTCGAAGCCGTGCGCGATCGCGATGCCAGTGAGACAGTCTCCAAGGTGCTCTACCCGAATGACAACACGGAGAGCGGTAAGGAATTACGCCTCGTTCAACAGATCTTCTTCGTGTCCTGTTCCTTGCAAGACATCCTTCGTCGCCACCTGCGCCTGAACCCGAGCTGGGCTAATTTCCCCGATAAGGTCGCCATCCAGTTGAACGACACGCACCCAGCCATCGCCGTTGCCGAGTTGATGCGCTTGCTGGTCGATACCGAGCGGATGCACTGGGATCAGGCTTGGGCCATCGTCTCCCGCGTTTTCAGTTACACCAACCATACTTTATTACCCGAAGCCTTGGAAACTTGGTCGGTGCCGCTGTTTGAAAAGGTGTTGCCCCGCCAACTTGAAATCATTTACGAAATCAACCGCCGGCACTTGGATGAGGTCGAACGTCAATGGCCCGGGGACGATGCCAAAAAGATGGAGCTTTCGATTATTCAGGAAGGTCAGCCTAAGCGCATTCGGATGGCGCATCTGGCCGTCGTTGGTTCGCATCATGTCAATGGTGTCGCGGAATTACACACGCGACTGCTCCGGGCACACTTGTTCCCGGCCTTCGATGAGTTGTGGAAAGGTAAATTTATTAATGTCACCAATGGCGTGACCCCCCGTCGCTGGGTGCGTGGTTGTAATCCCCGCCTCAGCACGCTTTGCGATGAAGTCGCCGGTCCGGGGTGGGAAGTCGATTTGAGCAAGCTCCGTAAGCTCGATGCCGTGGCCGAACGCCCGCTCTTCCAAGACCGCTTCTTGGCCATTAAACGTGAGAACAAGGTCCGCCTCGCGGCTCGTATCCGGGAACTCGTCGGCGTCGAAGTTTCGCCCGATGCCTTGTTCGACGTGCAAATCAAGCGTTTGCACGAATACAAACGCCAGCACCTTAACTTGCTCCACATCTTGCACCTGTATCGGCGGATGTTGAACGAGCCCCACACCCAGTTTACCCCGCGGGTTTGTATCTTCGGCGCGAAGGCCGCCCCAGGCTACGCCTTGGCGAAGCATATCATCCACGCGATCAACCGCGTCGGTGCCGTGATTAATTCCGACGCGCGGATCAAGGGTCAGCTGAAAGTCGTGTTCTTACCGGACTATCGCGTTTCCTTAGCCGAGGTCATTATCCCGGCCGCCGACTTATCAGAACAGATTTCAACCGCGGGCAAGGAAGCCTCCGGCACCGGTAATATGAAATTAGCCCTCAATGGTGCCGTGACCATCGGTACCTTGGACGGCGCCAATGTCGAAATCGCCGAAGAAGTTGGCGACGAAAATATCTTTATCTTCGGACTCGAAGTCGAAGAGGTCGAAGCGCTTTGGTCGCGTGGCTATCACCCTCGGGCGGTCCTGGAGGCCGATTCCGAGCTCGCTGCGCTCTTGGATTGGCTCCGCTCGGATACCTTTACGCCGGAACAGGCGGGTGCGCTCTCCCCGGTGGTCGATTCCTTGATCGAGGGCGGCGATCCTTATTTGGTCTTGGCTGACTTCCGGAGTTACGTGGAAGCGCAATCGCGGGCCGAAAAAGCCTTCTTAGACCGTCGTCGGTGGGCCGCCATGGCGATTCGGAACGTCGCCCGCTGTGCTAAATTCTCTTCAGATCGATCCATCGGGGATTACGCCCGGCTTATCTGGAAGACCAAATCTCACCCGATTCCCCGCTAACTCAGGGTTGAGATTTACGCCAAGTCCCTCCAAGGTGAGGATGCTTGGCTATTCGTGCTACCCAATTGTGTCTCATCGTCGCCCTTACGACGGGGGTGCTTTGCGCCCAATCTAATGAGCGTCCTAAGTTGTCCGGCTTCACGGTAAGCGCCGAGGGTGGCATCGAGGGCAAGCAAGTCATTCACTATGATGTCGATGGAAAAGCGATCGACGGCAATGTGCCTTTGCCGCTGCCCAAAGCGCTCCGACCGACTCCCCCGCCGGCCGGTGAGGTCGTTCCTCAGGCTGCCGAAAAAACTGCCAAAGCCGCCCCCGCTGCCTCGATGTCGACCCCGGATGGCCGAAAACTTCCGTTCGCTTTGGATGGCGGCGGGGTTAAGCGCGTCGATAATAATGTCGATTTCGATTCCAGCCTGAAGAAGGTCAGCAAGACGAGTAATCTCATGGAGAAGCGCTTCGAGACTTCCCAGGCGCCGCTCGGTAAAGACATGGTTTATTCGCGTGAAAATCTTCTCACCCTAGATACGTGGCACGGGAAATATGACACCATCGGCCGCCGCCGCTCGGATATAAAGTTGGAAGATTCGCTCGGTGCGACGGTTCGCTCGAAAGATATGATCGAAGTGAAGTCGATCGAGAAGGCGCCGTCGAACGTGACGCTGGCGCCGGCGGAAATTAAAGGCATCGATGGCCGGATGACGACCGAGCGGAATAGCTCCTATGAAGTGAAAGGCCAATCGGCTGCCGATCGTTTGGCCCCTAAGTCCCTTGATCAGTTGTCCATGCAGGATATTAATCGTTATCAATTTCGCCGAAATCGCTCCGACGAGCCCGGTATGCCCTTTGTTAAACCTGGCTCCGATCAGGTTCAAACGAAGGGTTCTGGAGGGAAATAAGCAGGTTTTTACCTCGCAGAACGGCGAGGTTGGTTTTATCAAAAACAGTTAAAGCCCATGAGCGAAGCTCAATCCAGACCCGCCAGTCCCGGCATCAGCGATTTAGAAGTCAAAGATGGTCAGATCATCTTTGACTCCGTCTGGACGAGCCTGGAGCGGGAACTTGGCCGCGAAAAGCTGGTTTTTCCTCGCGAAATCTTCTGGTTAAACGGGGCCCCCGGCGCCGGTAAGGGGACTAACACCCAGTTTATCTTACAGTATCGCGATTATGGGGCCGAACCCATCGTGGTCAGTGATATCCTTTCGAGTCCTGAAGCCAAGAAACGCATCGATGCGGGGATGCTGGTGGGCGACCGCGAGGTGGTGGAAATTCTTTTCCGGCGCTTGTTGCTGCCCCAATATGAGACCGGTGCCGTCGTCGACGGTTTTCCGCGCTCGATGGTGCAGGTCGAATGTTTAAAGCATCTCTTCGCCCGCCTGAATGACCTGCGTCAGGAGTTCCGCCTGTCTTCGACGGCCGTGCGTTTCGCCAAGCCGCATTTCCACATCTTGGTACTCTTTGTCGATGAGAATGAATCGGTGCGTCGTCAGCTCAAACGTGGCCAGGAATGCGTCGCGCATAATGATAAGGTCAAAAAAGAGGGCGGGGTAGAGGTAGAGGTACGCAAGACCGACTTAAGCGCCGAGGCAGCCCGTAATCGCTACCGGGTTTTCAAGGAGCGTACCTATGAGCCGTTGCAGTCGTTACGGGACATTTTTCACTATCACTTCATCAACGCCCAGGGTTCCTTGCCCGAAGTGCAGGCCCGGATCATCAAGGAACTCCAGTATCAAAGCTCCCTGGAATTGGCGGAAGAGACTTACGATCTGATTTCGCCCATCCCCTTGGCCTCGCAAATCGTCCAGCACGCCCGCCAAGACTTGGTCCGCCGTTTGGACGACTATGCGGAACGCAATACGCCGGCCTTCCGTTCCGTCATCGATCTGATCCAAGATAAGTTCCTGCCCATCATCAAGGCCCATGCGATCTCAGGTCAGGCACACGTCAATATCGAGACCGATGTCTTCAATGATCCCTTGGCCATCTCGATGTTCATCGATATTTTCTCCGAACGGGGCTTCCATGCGGTCGTCGATCAGCATCGGATCGAAATCCCCGAAACCCTGGTGGTGGCTTCGGGTAAGATTATTACCCGGGTCAAAAAGGTCTGGCGCGTATCAATCCGCTTCGAAGGCTCGGAAATTCGCCGCGGCGGATCCTAAATCACTTTCGGCTTAGTTGATTCGGTCCGATCAGGTTGTCTTCGCCGCTGGTTTCAAGGGACGCCGAAGGGCTTCGTTTATCCGCCGGTCGATCGTCGCGAAGGATGTTACCCATTACGACGCATTGGCGTGAGTTTGCAAGACGGAGCGCAATGCCGTCCGAATCGAGTATGCTGTTATGGGAAACCTGTAGTCGCACGCAGTCCTTAATATCTACGGCGGCTTCTTTTTTCCAGACCCCTGAGACGATGTTATTGGAGAAGCTGGAATCTTCGGTGCGGTTGATCACGACGCCGTCCTTTTCAGAGAGGTCGAAGCCGTTCACGAGGTAGCGGGGATTGCGGTCGAAGTTATTGCCCGTGACCACGATATTGGAACTGTCCTCGATGACGAGGTCGTGGCTGAAGCCTTCCCAGAAAGTATTGCCGGTAAGGGTGATGCCGCGAGCGGTCTTGATCTCGACGTTGATCTGGACGTCGCTCATGACGTTGCCGGTAATCGGGATATTACCTTCACGGGTATGGTCTTTGCCTCCGCGGCGCAACAGGCTGGGGTCATAGCCTGCACCTAAGATGCGAATATTGGCCGAGTCGGCGGACTTGTGGGTGTGTTGTAGCGTGCAACCTGTGATGGTGACTTCATCGATGGATCCGGCCGTGGAATCTAGGAAGATGTTCGCGCTGGGTGGGCCTTTTTCGGCGTGGTTAGCCTCGATGTCGCAGGTGCCGATTTGCACGTTACGGATCTCGCCGCCAACAGCGACGATGCCTCCGCCGCCATTGTAACTGATATGACATCCGATGATGTTTGATTGGTGAAGGTTGACGTGATCATAGAACACGCCGATGCCGGAATTATGGTAGAGGTTGCAAGCGTTGAGGATGATGTTGCGATTGCGCTGGGTCAGGTGCACGGCGTGCTGGCATTCGCGAACGACAACTTTATCAAGGGTAAGTTGCATGACGCCTGTAGCCTCGATGCCGTTGGCTTTCGCATGCGTGCCAATAATCTCGATGCCTGAAACCGTTGGGGAACGTTGGGTCTTCCAAACGTCCGGCTTAACCGTAGCTGGCGCGGCGGTGCCTCCATGTGTGCCGATGAAATGAAGGGCTGGGCCGGAACCGGCCATGATGATCTGGGCCGTACCATCTCCGCTGATTGCGGCGTAACCTGTCTTGGCGAGGTCGACGGTTACCGTCTTTGTCAGGCGATAGCGTCCCTTGGCGAGATGGACCGAACCTTGGGTGTCGACAAGTTTTTGGAGTGCGGCGGTATCATCGGCTACGCCGTCACCGACGAGCGTCTGGGCCACGGTCGCCGCGGTCAATGCGAGCCATGAAATGAGGCTGCGCATCTTTTATTGGGCGGCCTTCGTGAAACCTTCGGCAGCCATCCATTCTCCGGCGGATTTGGTCCAGCCGTCGACTGGCATCTTGGTCTGGCGCGTGCCGAAACCGTGGCCGCCCTTGGAGTAGATGTGGAGCTCAGCCTGAATGTTCTGACGTTTGTATTCGAGGTAGAGTTTCGCGGCTTCAATCGGGTTGGTACGATCGTTATGGGCGACTGCGAAAAAGCAGGGCGGAGCGTCGGCGGGGACGCTGAAGCCTTCGCGGAACTTGGTTGCGTCTTCCTTATCGATGAAGCCGCCGCCATAGACGAAGATTGTGAAGGCGGGTCCGCGCGGGTCGTCGACGCCGGACTTCTGTTCGTAGGTGCGGGGCGTACGATCCCATGAAGCGTGGCCGACGAGATTGCCGCCGGCGGAAAAGCCAATCACGCCGACGCGCTTCGGGTCAATGTACCATGTCTTGGCGTGGGCGCGCACGAGGCCGAGCGAGCGCTGCAGGTCTTGGACGGGGTAGTTGTAGGGCAAGGTCTCGTCCGACGTCGGCGTGCGGTAGCGCAGGAGGATGCCCGTGACGCCGATGCTGTTCAGCCACTCGCAAACGCCGGTACCTTCGTTGTTCGTCGAGAGGAACCAGTAGCCGCCGCCCGGACAGACGATGACCGCCGCGCCGTTGGGGTTAGCCGCCGGGTAGACCATGATCGAGGGGTCGTTAATGAAAGTTTCGTGACCCGCAGTGCTGCCCTTTGGACCGATCTTATCGAGTGTGCTCTTCGAGGGTGTCACGCGCTTGCCTGGCACGCCTTCGGGCCAAAGTGGCAGGACGGTTTCGGCGACGCTGGCGGAAGTCGCCAAAGCCAGGACAAGGAGCGGGAGGAAACGCATCGGGGTAAGGCTAAGACAACATACCTTGACGGATGTGCCAAACAAAGAAGCGGCCGAGGGGCCGCTTCTTAAGACCGCTCTGACTAAGTGCCTTAGGCGATGGCCTGCGCGTAGATCGCGTCCGCCTTCTTCCAATCAACCAGCTTCCAGAAGGCGTCGACGTAATCCGGACGGCGATTCTGATATTTAAGATAATAAGCGTGTTCCCAGACGTCGAGCGCCAGGACGGGCGTTCCGTTGACGTCGGCAATGCCTTTCATGAGCGGGCTGTCTTGGTTAGGGGTGGAAACGACGGCGAGAGATTTGTCGGCTTTGACAATCAGCCAAGCCCAGCCGGAACCGAAACGCGTGGTCGCGGCGGTTTTGAATTTCGCCTTTAATCCATTCTCACCTTCAAGTCCGCCAAAGGCTTTTTGGAGGGCTTCACCCAAAGCGCCAACGGGCTCACCCCCACCATTCGGAGAGAGGATGTTCCAGAAGAAGGTGTGATTAGCGTGGCCGCCGGCGTTGTTGCGGACAGCGGTGCGAATCGCATCAGGTACTTTGGTGAGATCGGCAATCAAGACTTCGACGTCGGCCGGGGCACTGAAGCCGGCTTCTTTAGCCAGCGCGGCGTTGAGGTTGGTCACGTAGGCGTTGTGGTGCTTACCGTGGTGGATCTCCATCGTCGCTTGATCGATGTGCGGCTCCAGGGCGGTATGTGGGTAAGGCAGGGGGGCGAGGGTGTAGCTCATGGTTTTGGTGGAAGAGGTTTGGGCGGAAAGGGAAGTGGCTCCGAGGGCGGCGGCGGCGAGCGAAGCTTTCCCGATGAAGTCGCGTCGAAGCATGCTTATAGGTTGATGATTTGTGGCGGGGGTCAAGCCGGGGCGGAAGAATCGCGCCCTCGCTTCATGTTGAAGTAGGCTTGGAGAATCTCGCGACACGGTGCTTCGAGGACGCCAGAGGTCACTTGTACGCGGTGATTGAGCTTGGGCAGGCTATGGAGTTCGGTCGCCCCACCCATGCAGCCCATTTTGGGGTCGCCCCAGGCGTAGATCACCCGGTTGAGCCGGCTCATGATCGTCGCCCCCGAACACATGGGGCAGGGCTCCTTGGTGACGTAAAGGTTGCACTCGTTGAGCCGCCAGTCCCCGATTTTCTTCGCCGCTTGGGTGATGGCCAGCATCTCGGCGTGAGCGGTGGGGTCGTTGGCACGTTCGACCTCATTGTGCGCCGCCGCGATGATCTCTCCTCCGCGTTCGATGATCGCCCCAATCGGCACTTCATCGATTCTCCATGCATCCACAGCTAGGTTAAAGGCCAATGACATGTAAAAAGCATCGTCCCGCACCAACTGGGAAGGTCGTAGCTTTTCAAAGGGACAAATTAAGCCGGGGCGGGGAGTGGGCGTATCGCCATCCATAGGATGAGATTTGCCGTCCAAGGGTAGGAAGCAAGCGGGGAGGCGAGTTTACTACGGAGATTGACTCCTTTGGGCGAAGGAGATGGAGTGCGTCCCTATAAGGCATGGCTGAAGAACCCGTTATCGAACTCGAAGGCAAAATCCTGCAAGTGCTTCCTGGCACCATGTTTCGGATTGAGCTCCCTAATAAGCACGTGGTGCTGGGACGTATTTCTGGCCGTCTGCGCAAGAATTTCATTCGGATTAATCCCGGAGATCGCGTCAAGGTCGAGATGAGTCCCTCCGATCTTACGCAAGCTCGCATTGTTTTCCGCTTACGGGATTCCGCCCCAAGGTTAGGCGCTCCACCGCCTCGCCGCCGTTAATTTCCACAACCCGGTGCCCCCGGGTTTTTTCTTGCCCCTATTTCGGGCAAAATCTATTAATTATTACTTAACAACCCAACATTATCCCTATGGCCATCTACAATAGCGTCCTTGATACCATCGGTCACACGCCCCTCGTGCGGCTCAATAAAGTTACCGAAGGCCTTCATGCCGAAGTTTTGGTAAAGCTCGAATTCTTTAACCCGCTTTCGAGCGTCAAGGACCGCATCGGTCGGGCCATGATCGACGCCGCTGAGCGTGACGGGCGCCTCAAGCCAGGGGGTACGATCGTCGAGCCAACCTCGGGTAACACCGGTATTGCCTTGGCCTTCGTGGCCGCCGCCCGCGGTTACCGCTGCGTTCTCACCATGCCTGAAACGATGTCCATCGAGCGCCGGGTTTTATTGCGTCTCTTGGGTGCTGAAATCGTGTTAACGCCTGGGGCCAAGGGCATGCGCGGTGCCATCGAGCGTGCGACGCAGCTCCGCGATGAAATCGGTGCCAATGCTTACATGCCCATGCAGTTCGACAACCCTGCTAACCCCGAAGTGCACCGTCGCACCACGGCGGTCGAAATCTGGGAAGACACCGAAGGCAAAGTAGATGCCATCGTCTCGGGCGTCGGCACCGGCGGCACCATTACCGGCATCGCTTCGGTCATCAAAGGTAAGAACCCAAAGTTCCGCGCCATTGCCGTCGAACCCACCGCCTCTCCAGTCATCACCCAGACCATGGCCGGCCAGCCCGTCCAGCCCGCTCCTCATAAGATCCAAGGCATCGGCGCCGGTTTCGTCCCGAAGAACTGCGATATCTCCCTAATCGATGAAGTCATTCTGGTCTCCAACGAAGACGCCTTCGCCATGGCCCAGGAAGTCTCGATTCGCGAAGGCCTCGCGGTTGGTATCTCTGCCGGTGCTAATATCTGGGCCGCGCTTCAGCTCGCCAAGCGTCCGGAATACGCCGGCAAGCGTATCGTGACGATCGCCTGTAGCCCGAGCGAGCGCTACCTCTCGACTGCCTTGGCCGAGAAAGTCCGTGCTGAAGTCACCGCGCTGACCGCTTCGTAATTCGAAACCTCAGCTCGTCCCTCAGGCCTGCGTCTCACGACGCGGGCCTTTTTGTTGTCTCGAGGGTAGGGCAGCACCACATGCTGCCCTAGCTGCCTAGATTCACCCACTCACAGGGAAACCGGAAACCGGGATTAATGTTGGGGTCTTTGGTAGGGATGACCGGCCCGGTCATCCGTGGGCGCGCGGGCCGCACGCCCCTACCTCTGATGCTGCCCAGCCAATCATCCGGTCTCCCACTGCTGCCCCCTTTGTGCGCTGTATCTCCCCGTGTCCCCATGTCACCTTGCCCACGTGCCCCCTCGCGACCTTTGGTCGCGCTCTGCCTCGTTCTGATCAACCGAGCCTCTGAGCCTCCGGGCCTCTAACTTGTCTCCCTTGTCAACTGGCCCACTGATCAACCGGTCAACTAATTGGTTGTCTCGTTCTGATCAACCGAGCCTCTGAGCCTCTAACTCGCATCTCCGCCGTGCCCTGAGTAGTTTCCCTGCTTGCTCAGATTATCGTCGCACGTTTTACTTATGCTGTGGGTCGAAAGGCCTGCGGAAAAGGTTCCGCCCCAGTGATAAGAGACCAAGGGTCTCTTCCGTTAGGATAGCTGGGGCGGTCATTTTTTCATATTTTTAAATCAACGGCTTGGCCGAGGATTTCGAGGGCTTGATTATCGCCCTTGGTCAGTGATCTCCAAATCGCCCAACAGCAGTAATCCGCGATTTGGAGGTCAAAGTTAGATTTCGATGCATGGTGAAGAAAGGTGTGCGTCCCGAGTCCAGCCGACCTTGATGCAAGTTCGGCTGCGACGGCCTTTTCTAAGCCGCGTCGCTTCTTATTGACTGGAAGGGTGTCGCTGAAGACGAAGACACGCTCCTTGTTCTGGCTAATATGTCGTTCGACTAGGGGACTGACGAACGCAGGATAGAAGCGTTCGGGTGTCCTCAAGGATTCATCGATTTCTCGCTTGTCGAGCGCACGGGCTTTGACCGATGCCGGAGGGAGCCAAGGTGCGATTGACTCAAAGAACCTTTGTCGGACACGTCGATTATCTTCACTCGCATGAAAATATTCGAGACCGATTCCTTCGAGCAAGAGTTCGTGTTTGAGCTGTGCAAGATGGCCAATCCGTTGGCTATCCCAAGGTATTTTTACGCAGGTCAAGACTAGCCATCGCGTACCATTAGGACCGAAATCAAAATTGCCTGCTTCGTCTAGGTAAAGGTGCGTGGATTCCATCCCCCATTCCCAACCTACGCTCTCTGCTGCGCAATTCCTTCGCCCTAAGCACTTTTCCCTGAGGATATTCTGCATCTTTGTGTGCTTTGATCAACCGAGCCTCTGAGCCTCTCCCTTGCCTCCCTCGCCAACTGGCCCACTGGTCAACCGGTCAACTAGTGTCTGCCTCGTTCTGATCAACCGAGCCTCTGGGCCTCTGAGCCTCTAACGCGCGTCTCCGCCGCGCGTCGCGCTTTCTCCTTGAAATCTTCCCCCTATAAGTGAACATCCGTTCACTCCATGTTGGATATGCGCACATTGCAGGGTTTCGAAGCCCGACGGCCGTTGGCCTTACCATTACTCGGCTCTCGGGCAGTCGCGGGTTTTCCCTCTCCAGCCGACGACCACATGGAGCGCCGCCTCGACTTAAACGAACACCTCATCCGCAACCCGATCTCGACTTTCTTCCTGCGCGTCGACGGCGATTCAATGTCAGGCGCGGGCATTCTTTCCGGCGATCTCATCGTGGTCGATAAAGCTGCACCGACCCGCTCGGGCACCATCGTGGTCGCCGAAGTCGGCGGTGAATTCACGGTGAAGCATCTTGAGCGCGACGCCGTGGGCGCCTGGAGTTTGCGGGCCGATAGTCCGCGCTGGTCCGGCTGGTCCTTACCTTTCACGCCCGAATGCCGTATCTGGGGGACGGTGGTCGCTGTCGTGCGCCGTTGCTGACGCCATGCTCCGCGCGCTCGCCGACTGTAATAATTTCTACGCTTCCTGCGAACGCGCCCTCGACCCTTCGCTGGTTGGGGTGCCCATCGTGGTGCTCTCAAATAACGATGGCTGCGTGGTCGCCCGCTCCGCAGAATCCAAGGCGCTCGGTATCCCGATGGGGGCACCGTATTTCGAAGTACGTCGCACCTGCGAAGCTCATGGGGTGCGGATCTTCTCCTCCAACTTCGCGGTGTATGGCGATTTTTCCGAACGGGTGATGGCAGCCTTGGCTGAGCAAGCCCGTGATCTTGAAGTCTATTCGGTCGACGAGGCTTTCCTGGGCTTTCCCGACATGCCCGATGCCGCTGCGCATACCTTAGGCCTCCGTATCCGCGCCGATGTCCTGAAGCGGACCGGCATCCCGATTTCATTGGGGATGGGTGCAACCAAGGTTCTTTGTAAATTGGCCAACGAACGGGCGAAAGCCGATAAGGCCAGCGGCGGCGTGATCGTCGTGCCGGCCGATGCCGAGGGGCGTACGGCCTTCCTCCGCGGCGTCGAAGCGGAAGATATTTGGGGCGTCGGCCCCGGCCTCGCTTCGCGGCTCCGCTCCCATGGCATTCTTTCCGCCCTCGATCTCGCGGCGGCCGACCCCGGCTTCATCCGCCGCATCACCGGTGTGGTCGGTGAACGTCTCGCCCTCGAGCTACGCGGTATCTCCTGCCACGATATCGTCGAAGATGCTGGCCCGCGGAAGAGCGTGCTGGTGTCGCGTTCCTTCGGACGTCCCATCTCCGACGCGCATGAGCTGTCCGAGGCCATCGCTTCGCATGCGGCCCGCGCCGCGGAGAAACTCCGCGAAGATGGCCTCATCGCTTCGTCCATCGTCGTATTCATTCGTACCAACCAGCACCGCATCGACCAGGAGCAGTATCGCGGCGATGAGATGGAGCCGCTCGATCCGCCGACCGATGATGCCCGTGCCATCTGCGCCGCCGCCGCCCGGGCGCTGACTCGCATCCGTCGCGATGGTTATATGTATAAGCGGGCAGGGGTGATGCTCCACGGACTGACGCCGGCCGACGTCGTGCAGCCGTCTTTGCCGGGCATGGGTGGCGAGGCTGATCCGAACAAGGACCGCCTCATGAAGGCCGTCGATGCCTTGAACCATAAACTCGGCCGCGACGCCGTGCGCCTCGCCAGCACCGGCTTCGAGCGGGAGTGGAAGGGCAAGTCCGAGCTCCAGTCCGGAGCCTCGCTCTCCGATCCGGCCAATCTGCCCAAGGCCAAGGACGGCCCGAAGCCACGGATCAGGTTTCATGAGTAGGTTTGAGGTAGGGGCAGCACCGCGTGCTGCCCTTAGGGCTACTGGGTCGGCTTGAGCGGCCCGCTCAACCGCTGCTGACCGGGCCGGTCAGCCCTACCTTGAAGACTGCTATGACTTGACGCGGTCTGACCCCATACTCGAGGGCTTGTCCCGGGAACCTTCCCCCGACATATCTGCTCATACCCCTATGAGTTCTCCCCGGCTCGGTTTCCGTCATGTGTTGCTGGTTCTGGCATGTGCCGCGCTCTTCGCCGCGCCGCCGGCCAAGCCCGGCGTCCGCGTGGGGTTCGCCGATCGCGATATCACGCCCGACATCGGCATGGAAGTCCCGGGCAACTATGGGAAAGTCTACTCGAAGAAGATCCACGACCCGTGCAAGGTGCGCGCGAGCGTCTTCGACGATGGCCAGAAGCGGGTGGCCCTCGTCGGCATCGACGCCCTGATGATCCGCCGTGAGACGGTCCAGGAAATCCGCGGTCTGGTGAAAGCCGCCACGGGCATCACCGACGTGATGATCGGCGCCTCGCATTCCCATTCCTCCGGCCCGATCGGGATGATCCTGCCTGGTGAGTTCGACCATGCTTCTTCCGAGATTCAGGAACTGGCCTACCAGAAGTCCTCCTGCGCGGATGCGGGCTATCTCAAGAAGGTCATCGCCGCCACGGTCGAGGCCATCGTCGCCGCGGATCAGTCCAAGGCTGCGGTCACGGTCGGTTACGGCGTCGGCCATGAGAGCCAGGTGGCCTTCAATCGCCGCCTCCGCATGAAGAACGGCCTCACTTTCTCGCATCCAGGTAAGAATAACCCCGATGTGGTCGAGTTCGCCAATCCGACCGACGATGAGGTCGGCGTGATCGGCGTCTGGGGCGCGGACGGAAAACTCGCGGGCTGCCTCGTCAACTTCTCCTGCCACGCCACCACGAATTCCGACGGCATCGGCGCGAACTGGATCTACTACACCGAGAAGGTCATCCAAGGTTATTACGGGGCCGACACCAAGGTCGTCTTCCTGCAGGGCGCCTGTGGCGACGTGACCCAGGTCAACAACCTCGACCCGAAGGCCAATCCGGCTTCCGACGATTGGTCGCAATTCGTCGGTGGCCGCGTGGGCGCCGAGGCCTTGAAGGTCCTGCTGAGCATGTCGCAGACCCGTACCGCCGAGGTGCCGATTGCTGCCGATCACAAGGTATGGGAAGTGCGTCGTCGCATTCCCGCACCGGAGCGTGTCGCCGAAGCCCGTGAGCGCATCAAGGGTCCGCCTGCCCATAAGGATTGGGTCTGGGCCAAGGAGACGCTCCTGCTTGACGCCCTCATCGCTAAGAAAAGCGACGTCGAGGTCGAGGTGCAGGCCATCCAGGTCGGC
>JAPLTU010000044.1 GCA_026397965.1 Verrucomicrobiota bacterium | reverse complement strand
GTCCGCGATTTGGGTTTACGCCCTTCGCCTCAGGCACGGCGCTATAACATTTCACCGGGGACGCCGTTGTTCAGTGTGAGGCGCGAGCAAGGCGAACTTAAGGCCGAGCCTTTGCCTTGGGGCTTCGTGCCTTCCTGGCTCGCACCCGACATCAAGGAGGAGGGGCATGCTAATGCCAGGGCCGAAGGCATTTTCGAGCGGCCGACTTTCAAGGATTCTGCCAAGCTCCGCCGCTGCATCATCCCGATCGACGGATACTATGAATGGAAATCCGAAGGCCGGGCCAAGGTGCCTTATTATTTCCGCGCGGTGGATGGCGGACCCTTGGCCCTTGCTGGCCTATGGTCGCTCCGCCTCTTGGCCGACGGTTCGGTCAGTCGCACTTTGGCGCTAGTAACGGTCGCCCCCAATCGCGAAGCCGGCGAAATCCATTCCCGCATGCCGGTAGTGCTTGAGGGTGCCAAGCGTGCTGCCTGGCTCTCTGAGCGGGCCTTTTCTCCCGAAGATTTTGCGCAGTTAGCCGTGTCGGCCCCCGACCGCACGCTATCGCTGTATCGGGTCTCTCCTGAAGTCAATCGGGTGGCACAAGACCAGCCCAGCCTCGTCGAGCCGCTTGTGGGCGCCACCGACCAGCCCGACTTCTTCGGAGATTTGCTTGGCTAGTCGGATTATTTATTCAGTTATAAAGGCATGTCATCGCCTTTGCATGTTCCTAAATCCGTGGAGAAACCTTGGGGCCGTGAGATCTGGTACGGTGATCAACCGGCCTACGCCGGCAAGGTGCTGGAGGTGAAGGCCGGTAAGCGCTTAAGTTTGCAATACCACGAACGTAAGACCGAGACGCTCTACCTGCTCTCTGGTCGCGTCAAGCTGACCTATCGGCCTTTGCTTGCCGGCGAAACGCATGCCACGGCCCCCGTGACCGCTGAACACGAAATCATCTGGACTCCGGGTCTGGCCGTACACATCCCCGTTCGCACGATTCACCGCTTCGAGGCACTGGAAGATAGCGTCTTGCTGGAGGTTTCCACCCCCGACCTCACCGATGTCGTGCGGTTGCAAGACGACTATGCGCGCCCTGCGCGCGACTGATTACTTTTATGCGTAAAGTTTTAGCTTTTGACTTGGGTGGTACGAAGTTCGCCTTCGGCGTCGTCAATGAAGACGGTTCCGTGCTTGGTTCTGGTCGGGTCGAAACCCATGCCGAAAAAGGACCCGCCCAAGCTTGCGACCGCGTTGCGGCCGAAGCCCATAAGCTGCTCGACGAGCTTAAGCTCAAGCCGGCTGACTTTGTCGCCATCGGTGTAGCCTCGCCCGGGCCTCTGGATATTTCGCGCGGGTGTGTCGACGGTTCGCCTAATCTCCCCGGCTGGACGGGCTATTCCATCACCGAAGCGCTGAGCAAATCCTTCGGTGGTCTTCCTGCCCGCATTGATAACGACTGTAACGCGGCAGCTTTGGGTGAATTCCGTTTTGGTGCCGGCAAAGGAAAGAAGAATGTCGTGTATATCACGATTTCAACGGGCATTGGCGGCGGCGCCGTGATCGATGGACGGCTGATGCGGGGCAGCAATGGTAACGCCGCCGAACTCGGCCACATTCCTTTGACGATGGATGGCCCTCGCTGTGGTTGCGGCAATCTCGGCTGCTGGGAAGTTTACGCCTCGGGTACCGCGATCGCCCGTCGCGCCCGCGAGGCGCTCGCAACGGGTCGTACCTCTTCGCTGGCGGCTTTAGCGGGCGGCGCAGAACACGTCACGACGCACCACATTCTTCAGGCCGTTGCCCAAGGCGATGCTTTGTCCAAAGAAATCTGGGAGCAGTCCATCAACTACCTGGGTCGCGGCCTAGGCGCGGTGATTAATACTTTTAACCCTGACGTCATCGTCGTCGGCGGCGGAGTCACGGCCGCCGGGGAGACGCTCTTCGTGCCGATGCGCCAAAGCGCTAATAGCTACGCCTTTCCGCGCCTCTCAGCGGTCTGCACCATCGTTCCCGCCGACCTCGGCGGCAATGTCGGAGTCGTCGGTGCGGCGGCTTGTGCCTTCGAACACATCGGTTGAAGACTTTCGCCGCCGATGCGCGTCTCCGTCATTATCCCGGGGTTCAACGAAGAAAAACTCCTGCCGGCGACGCTCGTCGCTGTCCGCACGGCCGCGCGCGTCTTTGAGACGCGCGGGTGGATCTGGGAATGCGTCGTCTGCGACAATAACTCGACCGACGGCACCGCCGCTTGCGCCCGTGCCGCCGGCGCCACCGTCGTCTTCGAGCCGATTAACCAGATCGGCCGTGCGCGCGACGCGGGCGCACGCGTGGCCACCGGCGAATGGCTGATTTTCATCGACGCCGATTCGACGCCTTCACCTCCACTCTTCGCCGCCATCGCCGATCAGATTTCGGCGGGTCGCGCGCTCGGAGGTGGGAGCACGGTCGAACTCGAGCCGGGGACGCCACGTTACGCTCGTTTGGTCTGTGGGCTGTGGAATCTTTGGAGCCGACTCACGTGCTGGGCGGCGGGGTCTTGCGTCTGGGTCGAGGCCACCGCGTTTCGCGAGGCCGGCGGCTTCGGCACCGAATACTACGCCGGCGAGGAGGTCTTCTTGAGCCGCCGCCTCAAGGCCATTGCTCGCCGCCGCGGACGGCGTTTCGTCATCCTGGCCGAATACCCGCTGCGCACTTCCTCGCGCAAGCTGAAGCTTTACACGCTCACCGAAGGGGCCCAATTTTTCTTCCGCATGCTGTTCACCGCCGGCCACGCGGCCAAGCGGCCGGAGAACTGCAATCTCTGGTATGACGGTCGGCGCTGACCGCCTTCAGAGCCGACGTTTTTTCCACTTCGGAATCGGGAAGACGGTGATTTTATCGGACGCGACTTCGACGTCGTCGCGCGGCCGTAAGCCTTCAGCTTCGTCGTCTGTCACGATTGCGTAATGTTTTGCGACGGTGATCCGGTCCGCGATTTCCCAGCAATCCTTGGGGTTGTTCACCCACTTTTCAGGCGGAATTTTGCTCAGGTCGTAAGGCTTGGAATAAGTCCGTAAGGTTTTGCGCGGTCCTTTCGCGTATTCATGGAAATAGGACATAGCGAGTTCCCGCACACTGCGGTAGACGGGGTCACGCCAGCGTAGGCAGACGTAATTGGTCTTCGAAATCGCCCCCCACTTGCCGTTGATGCGGAACGGCGCGATGACGTGATCCATATCTTGATGGGCGCCGAAATCCAAGAGGAGGGGAGGGTGTCCCTGCAACCAAAGGGCGAAGGCCGCAATCATGGCCCCTTCGATGCAATGCGCCGAGCGATGCTTCAAGGCCTGCTCGACGGAGCGGGCGGTATCGCCTTTGGGTTCGAAGTTCTGCGGAAAGCTAACCAAAAAATCTTGGATCGCCCGCGGGGTACTCAATTTGGCCAAGAGTCGTGCCTGGGGCGCGGCCAGCCCGCGTTTTTGGGCAAGTCGAATGCGGGCGACTAACGACATGCTGTGATGATTAGCCTTCGCGGCTGATTCCTCAAGGAGGGAGTGCAGTCGGCCCTTTCGGATTGGCTAACGCCGCCCACTGGCTACACCTTAGGTCACCTTTTATGAAGTCGTCCTTCCGCCACCCGAGCATGTGCTCCCTCCGCGCCTAAAAGATGGACGCCCATACGCTTGATCAAATCCGCTGGGGCCTACTCAGCTTGATTCTTCTGATCATCTCCATCGGCCTCCACGAGTTTGGTCATGCCTGGGTCGCCGATCTGCGAGGGGACCCGCTCCCTCGCGCCCAAGGCCGGGTGACGCTCAACCCCTTCGCCCATACCGACCCCATCGGGACCATCGCCATCCCGGCCTTCATGATTTTTCTGCCGATCCTGACGGGCTCTCCGGCCGGGTTTGGCCTCATCGGCTGGGGTAAACCGGTCCAGATTTCGCTGCTGAATCCTCGGACGCGTCGGATGGACGATATTCTCATCACGCTGGCCGGGCCTTCGATGAATATCGTGCTCTGCCTGTCCTTCGCTCTGATCGGCGGGCTGGGTGGTTTTCACTTCAACGACCCGAAGGCCGCATCGGTCGTAAAATTCCTGGTCTCGGGCGTCTTTCTTAACGCTGGTTTGGCCGTCTTTAATCTCATCCCGATTCCGCCGCTGGATGGATCGCGGATTGCCCTGCGACTGGGTATTTACACCGAGGAGATGTTCCAGTCCTTGGCCCGCTGGGGCTTCCTCATCTTGCTGGTTATGATTAATATTTCTGTCGTTCGTAGCGTGATGGGGGATGCTATTGAATGGCTGGCCGCCCCTTGGTTCATGCTTTGGGACCTGCTACTCTGATTTTCACTACCAGAGGCTTGCCTATTTTTAGCCTACAGCCGAAAGTCTCCCTATGCAGACCCTAGGTGAACGACTCCAAGAAGCCCGCCAACGTTTAGGTGTGACTCTGCGCGAAGCCGCCGAGTTCACCAAGATCCGTACCGACTACCTTCAGTCGATGGAGGCCAATCAGTTCGAATCTATCCCTTTGGCTGATGTCTATAAGCGCGGCTTCGTAAAGATTTACGCCAAATACCTTCGACTCGACGAAGAAAAAGCCGGCGCTGATTTTAATACGCACCACTCCGCGAAGGCCGCTCGCCGTCCGCTCGAGGCCGGCGTCGAAGAGGATGCCGCTTTCGAACCCGCCGGTCCGGCCAGCGCCGTCACCGTCAATCGCGACATGCTGGTTTACGGATCATTGGCCATCGGCGTGGTAGCGATTTTAATCTGGGCGTTTTTTCGCTAAGCTCGTCTTCGCCGACGGGCCGAATGCCACCGCCTAAGGTCAAACCTACCGGGAGGCCTCATGTCGTCGGGCTGACTGCCCTACAGCTAGGTACGACTTACCAGCTTATCGAGACGAACACCGGCGAAATCAGGCAGTCCGGGATCGTTAGCCCGCAGGATAAAGAAATACAGATAAATATCAAAGGGCCTTTCACGCTCCGTTCTAACGCGGTGGAATTTCTTCGCGTCCGCATCGACGGGCTCTCTTTCGCGATTCCCGATGAGGCCATCGGCCCGCTGGTGGTGCAATTTCCGGATCCGGAAACTGTGCCGCCACCCCCTCCGGCGGCGACCCCTGCGGCTAAGAAAAAACGTTGATTCCAGAGGGGTTGACCCAGCGGGATTAGCCCCTTAATAAAGGGTATCTTGTCCGCCCGCCTCGAACATCGCGTCCTTGTGCTGAACCGACTTTGGCAGCCGGTGAATATCGTAGGTATTCTCCGGGCTATGAGCCTGCTCTTCCGCGGCCGTGCCTCCGCCATCCATGCGGGACCCTCCGGCCATCGTGTTTATAATGCCGAAGAGTGGTTGGCCTATTCGCTGGAATCTCCACCCCCTTCCACGGAGGCCGTGCGTTCCCCTTGCATCATTCTGCGCGTCCCGCGCGTACTCTTGCTCGGCGCCTATGACCGCGTGCCGCGCCGCGAAATCCGCTTTAGCCGCCGCAACGTCTACCTGCGCGATACGAATACCTGCCAGTATTGCGGACGACTTTTCCGCGACGAGGAACTCAATCTCGATCACGTCGTGCCGCGCGATGTCGGCGGTAAGACCAACTGGGAAAATATCGTCACGGCCTGCGTTCGTTGCAACTCACGTAAGGCTAATCGCCTGCCGGAACAGGCGGGCATGACCCTCCGCCGGGCGCCGGCCAAGCCCAAATGGCGGCTCGTCGTCGCGTCCTCGCTTTCGATGACGGAAGTCGAGGCCTGGAAAGAGTTCCTTGAGGTGACGCCCTCCGGTCAGCTTCCTTGGCGGAACTGATTTTGGGCTTTGCTTGGTGCGGGTAACCAGATTCGAACTGGTGTATCCACTTTGGAAGAGTGGTGTCCTACCACTGAACGATACCCGCGTGGCCAAGGACGCCCACTATTCCAAGCCGCCCCGTCCGGGTCAAGCCTCCGGAATAGCCAATTCCCCCGCCTTAGCCCCGGCAGGCCGCATTTCTGGGCTTTGATTTATCGTTGGAAATCCCGACGACTTCCCGCCCGGGATTATCTCGCGCTATGGGTCTCGGCACGTACCACGGTGATCGAACCGTTGGTTTCTAAGATGGCATGACGCGCATGTTCGATATTACCACAGCCCGCCCCGCGTAAGGCGGCCATGAGTTCGTGATGGGTGATTCTCTCCGCGCGCAAGTTGTGCTCCAAGAGCTGTCCGTCGCGGATTAAAAAAATCGGCCGGCCAATCAGCAGGCCTTCGATCGACTTAGAGCGTCGGGCGAGAAAGGACATTCCCCAATTCAGGCTGACCAGCGTGGCCGCGAGGATCAGTCCGCCCCCCAGGCTGTTGTCGCCCCCGTTCATCGAGTTCTGCACCGCGTTACTCAGGATTAATAGCAATATGAAATCAAACGGGGTCAGCATGCCGACCTGGCGTCGGCCCGTGAGCCGGATCAGGGTGATGAGGAAGAGGTAGACGATGATGCCGCGTAGGACCAGTTCCCACCAGGGGAGCGTGGGCAGGAAGAGCGTACTCCAGAAGCCGGCGGCGGCTTGGGTCAACGGGGCGGCTTGGGCGAGCATGCCGATAGCCTGTCTGGTCTTGGGTCAAGAGCGATGCCGATTGCGCTTCACCGCTGGCAAAACATGGGTCATCTTTCTTCTTATGGTGCGCACTCCAAAAAAGATAAAATCCGCCACGAAATCAAAGGCCCCGCAAGAGGTCCTGATGATGGCGACGCCCTCAAAGAGCGCGGATTTGCGCTGGTTCTCGGGCTTCAACGCCTCCGATCCGTTCCCGGCTTTCAGCGCCCAAGGCCGCAAAATCGGGCTACTTCCTCTGCTCGAGGTCGGCCGTGCCGAAGACGAGTCCGACTTTGATGAAGTCCTCAATCTTTCCGCGATCATCACGGATCTCCGCAAAACAAATCCGGCCGCCGGCTTGGCCGATGCGATTGTTTTCGCGGCTTTGCAAAACGGCGTTCAACGCTTTCGCGTCCCCGCTGATTTTCCGGTGGGCCTCTACGAAAGGTTACGCGAATTAGGACTCGAGCTCACCCCGCTTGGTGCTCAGCGCGACGAGCGTTCGTCCCCGGAACTTTTCCCGGCCCGTTGGATAAAGAATAAAGCCGAGTTAGCTGGTATCCGCGCCGGTAATACGGCGGCATGCGCCGGTTTCTCGGTGATCGAAACAATCCTCGCTGCCGCCAGCCCTGATCGCCAAGGTCGGTTGCTCTGGCAGGGCAAATTATTGACCGCTGAAATTTTGAAAGAAGAAGCCCAAGTCGCCATCCTCCGGGCGGGCGCGCTTTGTGATATCGGAATGATTTGTGCCCCCGGCGATCAAGCCGTCGATTGTCATTGCTCCGGCTCCGGCCCGATTTCCGCTCATCAACTCATCGTCGTCGATATCTTTCCCCGCCATCGCGCTTCCCAGAATTATGGGGACATGACCCGCACCTACCTCAAGGGTAAGGCGAACACCAAGCAGCGTAATCTCGTCCATGCCGTATTGGAAGCTCAGCGCCGCGCCATCAAGGCCATCCGCGCCGGTGTCGCCGGGGCAGCCGTTCACGATGTCGTGGTAAAGTATTTTAAATCGATGGGTTATAAGACCGGTTTGGTCGACGGCGTTTACACCGGGTTTTTCCACGGCACGGGTCACGGTCTCGGCTTTGATATCCATGAAGAGCCAGCCCTGTCGGTGCGTAATGCCAAGCCTCTGGTTATCGGCAATGCGGTCACGGTGGAGCCCGGTTTATACTATCCTGGGATCGGCGGCTGTCGCATGGAAGATTGCGTGGTCGTCACGAAGCGAGGCTGCGAACTTCTCTCCCATCATCCCTATAACTGGGAGATCGCCTAACGATGGTCAAGGGCCGGGGCCGTGCGGGAACGCACACGACCATCACGGATGCGGCACGTCCCGTGGTCGAAGCTTTTGAACGCCACGGTCGGGTTTCCCGCGGAGTCATCGAGGCCCGGGTCGGTGCAAAATCTCTTTCGATCAAGGTCGTCCCGCTCGAAGGTTGTCTACGCGTGACCGTCGTATCCAAGGGTTCGCGCCAAGAGCTCCACGTTTATGGCGTTACGCCGACGCAGGCCCGCAAAATTCTTTCGATCTCGGCCTTGAGCGGTTATCACCTGAATATCGCCAGTGAGTAAGCCGCCCCTTATTTTAGCAGAAGTCACCGAGGCAGATTGGACTTCGGCCGGAACGGGCTGGACGCACCTCCCCTATATGGCCCGCTTTTCCGCGCCCGGCGTGCCCCCTTCCTGGGAAACTTTTTTGACGGGACGTTACCATGCCGTACTCGAAAGCGGCCGGACAGGTTTCTTGACGCTCGCCGTTCCCGCCGCCCGTCAGGCAATCAGCTTTTATGCCGACGGCCGGGTCGTTTCCTCCACGGCGCAAGGCGCCCATGAAGAGTCTTCGGAAAAGCCTCTCGATTTTTTGAGACGATGGTCACGTGAGGTGCGCGCCCCGCAATTACCCGGTTGGCCGGCCTTTCAAGGCGGCTTGCTCACGGTCTTGGGTTATGAATTAGCCAGTCAGATCGAGCCGGTGACTTCGGCGATCCCCGATCCCGGCACGCCATTGGCCGTCGTGCTTGAGGCCGATGAGGTCTGCATTTTTGATTCAACCGTCCAGCAACTGACGGTGGTCATTCTCTGTCGTCATGAAAATACGACGCGCCCAACTTTAAAGGCCGCCCAAGCGCGCGCCCAGATGCTCGCCGGTTTATGGCTCACCGCTTGCCATGCGTCTCCCCTCGCGCCCTTGCCCCGCGTCGCTCCAGCCACCCCGCTCGCTTCGTCACTCACGGCTGAAAGTTTCGTGCAAGCCGTCGCTCAGTGTCAGGCTTACATCTCGGCCGGAGATACTTATCAGGTAAATCTTTCCACCCGCTTGGAGGTGCCGCCCGTCCATCCCTTGCAGGCCTACGAGGCGATGCGGGCCGCTAATCCATCGCCCTATATGGGGTTAGCCCAACTTCCCGGTATTTCATTGGCGTGCGGTTCGCCTGAATTATTAGTAGAGGTGACGAACGGAAAAATCACTTCGCGACCCATCGCTGGCACGCGGCCGCGGAGCGCCGATATCGCCGCCGACGAGGCTTGGGCCGCTGAACTTTCGGGCGACACTAAAGAACGGGCCGAGCATCTGATGCTGGTCGATCTCTTGCGCAATGATGTTGGCCGCGTTTCGCAAGCGGGTTCCGTCCGGGTACCTGAGTTCATGGCCATCGAGCGCTATTCCCACGTGATGCACCTTGTATCCCAGGTGGAAGGTCGGCTCCAGGTACAGGTTACGCCCGCTGATGTCATCCGCGCTCTTTTCCCAGGAGGCACCATCACCGGCGCACCCAAGGTGCGTACGATGCAGATCATCTCCGAGATCGAACCCGTCGCCCGGGGTTTTTATACGGGCTCCATGGGTTGGATTAGTGCATCAGGAAATCTTTGCCTTAATATCATTATCCGTTCGCTTTGGTGCACCGAGGGTCGCTGCTTTGTCCAGGCCGGCGCAGGTATCGTCGCTGATTCCGTCCCCGAGCACGAACATGCCGAAGCGCTGCGTAAGGCGCAGGCGCCCCTGCTTGCCGCGGCTCATGCCGCCTTGCCCCGATGATGGCTTGGCGTAATGGCGAATGGTTCCCGCAACCGGATAACGCCGAAGTTTCCGTGATTCATCCCGGCCCTTGTCACCTTGCGCGGCTGGCCTTAGGTTGCCCGCGGATAGGTCTGGATGCGTCGCGCCTGCAATTAGGGGCCAAGGCGGAAGTGGCCCGCTGGCAACCCGTCGTCCGACAGCTACTCGCCCGCGAAAAATTAACCGACGCCATTATTCGCCTGATTGTCGCGTCGCGCGCCGATGCGCTTCCGACGGAATGGCTCACGGCGCGCGCATTACCGCCGACTCCATCGACGATCGACCTGTTTCAGTTAAAGACCGTACGTGATCAGCCCGAATGGCTACCGCGCCCGAAGAGCGGGCCATGGCGTAACTCCTCGGAGGCTTGGCGGGAATTAAAAAGCCTGACGCCGCGCCTCGACGTGGAAGGTTTGCAGTTCGACGCCCTTGGGCACTTGGCCGAAGCGACGCGAAGTTCTTTGGCCTGGTGGGATGGTAACGTCTGGAATTTTCCCGCCGCCGTCACGGGCCGTCTGCTGGGCACGGCCGCCGCTCAGTTTCGTGGCGTGTTAATGCAGGCCGGATGTTCGGTAAAAGATACGGCCGAAGGTTTTCCGTTCCACGCCCAAGCGGTCGTCGTGCTACGTTCGACTTTCTCGGGAGGTGCGGTGCTCGCCCAGAAATATATCGGGTTGGACGGTACGACGCTTTGGCAGGCGAGCGCGGACCAAGATGCACCTCGCCGACACTTGGCGGCCTTGGCGCAATGGCGCTCTCAACGCGCCATTATTTTGGCGTAAAGCGGCATGCTCGTGGCCAAGATGAGCATCGCTAAAAAGACGACGCTGATCAGGGCCGAAAAACAGGCGGCGGTCAGTAAGGTCGCCATTTGTACGACTGCTTCGCCGTCTTTCTTCAGATAACTTCGCAAAGAAATGAAGGTCGCGATGGCGGCCAGGATAAAGAGTGTCAGGAGCGCTCCGGTGAAGTGATTGAAATACAAACCCGTCAATCCGGGCAGCTTGCCGGGCTCCCCTGTGATCAAGGTCGTCAAGATGGGCTGGGCGCGGAAGGCGATGGCTCCGGCGGCGGCAGGCAGGCCGACCGTCAGGAAGACGGCGAGTCCGGACACGATTTTAAGCTCACGTGGATTCATCGGCCCAGTCTTCCGGTCAATTCGCCCCCGGTCAACGCCGGGATTCTCCCTCGCATAACGGACTGATTCCTCTTAAGAAACAGGGACATGGACGTCTGGTTACTTTGGCCGATTTTTGTTTTCCTGAACGGGAGCGCTGCCGCGATATCCCTCGTGGCAGGCGTGGTCTCCGCGCTTTCCCATACGGAGCTGGAGGATTTACGCCGTTTGGACGCCAAGGCGGCGGTTTCCATTGAGCGCTCTCGAGGCGATCAAGGCAACACGCTTGCGGCCTTCGAGGTATTGTCGGCTGCCTTTGTCGGTATGAGCGCTCTTTTGGGCGGGGCGCTCGTCGGCGATAAGGTCATCACCGGCATCTCGGCTACTTGGACGGTTATCGTGGGTTCATGGCCTGGTTGACGGTGATGCTCCCCCGAAAACTTGGGATGCATTTTCGTAAGTTACTGGCTCGCCGCATCGCGCCGGTGCTGAAATTAGTCCGCGCCGCCGCTTCGATTCTCCGCAGTTTGGGTAAATTACACGATTCCTTGGCTCCACCCGAAGAGGTCGGCTTTGACCGGGCAGATGCAGATATCGGCAGTCTTGCCCAAGCCGCCGCGCGCGAAGGCAAGATCACCCAAGCGGAAAGCACCTTGGTGGCTAACGCCGTCCGGTTGGATGATATCCCCGTCTCGCAGGTCCTCACGCCGCGTCCGGTGGTTACAGCTATCGAAGCCAATCTCACCGTTGAAGATGTTCTGCGCCTTTACCCCAGTGTGCCGCACGGCCGCTTGCCGGTCTGGGAAAATAATCCCGATCGCATCGTCGGCGTGGTGAGGCGCCGCGATATTTTGAAGGCTGCGGGTGAAGGCCGCCGCGATGTCTTGGTCCGTGACCTGATGGCCAAGCCGCACATCGTGCCGGAAAATGCCACACTGTCTGATGCTTTGCATGATTTGGTCCGCGCGCATCAACACCTTGCCGTGGTGGTCGATGAATTCGGCGCCTTCGCAGGCGTGATCACCCTCGAGGATGTTTTCGAATCGCTCTTAGGCATCGAAATTTACGAAAAAGATGATCCTCACCCTGACATGCGAGAGCTCGCCCGTCAGCGCGGGCATCGGGTCGGGCGGCGTCACCCTGGTGACCCGACTCCACCCAAGGCTAACTTATGATTTTTCCAGGCTTCGGCTATTGGGTTCACCATCTCGACCCAGTCGCGCTTCGCTTTCCCGAAGGTTGGCCTTTGCGCGGTGTCCATTGGTATGGGCTGGCTTACGCAGCTGGTTTCTTAGTCGCCGCTCTCGTACTTTCACGCTGGCGGCGTGCGGGGCTGACACCGCTCAAGCATGCTCACGATGAATCCACTTTAATTACAGCCGTCATGGTTGGCGTCATCGCCGGTGGTCGCCTCGGCCATGTCTTGCTCTATGCTCGTTCCGAGTTCGTCGCGGATCCGACCATGCTTTTCCGCGTCTGGCAGGGCGGTATGGCCAGCCATGGGGGCTTTCTCGGCGTACTCTTGGCTGGGCTTTGGTTTGCCCGTTCCCGTCAAGTTTCGTTCTTATCCGTCGGCGATTTACTTTGTGCCATGGCTCCCGCTGGGCTGCTTTTCGGCCGGTTGGCAAATTTTGTGAACGCCGAATTAGTGGGCCGCACTACGGATGTACCCTGGGCGGTGATCTTTCCCCACGAAGGAGCGGAACCCCGCCATCCCTCGCAACTCTACGAAGCTTTCGGCGAGGGTTTGCTCCCACTACTCTGGGTGCTCTGGCGCTTTCCGCAAAAGCTTTCGCCGGGGCGCTTGGCCGGCGAGTTTCTGCTTTTATATTCGGTCGCACGTATCGCGACCGAGTGTTTCCGCACACCCGAAGACGGTTTTATCTTGGGTCTGACGGCGGGACAGTTCTGGACACTACCCTTGGCCACGCTCGGCATGTTCCTGGTCCTGCGTCGGCCGGCGGCGCAGGAATGATGTTGCTCGTGCGGGGAGACGGTGGGAGAAATGAGTCGCGCCATGATTACCGTTCCGCTGCTTGATCTCGGGCCACAGAATCGTGCCCTTGAGGCCGAGTTCGAACAAGCCTTCCGCGAGGTGCTGCGCTCGAATGC
This sequence comes from Verrucomicrobiota bacterium, assembly GCA_026397965.1. GTDB lineage: Bacteria > Verrucomicrobiota > Verrucomicrobiia > Opitutales > UBA953 > UBA953. The sequence continues at coordinate 1,185 of JAPLTU010000044.1, read as the reverse complement.
TTTCATCATGGGCCCGCGGCTCGAGGCTTTCGAAAAAGCCTGTGCGGCCTTCCTCGGGGTCAAGCATGCCTTAGGCGTTTCCTCTGGTACCGATGCGTTGCTGCTTCCGTTGATGGCCCTCGACATCGGCCCCGGTGATGAGGTGCTGCTGCCGGCCTTTACCTTCTTCGCCACCGCCGGCTCGGTCGTCCGCCTGGGTGCTCACCCGGTCTGGGTCGATGTCGATCCGCATACTTTTAATATCGATCTGGCGGATGCAGCCCGGAAGGTCGGTCCGCGCACCAAGGCCATCATGCCCGTGCACCTCTTCGGGCAAGCTTGCGACCTCGATGCGTTCGCTGCTTTTGCCGCCGCCCACCGCTTGCGCCTCATCGAAGACGCTGCCCAATCCATGGGTGCCCGCTGGCAGGGCCGCGCGACGATGTCGGTCGGCGATTTTGGCGCGACCAGTTTCTTTCCGTCCAAGAACCTTGGCGGGATGGGCGATTCTGGTCTCGTGACGACTTCGGACGACGCCTTGGCGGAGCGGGCCCGCATCTTGCGCGTCCACGGTATGCAGCCAAAATATTATCACCGTGAAGTCGGCGCCAATTTCCGCATGGATCCCCTGCAGGCCGCTCTCCTGCATATCAAGCTCCCGCATTTGCCCGGTTATAACTGCGCTCGCGCGGGTAACGCTCATTTCTATCACCAGGCGCTCAAGAATTGCGCGGGCATCGCGGAAAACCGCCCCGGAGTATCGCCGGAGGCTAAGATTCTTTTGCCCGTCGATTTTACGAAACAGGGAATCTGGAACCAGTTCACGCTCCGCGTGCCGCACGGTCGCCGCGATGCGTTAAAAGCTTTCCTGACCGCCCGTAAGATTGGTTGCGAAATTTATTACCCCATTCCGCTCCATCGCCAAGAGTGCTTTGCGCCGGCGAACTATCGCGGCTTCGATAGCGCCAAAATCTCGGAGCAGCTTTCCGCCGAAGTATTAAGTATCCCCATCTTTCCGGAATTGGGCGTCGACCAACGCCAGTGGGTGGCGGATTCGCTCACGGATTTCGCCGCCGGCAAGACGGAGTAAGCGAGAGGTAGGGGCAGCACCGCGTGCTGCCCTAGTTACCTTGAGGGTAGGGGCGCGACTGCGTCGCGTCCGTAGGCGAACAGTCTTTATCGAGTCTAATAACCTGGCCCATCTCA